>JAEKKI010000213.1 GCA_019510485.1 Catenulisporales bacterium
CGTGTTACTAATGCGCTCGGAAGTAGCTGGACTCCTGCCTAGCCACTGACCAGGCCGTCCAGCTGCTTTCGAGTGCACTTAGTAAAATTCGGCACAGTAACAAGGCCTCACCAGGGCGAATCCCCTCTGGTGGAACGGCCCGCGCCGTCTATATCATCACCGCAATCCCGATGCCGCCGGCTGCGAGCCGTTCGCGCGGGGGGTACTGACTCCCTTGCGTCCTCCCGAGGCTCACCATGGCTCGACGTCCACGTCTTCGACGTACCCTGCGAAAGGTGGCGGTGTCGGCGCTCGCGGCCGGCTGCTTCCTGGCCTCGGCCTCGGCGGTGCGGGCCGGAGGCACGTCCGGGGCGCCTCCGGCCGGCGGCGGCCGCTGTCCGCGGCCGCTGCCCGCGCCGAACCTGCCGGCCGGCGATCCGGGTCCGGGTCTGCTGTGGCCGCAGAGCCAACTGGGCCTGAGCTCGGCCGGGGTCTGGTACCTCACGCGCGGCAAGGGCGTCACGGTCGCCGTCGTCGACACCGGTGTCGACAAGACGAATCCGGCGTTCGGCCCCGATACGGTGCTTGCCGGGTCGAGCGTCGTCGATCCCGGTGACAGAGCCGATGACGACTGCGACGGCCACGGAACCGCGATCGCGGCGGTAGTCGCCGGTCGGGAGAACGGGGTGTTCGGGTTCTCTGGGGCGGCTCCGGAGGCGACGATCCTGCCGATCCGGCAGACGTATCTAGCCGGTCAACCCGGCAGGGGCAGTTCGGTGAAACTGGCCAATGCGATCCGCACCGCCACGGCGGGCGGTGCGCGCATCATCGACGTCTCGATCGCCACCACCGAGGACTCGCCACAACTGCGGGCGGCCGTGCAGAACGCATTGGCGAGCGACGTGCTGATCGTCGCTCCGGCGGGCGCCGACGGTCCGGCAGCCGCGGCCGGCGCGCAGAAGGACGTCAAGTACTACCCGGCAGCGATCCCCGGAGTGCTGGCGGTCGGCGCGGTGGATCGCACCGGCCGTATCGCGACGTCCTTCGCGCAGCAGGACGCCGGCGTCATGCTGGCCGCGCCGGGCGGGCGTATGGCGGTCCCGGCGGCGGGATTCCCAGGCGCGCTCACCGCTGAGCAGGGCACTGGTTTCGCGTCGGCGTTCGTCGCCGGTACGGCCGCGCTCGTGCTGGCCCATCGGCCGGGTCTGCACAACTGGCAAGTGGCACAGCGGTTGGTCCAGACCGCCGATCGGCCGTCCGCCGATGCCTCGGGCGACAACGGCGACGCGGGCGCTGTGGCTTGGGGCATCGTCGACCCCTACCGCGCGGTGACGGTGAACCTGGCCGGCGAGGGCCGCCCGGACCCGTCGCTCGGACCCGGGACGCGCGTCGTGGAACCGGAAGGCGCGGCGCCGGGGCGTGATCGCTTGGCCGAGCACCTGGCGCTCGGCGTCGCCGGCTGCGGCGTGCTGGCGGTGGCCGTCCCGGTCGTCACCGTGGCGGCGCGGCGCGGCCGGATCCGCGGGACGCGCGCGGGAGCGTGATCACCGAGTTCGCCGTTCGCCGGTTACCCCGGCGTCAGGAGCTGGCGCGGGGCCGTATCGGGGACCATATTGTTGGACGCCCGACGATCACCGTCATAGGGTCGAGCGCGTGACGTCCATCAATGAGATCGCCGAAGACTACGTCGCCCGCTACGTCGAACTGGACCCGCAGTTCGCCACCGAACTCGGTGTCCCCGGGCACGATCACGAGCTGACCGACATCTCGCTGGAGGGCTTCGCCGCGCGCAACACGCTGACGGCGGCCACCCTGGCGGCGATCCGGGCGCTGGAGCCCGCGGACGAGGGCGAGCGGGTGGCCGTGGCGGCCATGGAGGAGCGGCTCGCGCTCGCGGTCGAGAGCTACGAGGCCGGTGACGACACCTCCGCACTGAACGTGATCGCCAGCCCGCTGCAGAACATGCGCGCGGTCTTCGACCAGATGAGCACCGAGGGCGAGGAGGACCACGCGAACATCGCCCGGCGCCTGGCCGCCGTCCCGGTCGCGCTGGAGCAGCTGAAGGCCACGCTGCTGGACTCGGCAGCGCACGGCCGCACCTCGGCACGGCGCCAGGTGCTGGCATGCGTGAAGCAGACCGAGGACTGGACCGGCGCGCGCGGCGGCGAGAACTTCTGGACCTCTCTGGTCGCGCGGACCGGCGCCGCCGGTGCACTGCGTGAGGACTTGGAGCGCGGCGCCGCGACCGCCACCGCGGCCACCGCCGACTTCGGCCGGTTCCTCGCCGAGGAACTGCTGCCGTCGGCGCCGGAGAAGGACGCCGTCGGGCGTGAGCGTTATCAGCGCGCGTCGCGGGAGTTCCTCGGCGACACGGTCGATCTGGACGAGACCTACCGCTGGGGCCTGGAGGAGGTCGAGCGGCTGCGCGCCGAGATCGCCGAGACCGCCGAGCGGATCGTGCCGGGCGGGTCGCTGAAGGATGCGGTGGCCGCGCTGGAGGCCGACCCGACGCGCCGGATCACCGGCGCCGACAACTTCCGGGCCTGGATGCAGGAGAAGTCCGACGCCGCGGTGGCGGCGCTGGTCGACGTCCACTTCGACATCCCCGAGCCGGTGCGCCGGCTGGAGTGCATGATCGCGCCGACCCACGAAGGGGTCATGTACTACACGCCGCCGTCAGAGGACTTCTCCCGGCCGGGCCGGATGTGGTGGTCGGTGCCCGAGGGCCAGACCGAGTTCTCCACCTGGCGCGAGCTCACGACCGTGTACCACGAGGGAGTGCCGGGGCATCACCTGCAGTGCGGGCAGACGGCCTATCGCACGGAGCTGCTGAACCGGTGGCAGCGCTCGATGTGCTGGGTCTCCGGCCACGGCGAGGGCTGGGCGCTGTACGCCGAGCGGCTGATGGACGACCTGGGCTACCTGTCGGACCCGGGGGACAAGCTCGGCATGCTCGACGGGCAGATGATGCGCGCGGTACGGGTGGTCGTGGACCTGGGAATGCACCTGGAGCTGGAGATCCCGGCCGGGTTCGACTTCGGTGACGGGACCGGGATCGACCACGGCGGCGAGCGCTGGACCCCGGAGCTGGGGTGGCGGTTCATGCGGGCGAACGTCAATCTGCCGGAGGCGCAGCTGGCGTTCGAGCTGGACCGGTATCTGGGGTGGCCGGGGCAGGCGCCGTCGTACAAGGTGGGGGAGCGGATCTGGATGCGGGCCCGGGATGACGCGAAGGCGCGTAAGGGGGCTGACTTCGATCTGAAGACGTTCCACCGGCAGGCGCTGGACCTGGGGTCTATGGGGTTGAAGCCTTTGCGGGAGGCGTTGGGGCGGTTGTAGGTAGGGGTTTACGGGGTTTGGCCATGTGCGCGACTGCCGCACTGCGAGTGTGACGTTGGGATCGCTGACACCGCTAGGTGGACGGCGGTTTCTGAGTTCCCTTGGTGTGGCCGGGCAACCTTTCCGCTCCCTTGGACCACTAGGTCGTCGAGTCGACTGGAACGGTCTAAGGAGAACACCTATATGTACCTCTCGCGTCCTGGCCGCCGATGGCGGCCGGCGTTCGCGGCCGCCGTGTCGGCAACCGCGCTCGCGGCCGTGGCCGGTTGCGCCACCCCAGCGGCCACAGGGAGTGCCCCGAGCGCGGTGGCCGCCGGGACGACCACGGCCGCCACGGGGACGGGGACCGCGTCGCCGTCGCGCTCGTCCGGCTGGTCCGCCCCGAGTACCACGTCGCCGTCGCGCACGGCCGGCCGGAGCATCCCGTCGTCGTCGCGCTCGTCCGCCTCGTCCGCCCCGAGCACCCCATCGCCGTCGCCTCACCCGGCGAAGACCAGCGGGTCTTCGCCGGATGGTCCCGCGAGCAAT
>JAEKKI010000116.1 GCA_019510485.1 Catenulisporales bacterium
AAGGCGCAGGAGGACCATGCTCACCGCATTCGCTCGGGCGTTCCGGACACCCGACCTGCGCAAGAAGCTGCTCTTCACGCTCGGCATCATGGCCTTGTTCCGGTTGGGCGCTCATATCCCCGCGCCGGGTGTGGACACGCATACGCTCAGCAGCTGTCTGAACATCGGCAAGCACTCGGACGCGGGCAATAATCAGGCGCTCGGTCTGATCAACCTGTTCTCCGGTGGTGCGCTGCTGCAGTTGTCCATCTTCGCGCTCGGCATCATGCCGTACATCACCGCGTCGATCATCCTGCAGCTGCTGACCGTCGTGATCCCGCGGCTGGAGGCCCTCAAGAAGGAGGGCCAGGCCGGGCAGACGAAGATCACGCAGTACACGCGGTATCTGACCATCGGGCTGGCCGTTCTGCAGTCGACCACGATGCTCACCCTGATGAAGAACAACCCGGGTGCGCTGTTGGGGTCCAGCTGTAGCGGCAAGAACGTCATCTTCACGAAGGTGGACTGGACCGGGATGACCGTCATGGTCATCACGCTGACCGCCGGCACGACGCTGATCATGTGGCTCGGCGAGCTGATCACCGACCGCGGCATCGGCAACGGCATGTCGCTGCTGATCTTCACCTCGATCACCGCGAACTTCCCGTCCTCGCTGTGGGCGATCAAGCAGGCCGGCCAGACGATGAACGGCTGGCCGGTGTTCTTCGGCGTGCTGGCGATGGGCATGATCATGGTCGGCGCGGTCGTCTTCGTCGAGCAGGGCCAGCGGCGCATCCCCGTGCAGTACGCCAAGCGCATGGTCGGGCGGCGGATGTACGGCGGGTCCTCGACCTACATCCCGATGAAGGTCAACCAGGCCGGTGTGATCCCGGTCATCTTCGCCTCGTCGCTGTTGCAGCTGCCGCTGATGATCGCGAACTTCACACACCCGAACGCCACCAAGGGGTGGGCGCACTGGGTGAACAAGCAGTTCGGGATGTCGACCAACGGCTACTCGCTGACGTACTCCATGACGTACTTCCTGCTGATCCTCGGCTTCGCCTTCTTCTACGTCTCGATCACCTTCGTGCCGGACGAGATCGCCGACAACATGAAGAAGTACGGCGGCTTCATCCCCGGTATCCGGGCCGGCAAGCCGACCTCGGAGTACCTGCAGTACGTCTCCACCCGCGTCACCTGGCCCGGTGCGATGTACCTGGCGGTGATCGCCATCATCCCGATGATCGCGCTGGCCGAGCTGCACGCGAGCGGCAAGTTCCCCTTCGGCGGCACGACTATCCTGATCATGGTGGGCGTCGGCCTGGAGACCGTGAAGCAGATCGAGTCCCAGCTCCAGCAGCACAACTACGAAGGCTTCCTGAGGTGACGGCTGTGACAACGGCGTCGTCGCGCCTCACCCACCGCGGACGGCACACGGCCGTCCGTCCCATCGACGCCGAAGGGTCCCTTTACTAGTGCGTATCGTTCTCGTCGGTCCGCCGGGCGCGGGCAAGGGCACGCAGGCCTCGTTCATCGCCTCGTACCTGGACGTCCCGAAGATCAGCACGGGGGACATCTTCCGGGCGAACATCACGCAGGGCACCCCGCTGGGCGTGAAGGCCAAGGAGTTCCTGGACGCCGGGCGCCTGGTACCGGACGAGCTCACCATAGACATCGTCCGCGACCGGCTCTCGCGGCCGGACGCGGCCGAGGGTTTCCTGCTCGACGGCTTCCCGCGCAACGTGGCGCAGGCCGAGGAGCTCGACCAGATCCTGGCCGAGAACGGGGTCAGCCCGGTGGCCGGCGGCAAGGCGTACCTGGACATCGTGCTGGACCTCGAAGTCGACAGCGACGAGGTGATCAAGCGGATCTCCGGGCGCCGGCTGTGCCGCAACGACGCCGGCCACATCTTCCACGTCGACTACAGCCCCTCCAAGACCGGCGACAAGTGCGACATCTGCGGCGGTGAGCTGTATCAGCGCTCGGACGACAAGGAAGAGGTCGTCCGCAAGCGGCTGGAGGTCTACGCCGCCGAGACCGCCCCGATCATCGACTATTACCGCGGGCAGGGTGTGCTGACCACGATCGACGCCACCGGTGAGGTCCAGATCATCACCGAGCGCGCGATCGCCGCGGTCGACCGGACCGCCGCCGCGCTGAGCCCGTCCCCCTCTGTAGGCAAGTCCCCGGCACGTCCCTAAGGAAGTCCCCCTCAATGCACGCCCACGGCGACGACGACGGCACGATCGAGCTGAAGACCTCCGAGCAGTTCGAGGCCATGAAGCAGGCGGGCAAGGTCGTCTCGCGCACCCTGGCGCTGCTGCGCTCGGCGGTCCGGCCGGGCATCACCACCGGTGAGCTGGACCGGATCGCCGAGGAATCCATTCGTTCGGCCGGCGCCGTGCCGTCCTTCCTCGGCTACGGCGACTTCCCCGGCTCCATCTGCGCCTCGGTGAACGAGGAGATCGTCCACGGCATCCCCGGCTCGCGCGTGCTGCGCGAGGGCGACCTGATCTCCATCGACTGCGGCGCGATCATCCCCGACGACGCCGCGCAGGTTCCCACCGGCCGCTGGAACACCAGGGGCTGGCACGCCGACGCGGCGATCACCGTCGGCGTGGGCGAGATCGCCCCGGAGCTGGCCGAGCTGTCCCGGGTCACCGAGCAGGCGATGTGGGCCGGCATCAACGCGATCAAGGAGGGCGTCGCGCTGAACGACGTCTCCACCGCGATCGACAGCTTCACCCGCTCCCAGCCGCGCCGCTACGGCATCGTCCGCGACTACGGCGGCCACGGCATCGGCTCGGCGATGCACATGGCGCCGATGGTGTTCAACTACCCGGTGCGCGGCGAGCAGACGGTGCTGACCACCGGCATGGCGATCGCCATCGAGCCGATGCTGACGCTGGGCAAGAACAAGACCAGGGTGCTGTCCGACGACTGGACCGTGGTCGCCAAGGACGGCTCTCCCGCGGCGCACTGGGAGCACACGGTCGCGCTGACGCCGGACGGCGTCGTGGTCACCACTGCTCCGGAAGAGTGAACTGCCCCGGAAGAGCGAGCCGCTGCGGAGCCACGCGTGCATCGGATGCCCGCGCGGCGGAGTATTGAAGGCATGGCACGGGTTCGAGCGGTCGCGGTGGCTTCGGCGGTGCTCCTCGCCGCCGGCTGCGGGGGTTCGAGCGGCGCGCCGAGGCCATCGGTCACGACGCTCGACGAGAGCGCGGCCAAAGCACGTCTGCTGACGCTGAACGACATGCCGGCGGGATTCACGGCCGAAACCGACAGCGCCGACGCCCACGGCACAGTGAGTTCACCGGACGCCGGCTGTAAGCCATTGGCGGATCTGCTGAACAGCGACGGCAGGCTGCCCGGAGCGGTCGCCGAGGCCGACGCCTCCTTCACCAGGTCGCAGCTCGGCCCCAGCATCGACACCGGTCTGGCGAGCTTTCCCTCCGTGCCGGCCGCACAGCGTGTTCTGGACACGGTCGCGACCGCGATAGACAGCTGCACCAAGCTCACCGAGACCGACAAGGACGGCAGCAGCTACGACTTCACGGTCGCGCGCCTGTCCTTCCCGCCGGTCGCCGACGCCAGCGGCGCCATCCGGATGTCGGCCGACATCGGCGGCTACCCGGCGCAGGTCGACGTGGTGCTGGCCCGCGTCGGCAGCACCCTGTTGTACGTCGCGAACACCGGAGTCGGCGACACCGACTCGAACCTGACTCAGGACGTTGTCACGCGGGCCGTGGCCAAGGTGCGGAATCCAGCGCCGGCGCCTCGCCTTCGTCCGGACGAGTGAGTCATTCACTCCGACGAGGGAGTCACCTACTCCGAAGAGGGAGTCACCAGCCCGCTCTCGTAGGCGAAGATCACCGCGTGCACGCGGTCCCGCAGCCCCAGCTTCATCAGGATGTTGCTGACGTGGGTCTTCACGGTGTGCTCGGAGAGGAACAGCGCGGCGGCGATCTCGGCGTTGGAGGCGCCGCGCGCGATCTGCGCCAGCGTCTCGCGCTCGCGCGGCGTCAGCACTTCGTCCAGCCGCGCCGACGGCGTGACCCCCGAACCCGCCCCGCGCACCGGGCGCCGGGAGGTGACGTCGGCGATCAGCCGCCGGGTCACCGACGGCGCCAGCAGCGCCTCGCCGGCGGCGACCACCCGCACCGCGTGCACCAGGTCGTCGCGCCGGACGTCCTTGAGCAGGAAGCCGGAGGCGCCGGCGTGCAGCGCGTCGTAGACGTACTCGTCGAGGTCGAAGGTGGTGAGCATGAGGATCCGGCAGCCGCCCGCGGCGGTCACGGCCCGGGCCGCCTCGATGCCGTCCATGACCGGCATCCGCACGTCGAGCAGCAGCACGTCCGGATTCAGGGCCCTGGCCAGCTCCACCGCCTCGGCGCCGTTGCCGGCCTCCCCGACGACCTCGATGTCGCGTTGCGCGTCCAGGATCATCGCGAACCCGCTGCGCACCAGCTCCTGGTCGTCCGCCACCACCACTCGTATCGCCACCCCGGCTTTCTATCAGCTTTCGCGCTGATCAGCTCAGCTCTCCGGCGACGGTACAGACGGAATGTACGCGGTCAGGGCGAACCCGCCGGCGTCCGGCGGCGACGTCCAGCTCAACCGGCCGCCGATCGGGGCCAGGCGTTCGCGCAGGCCCGCCAGACCGTAGCCGTGATTGGTGTGCCCGGGCACACCGCCGGCCGCGCCGCCCGCCGCACTGTGCTCCGCGCCCCGGCCGTCGTCGGCGACCGTGATCTCCAGGCCCTGCGGCGACCAGGCGAGGCGGACGTCGGCGCGCGAGGCGCGGGCGTGTTTCAGGGCATTGGTGAGCGCCTCCTGCACCACGCGGTAGGCGGCGGTCTCAGCACCCGGCGACAGCGCGGTCGGGGTGCCGGTGGCCGCCACGTCCACGCGCAGGCCGGCCTTGCGCACCCGCCGGACGAGCTCGTCGAGCCCGGCCAGGCTCGGCAGCGGATCGCGGCGGCCGCCGTCGTCCTGCTGGAGCACGCCGAGCAGGCCGCGCAGCTGTGTCATCGCGTCCCGGCCGGCCGCCGAGATGGCCTCGAACGCCGCCTCGGCGCGCTCGGGCCGGTCCCGCACCAGCAGCGGCCCGGCCTCGGCCTGCACCACCATCAGCGCCACCGCGTGCCCGACCACGTCGTGCATGTCCCGGGCGATCCGGGCCCGCTCGGCGCGCGCGGCCCGCTCGGCCGCCACCGCCGAGCCGTCCCGCTCGGACTGCATGAGCACGCCCAGGAAGATCGCGGCCAGGCTCAGGGCGAAGGTGATGAAGAAGCTCTCGGGATTGTCCAACTTGTTGTGCAGCGCCTCGGCGACCACGTTCCCGGCGCTGAAGTTCGCGATCATCGCCGCCCGGGTCCGGCCGCGCAGCGCCGAGCCGATCGTGTACTGGGATGCCAGCACGGCATAGGGGAACGGCTGGGACGGGTGCACGATGGTGGTGACGATCAGCGTGATCGCGCCGGTGACCAGGGCCGAGTAGACCGGGTACGTCTCGCGCCAGATCAGCGGCAGCACGGCGGCGCTCTCCAGCAGGAAGCGTCCCGGGCCCCAGGGCAGGACGCCCGGCAGGAGGTAGCCGCCGGTGTTCAGGAGCAGGATGATCCCGGTGACCAGCAGGTCGTTGCGGCGCGGCGGACGCAGGCCGGTCTTGCGGATCAGGAGGGCGCCCGGATTCAGCACGTGATAGATCATGCTCCACCGGGAGTAGTCACACCTCCCTCTCCGGGGGGATCCTTGAGGCACGATCCTGAGGTACAGTCGAGATATGTCGCGAGTCAGTCAGGGAGTCACGCAGATGACACAGGGGGCTTCGTTCGATCCCGAGATGCGCGCCGGCGACGCCGACCGTGAGCGCCTGGTGGAGCAGCTGCGCGAGCACCACGCCGCCGGCCGCTTGACCCTGGACGAGTTCGAGGAGCGCATGGGCCAGGCGTACGCGGCCAAGACGTACGGCGAACTGCGTACGCTCACCCGCGACCTGCCGGTCGACCTCGCGCAGCTGAACTTCGAGCAGGCCCAGCAGCGCACGGCGCAGTCGCGTCCGGTGGAGGTCCGGCGGGGTCCGGGCGGGATGCAGATCAACATCGACAACCAGGCGATCCAGGACCGGATCAACCAGCAGTTGGCGCGCCACCAGGAGCGGCAGCGCCGGCATATGGAGCGGCACCAGGAGCGCTGGGAGGCGCACGCGGCGCGCCGGCGGGGCCGGGGGAGCTGGGCGTCGTTCAGCTCCTGGCTCTCGCTGTCGGTGCTGCTGACCACCATCTGGCTGATCAGCAACGTCGCCGGCGGCGGGAGCTGGGGCGACTTCTGGCCCGCCTGGCCCATCGGCATCATGGGTGCGGTGATGCTGGCCCGGGGGATCAACCGGCGAGGCTGACCCGCCACGGGGAGACCCGTGGTGACCGCGCGCCGAACGGCGCGGGAATTTTCGTCCGCCCACGCGGGTTTGACCAGCAGTGCGAACCGGGTAATAAACCTCGGTTTCGCGTTCTGCAAGCGTTCGTCGTACACTGGCGTGTCGGCTCCGTATGGAGTGGCTGACGCGCGCGCCCCCGCGGCTGGGTCTTGAGCGTGCACCTGTCATCCACCACTTGCTCCTGTTCCGGAAACCGGCACGGCAGTAGACACCCTTCTGAAGGAGATTGAAGGAACTTGGCCAAAAAAGAAGGCGCCATCGAGATCGAGGGCACCATCATCGAGTCCCTGCCCAACGCGATGTTCCGCGTTGAGCTGGCGAACGGCCACAATCCTCGCGCACATCTCCGGCAAGATGCGGATGCACTACATCCGGATCCTCCCGGACGACCGGGTCGTCGTCGAGCTCAGCCCGTACGACCTGACCCGTGGGCGCATCGTCTACCGCTACAAGTGATCAGTAAGGCTCCTCCCCACAGGAGGGGTCTTCGCCGATCGCACCCCTATCGAGGCTCACCGCGCACCGAGTGGTGAGCTGCCTTTCGGTGTGTTCCGCACACCGGACGACCGATACCCCTTAAGGAAGCACCATGAAGGTCAAGCCCAGCGTCAAGAAGATCTGTGACAAGTGCAAGGTGATCCGTCGCCACGGCCGCGTCATGGTGATCTGCGAGAACCTGCGCCACAAGCAGCGTCAGGGCTGAGCGTTGAGCTGCGACGGAGTCCGCTCCGTCGTCGCGACTGATGTGACCCGCAGCGTCCCGACCCCGCGAGATCCCGCCATGGAACTCGCGGATGAGACCCCCGGCCCGGAGGCCGGGGACCTGGTCAGGCACCAGGACCGGCGCTGTACCGACACCTCCGGATGAAACAGAAACAGGAGCCTGCCTGATGGCACGTCTCTCTGGTGTGGACATCCCGCGCGAGAAGCGGCTGGAGATCGCCCTCACCTACATCTACGGCATCGGCCGCACCCGTGCGCAACAGACGTGCACGGAGACCGGCATCAACCCCGACACGCGCGTGAAGGACCTGACGGAGGACGACCTCGTCAAGCTCCGCCAGTGGATCGACACGAACTACCGCGTCGAGGGCGACCTGCGCCGTGAGGTCCAGGCGGACATCCGCCGCAAGATCGAGATCGGCTGCTACCAGGGCGTCCGGCACCGCAAGGGCCTGCCCGTCCATGGTCAGCGCACCCACACCAACGCGCGCACGCGCAAGGGCCCGCGCAAGGCCATCGCCGGCAAGAAGAAGGCCGGCCGGAAGTAGTCCAGCCACGGACCGGAACCCCTGTGGTTTGTCAGTGGCCCGGACCGATCACCTCAATCAGGAGAACCCAGCACAATGCCTCCCCAGAGCCGTAAGGCCGGCGCCAAGGCTCCCAAGCTGCGCCGCAAGGAAAAGAAGAACGTCGCCCACGGGCACGCTCACATCAAGAGCACGTTCAACAACACGATCGTCTCCATCACCGACCCGCAGGGGAACGTGATCTCGTGGGCGAGCTCGGGTCAGGTGGGCTTCAAGGGCTCGCGCAAGTCGACCCCGTTCGCCGCTCAGATGACCGCCGAGGCCGCCGCCCGCCGCGCCATGGAGCACGGCATGAAGAAGGTCGACGTGTTCGTCAAGGGTCCCGGCTCCGGCCGTGAGACCGCCATCCGGTCGCTGCAGCAGACCGGCCTGGAGGTCGGATCCATCAACGACGTCACCCCTTCGCCGCACAACGGCTGCCGCCCGCCCAAGCGCCGGCGCGTCTGAGCTAGGAGAGTAGAAGAACCATGGCCCGTTACACCGGCCCCGACTGCAAGCGCTGCCGCCGCGAGAAGACCAAGCTCTTCCTCAAGGGCAGCAAGTGCGACGGCCCCAAGTGCCCGATCGAGATCCGCCCGTACCCCCCGGGCGAGCACGGCCGCGGCCGCACCAAGGAGAACGAGTACCTGCTCCAGCTTCGCGAGAAGCAGAAGACCGCCCGCATCTACGGCGTTCTGGAGAAGCAGTTCCGCGGTTACTACGAGGAGGCCAACCGCAAGGGCGGCAAGACGGGTGAGAACCTGCTCCGCATCCTCGAGTCCCGCCTGGACAACGTGGTCTACCGGGCCGGCTTCGCCAAGTCCCGCGACCACGCCCGCCAGCTGGTCCGCCACGGCCACATCCTGCTGAACGGCCACAAGGCCAACATCCCGTCGATGCGCGTCTCGCCGAGCGACATCGTCGAGGTGCGCAAGGAGAGCCTGGAGCTCACCCCGTTCGTGGTGGCCCGGGCCGAGGCCGGCGAGCGTGCCGTGCCGGCTTGGATCGAGGTCATCCCGTCGAAGATGCGGATCCTCGTGCACTCGCTTCCGGAGCGTGCTGTCATCGACACGCAGGTCCAGGAGCAGCTGATCGTCGAGCTCTACTCCAAGTAGTGCTCGTCTGCCGGCGGGGCGGGCTTCGTCCGCCTCGCCGGTGCACCACCCCCGGTGGTCGGTATATAGCGGCCGACCCAGGCAATGGAGGTACACCCCGTGCTTATCGCACAGCGCCCCACCCTCACCGAGGAAATCATCGATGAGTACCGCTCGCGGTTCCTCATCGAGCCGCTGGAGCCGGGCTTCGGCTACACCCTCGGCAACTCCCTGCGCCGGACGCTCCTGTCGTCCATCCCCGGCGCCGCGGTGACGTCCATCCGGATCGACGGCGTGCTCCACGAGTTCACCACGATCCCGGGTGTGAAGGAGGACGTCACCGACCTCATCCTGAACATCAAGCAGCTGGTGCACCGTCACCGCCGCGGACATCGCCCCGCCGGCCGGCGTCGAGGTCCACAACCCCGAGCTGATCATCGCCACCCTCAACGGCAAGGGCAAGCTGGAGATGGAGCTGACCGTCGAGCGCGGCCGCGGCTACGTCTCCGCGGTGCAGAACAAGCAGGCGGGCCAGGAGATCGGGCGCATCCCGATCGACTCGATCTACTCGCCGGTGCTGAAGGTCAAGTACGACGTCGAGGCCACCCGCGTCGAGCAGCGGACCGACTTCGACCGGCTGGTGCTGGACGTGGAGACCAAGCAGTCGATGCGCCCGCGCGACGCCGTCGCCTCGGCCGGTAAGACCCTGGTGGAGCTGTTCGGCCTCGCCCGCGAGCTGAACATCGAGGCCGAGGGCATCGACATGGGCCCCTCGCCCACCGACGCCGCCCTGGCCGCCGACCTGGCGCTGCCGATCGAGGACCTGGAGCTGACCGTCCGCTCCTACAACTGCCTCAAGCGCGAGGGCATCCACACCGTCGGCGAGCTGGTCGCCCGCAGCGAGGCGGACCTGCTGGACATCCGCAACTTCGGCGCGAAGTCCATCGACGAGGTCAAGGTCAAGCTGATGAGCATGGGCCTGGCGCTGAAGGACTCCCCGCCCGGATTCGACCCCTCGCTCGTCGTCGACAACCAGTTCGACGAGGACGAGGACCTGGACGCCGCGTACGCGGAGACCGAGGAGCTGTAAGGCCTGGTCTTTTCAGGTCGCACCATCCGCCGGCGGGCGCCCCGTCCGCCGGCGGTCCAGATCCCGGGTACCTGACACGGCCCGAGACACCAAGGAGAAGAAGCAATGCCCCAGCCGAAGAAGGGCGCCCGCCTCGGCGGTTCCCCGGCGCACCAGAAGCTGATGCTGGCGAACCTCGCCAAGTCGCTGTTCGAGCACGACAAGATCACCACCACCGAGGCCAAGGCCCGCGCCCTGCGCCCCTACGCCGAGCGGTTGATCACCAAGGCCAAGAAGGGCGACCTGCACAACCGTCGCCAGGTCCTGGCCGTGCTCCGCGACAAGGACATCGTCTTCCGCCTGTTCGACGAGATCGCCCCGAACTACGCCAACCGCCCCGGCGGCTACACCCGCATCATCAAGGCCGGCAACCGCAAGGGCGACAACGCCCCGATGGCCGTGATCGAGCTGGTCGAGGCGCTGACGGTGCAGCAGACCGCGGTGCGCGAGGCCGAGGCTGCGACGCGCCGTTCGGTGAAGGAGAAGGCGGCGGCTCCGGTTGAGGCGCCGAAGGCTGAGGCTCCGGCCGAGGTCGAGGCTGCTGAGGAGGCTCCGGCTGTCGAGGCTGAGGTCGTCGAGGCCGAGGTCGTCGAGGCTGAGGATGCTGAGAAGGAGTAGATCCTTCTCAGCGTTTGTAAGGGCCGCCACCTCTTCGGAGGCGGCGGCCCTCAGCTATTCGTTGTAGCGATAGCGAGCCTGGAGGATGATCACTTCGTCGTCCTGGACCACGTAAACGAGCCGGTGTTCTTCAGTGATCCGCCGTGACCACGCGCTCGACATCGCATTGCGAAGTTGTTCGGGTTTGCCGACGCCCTCGAGCGGATCCCGGAGGGTCGCCTCGATCAGTTTATTGATGCGCTTGAGCTGAGCTCTGTCGACTTGCTGCCAGTGTAGATAGTCGGTCCAGCCGGTAGCGGTGAAGCCGAGTCTCATTCAAGCAGCTCGTGCTCTTCGTACTCGCCACGCCGAGCCTGTTCCAATCCCTCCATCAGGCGGCGCGCGTTCTCTGGCGAGCGCAGGAGGTAGGCGGTCTCCTCCATGGCGTCGTAGTCACTCTGTGCGATCAGGACCGCGTTCCCACGCCGGGAGGTGATCACTATCGGCACGTGGTCATCGTTGACCTGCTCGATCAGCGGAAACAACCGCTTGCGAGCTTCGGATGCGGTAATCGACATGATCGGCTCCCTTCGCCGGAGTGGTACGAGTTCATTGTGCCGATCTCGGGCATCCCGCAACCCGGCCGACACGCGACAATGGACTGATGAGCATCGCCCCCGCCCCCGGCCACGTCCGCATCCGCCTCGACCTGGCCTACGACGGCACCGCCTTCTCCGGGTGGGCCATGCAGCCGAAGCGGCGCACAGTGTGCGGGGAGCTCACCGCCGCGCTGTCGACCGTGCTGCGGCGCGAGGTCTCGCTGGTCGTGGCCGGCCGCACCGACGCCGGGGTCCATGCGAGCGGGCAGGTGGCGCATCTCGATCTGCCCGCCGAGCTGTGGGCCGAGCACGAGGAGCGGCTGCTGCGGCGGCTCTGCGCGGTGCTGCCGGCGGATGTGCGGGTCTGGTCGGCGGTGGTGGGACCGGCTGGTTTCGATGCCCGGTTCGCCGCTGTGGGGCGCCGGTACGCCTACCGTGTCACCGACGCGCCCTACGGGCCGCATCCGCTGCGGCGGCACGACGTGCTCTGGCACCCGCGGGCGGTGGACCACGAGCTGATGAACGAGGCCGCGACGGCGCTGCTGGGGGAGCACGACTTCGCTTCCTTCTGCAAGAAGCGCGAAGGCGCCACGACGATCCGATGCCTCACCCGGCTGGAGTGGAGGCGGGAAGCGCCCACATCGCTGACCCCCGTCGGCCTCCTGGTCGCCGACGTGCGGGCCGACGCCTTCTGCCACTCCATGGTCCGCAGCCTGGTCGGCGCGCTGCTGGCGGTCGGCGAGGGGCGGCGGCCGGTGACGGACCCGGGGCGCATCCTCGCCGAGCGCGTCCGCTCTTCGGAGGTGAAGGTGGCGCCGCCGCAGGGGCTGACGCTGGAGGAGGTCGAGTATCCGGCGGACAGCGAGCTGGCGGCTCAGCAGGAGAGGACGCGGCGGATCAGGGTGCTGGAGTCGGAGTGAGAGGGCCTCGTGCGTTCCGCAGCCGGATCCCGCTGAATCCCAGCGTCAAGGTGGTCACCCGATCCAGAACGGCATCAACGTCGGCAGCACCCTGAGCTGGATGCCGCCTCCTCACGCATCCCTTCGTTCTACCCCACAGCGGGGGAGCGCGCCGCAGCATTGTGCAGTGTCACGAGGACCTCCCCGATCCGGGAGTGCGCATCGGGATCCCCTAAAGCGATCCGTACACACGCCTCCTCCACGATGGTGGCGCCTGTGTACTCCAGCACCATCCTCAGCGTGGCCACAGCTCCCTCGCCACGCCCGGGATTCGCTGCGTTGATCCACGCAGTGGGCTTGTCCCCGATCTCAGTACCGCCGACAGTCCAGTCCAACAGGTTCTTGAACGAGCCAGGCAGCGTGCCCGCGTACTCCGGCGTGCAGACGAGGATCGCGTCCGAGTGTGCGATGGCTGCGCGCAACTCGGCTACCGGCGACGGCAGCGGATCGCCGTCCAGGTCCGGATTGAAGTGGGGGAGATCCCCGAGTCCTCCATAGAAGACAGTCCGATACGCATCCCCGGCCACGTCCTGCACCAGCCGCAGCATCGCCTCGTTGGACGACCCCTTACGCACCGACCCGCACAGCAGTAATACCTCAACCATGCCAGCGACGCTATAACCACTCGCGCGACTGAGCAGCTCTGAGCGACACTGCACGCCATGGGTCATATCGACGTCAACAGCCTCCAACACCACCTCCCGGACGGCCGCGTCCTCCTCCAGGACGTCTCCTTCCGGATCGGCGACGGCGACAAGGCGGCCCTGGTCGGTGCCAACGGCGCCGGCAAGACCACGCTGCTGCGGCTCATCGCCGGGGACATCGAGCCGACCGGAGGCGCCGTGGTCCGCTCCGGCGGACTCGGGGTGATGCGCCAGTTCGTGGATCGCAAAGCGGAGGCCGGCGAAGATCCCCCGACCGTCCGCACGCTCCTCCTCTCCGTCGCGCAGCCGCCGCTCCAGAAAGCCGCCGCGGAGCTGGAAGCCGCCGAGTTGGCGATGATGGAGGACGACTCCGAGCCGACCCAGCTCCGCTACGCGCAGGCGCTCGTCGACTGGGGCGACGCGGGCGGCTACGAGGCGGAAACGCTCTGGGACACGTGCTGCACCATCGCTCTGGGCATTCCGTATATCCAGGCGCAGTTCCGCCCCGCATCGACCCTCTCCGGAGGAGAACAGAAGCGCCTCGTCCTGGAAGCCCTGCTCCGCGGCCCGGACCAAGTCCTGCTCCTGGACGAGCCGGACAACTTCCTCGACGTCCCCGGCAAACGCTGGCTCGAAGAAGCCATCAACGAGACCCCCAAGACGCTCCTGTTCGTCACCCACGACCGCGAACTCCTGGCGCGCACCGCTAAGAAGATCGTCACCGTGGAAGTCGGCTCGGCCGGCCACATCGGCGGCTCGGTCTGGATCCACGGCGGCGGCTTCGCCAACTATCACGAAGTCCGCAAGGCCCGCTTCGACCGCTTCGAAGAACTCCTGCGCCGCTGGGAGGAAGAGCACCGCCGCCTCAAGGACCTCGTCAACACCCTGCGTCAACAGGCGAAGATCAGCACGGACATGGCCGCGAAGTACCGCGCCATGTGCACCCGCCTGGAGAAGTTCGAGCAGGCCGGCCCGCCGCCGGCACCCCCGCGCGAGCAACAGGTGAAGATGCGCCTCAAGGGCGGCCGCACCGGCGTCCGCGCCTTCGAGTGCGTCGATCTGGAACTCACCGGGCTCATGAAGCCCTTCTCCACAGAGATCTTCTACGGAGAGCGCGTAGCGGTACTGGGCGGGAACGGCTCCGGCAAGTCCCACTTCCTCCGGCTCCTGGCCGGCGAGGACGTCGCCCACACCGGCACCTTCAAACTCGGCGCCCGCGTCGTCCCCGGCCACTTCCGCCAGACACACCGCCAACCGGAGCTGGAGAAGAAGACGCTCCTGGAGATCCTCTGGGAGGAGTTCTCCTTCCAGCGCGACAACGCCTCCCCGACCCTCGCCCGCTACGCCCTGAACAACCAGGCCGAGCAGCGCTTCGGCAACCTCTCCGGCGGCCAGCAGGCCCGCTTCCAGATCCTGCGCCTGGAGCTGACCGGCTCCACGATGCTGCTGCTGGACGAGCCCACCGACAACCTCGACCTGATGTCCGCCGACGCCCTGGAGGCCGGCCTGCAGGCGTACGAGGGCACCGTGATCGCCGTCACCCACGACCGCTGGTTCGCCCGCGGTTTCGACCGCTACCTGGTGTTCGGCACCGACGGCCGGGTCTACGAGGCGCCGGAGCCGGTGTGGGACGAGCGGCGGCCGGACCGGCGGCCGGTCAAAGCCGGTGCGAAGTAGGCGCGCGTGCCCGAGCACCCCCCGCCATCGGGTAAGCTGGACCTTCGGTGCGTCCATCCCAGTTCGTACGAGACCGCGTCCCTGGCGTTGCATCCGGGGAAACGGGGAGTACGGCGAGGGGATCCGCGCCTTTAGGCATGCCTGATACTCACGACGACGGCGTGCTTCTTCACCGCGTAAACGTCTACGACAACACACGCCAGGAGCATTTCCGTGCGTACGTACAGCCCCAAGCCCACTGACGTCCAGCGTCAGTGGCACGTCATCGACGCCCGCGACGTCGTCCTCGGCCGGCTCGCCACGCAGACCGCCAATCTGCTGCGCGGCAAGCACAAGCCGATCTTCGCGCCGCACGTCGACACCGGCGACTTCGTGATCATCATCAACGCCGACAAGGTGCACCTGTCGGGCAACAAGCGCGAGGACAAGCTCGCCTACCGGCACTCCGGCTACCCGGGCGGCCTGCGCTCGATCAAGTACGGCGACCTGATCGACAAGGACCCGCGCAAGGCCGTCGAGAAGGCCGTCCGCGGCATGCTGCCGAAGAACTCCCTCGGCCGCCAGATGCTCTCGAAGCTGAAGGTGTACCGCGGCGAGGAGCACCCGCACGCCGCGCAGAAGCCCGAGCCCTTCGTCATCACCCAGGTCGCGCAGTAGTCCGGCCACTACCTCTCTTCTTAGCTTTCAAAGAAAGGAACTGTGGCTGTGACCGAGGTCGACACCACTGAGAACGTTGAAGAGTTCGCCGGCGGCGAGGAGGAGGAGCTCACCGAGTACACCTCCGAGACCCCCGCCTCCGCGGCCGCGCCCGTCGTGCGCCGCTCCGCCACCACCTCCGGGCAGGGCCTGGGCCGCCGCAAGGAGGCCATCGCCCGCGTCCGCATCGTGCCGGGCACCGGCGTGTGGAAGATCAACGGCCGCACCCTGGACGCCTACTTCCCGAACAAGGTCCACCAGCAGCTGGTGAACGACCCGTTCAAGGTCCTGGAGCTGGACGGCGCCTACGACGTCGTGGCCCGCATCGACGGCGGCGGCATCTCCGGCCAGGCCGGCGCGCTGCGCCTGGGCGTGTCCCGCGCGCTGAACGCCGCGGACTCGGAGAACAACCGGCCGACGCTGAAGAAGGCCGGCTTCCTGACCCGCGACCCGCGCGCCACCGAGCGCAAGAAGGCCGGTCTGAAGAAGGCCCGCAAGGCCCCGCAGTACAGCAAGCGCTAAGCCTCGGCTCGGCCTGGGGCCGGGCGATCCGCGCGCCACTGCTTCGCCGTACGAAACGCCCCGGGAGGTTCCGCTTCCCGGGGCGTTCGTACGATGTTTTCCCGGGAATACCGTCCCCTAGGGTTCCACCCCTCCTGTCCCCTTTGAGGAGAGCGCGCACATGACCAGGCTTTTCGGCACCGACGGCGTACGCGGCATGGCCAACCGGGAACTGACCGCGGAGTTGGCGCTGGACCTGTCGGTCGCCGCCGCGCACGTCCTCGGCGAGGTCGGGCTGTTCGAGGGACACCGGCCCAGGGCGGTGGTCGGCCGCGACCCGCGGGCCTCGGGGGAGTTCCTGGAGGGCGCGGTGGTGGCCGGGCTGGCCTCGGCCGGCGTCGACGTCCTGCGCCTCGGCGTCCTGCCGACCCCGGCCGTGGCCTATCTGACCGACGTGCTCGGCGCGGACCTCGGCGTGGTCCTGTCCGCCTCGCACAACCCGGCCCCGGACAACGGCATCAAGTTCCTGGCCCGCGGCGGCGTGAAGCTGGACGACACCCTTGAGGACGCCATCGAGGGCCGCCTGAAGGAGGAGTGGTCACGCCCCGTCGGTCCGACGATCGGCCGCGTGCGGGACTACCCGGAGGGCGGCGAGCGCTACATCGAGCACCTGCTGTCCACTCTCCCCAACCGCCTGGACGGCCTGAAGGTGGTCGTGGACGAGGCCAACGGCGCGGCCTTCCGGGTCTCGCCGGAGGCGCTGCGCCGGGCCGGCGCCGAGGTGATCGCCACCCACGTCGAGCCGGACGGCCTGAACATCAACGACGGCTGCGGCTCCACGCACCTGGACGGCCTGAAGGCCGCCGTGATCGAGCACGGCGCGCACGCCGGCATCGCCCACGACGGCGACGCCGACCGCTGCCTGGCCGTCGACGCCGACGGCAACGAGGTGGACGGCGACCAGATCCTGGCGGTGCTGGCGCTGGCGATGCGCGACACCGGAACCCTGCTCGGCGACACCGTGGTCGGCACCGTGATGGCGAACTTCGGCTTCAAGCAGGCCATGCTCCGCGAGGGCCTGACCTTCGTCGAGACCGCCGTCGGCGACCGCTACGTGCTGGAGGCCATGCGGGCCGGCGGCTTCGTGCTCGGCGGCGAGCAGTCCGGACACGTGATCCTCACCGACTACGCCACCACCGGCGACGGCACCCTGACCGCGCTCCAGCTGCTGGCCCGGGTCGCGGCCACCGGCCGGCCGCTGGCGGAGCTCGCGGCGGTGATGAACAAGCTCCCGCAGGTGATGATCAACGTCAAGGACGTGGACAAGTCCCGGGCCGCCGACAGCGCCGAACTCGCCCAGGCGGTGAAGGAGGCCGAGGTCGAACTCGGCGACACCGGCCGGGTGCTGCTGCGGCCCAGCGGCACCGAGCCGCTGGTACGGGTGATGGTCGAGGCCGAGGACGCCGAGCAGGCGCAGCGGCTGGCCGAGCACCTGGCCGGCGTGGTGATGACCGCTCTGGGCTGATCCGCGGCACTGATCAGAGCACGAAGAACGGCCGCCGGTGAAGACCGGCGGCCGTGACGTGTCTTCAGGTCCTTCAGCTCATCTTCTTCGGCTGCCCGGTGGTCTCCAGCACGTTCATCCACAGCTGCCCGTACGGATCCACCACGTTCCGGCTCGCCGTCGCCAGCGCGATCGGCAGATGCACCATCCGGCCGTGCCACTGCCCGACCACCATCGACGTGAAACCCGCCATGCCGGCGTGCGTGGCGGCCTGCGCCAGCCGCGTGCAGTACACCGCGTCGTACGCGTTCGCCGGGACCGAGCGGATCTCGTAGCCGGGGTCGACGTACCGCACCGACAGCGGCTCGTCGCCGAACGCGGCGATGATCCGCCTCTTCAACAAACCCCCGATGTCGTTCAGCTTCGCGTTCCCCGACGCGTCGGTCTGGTCCGACACCGGGAAGTGCTCCTGCCCCGCGCCCTCGGCGACCACCACCACCGCGTGCCCCTGCTGCTCCACCCTCTTCTTCAGGCAGGACAGGAACACGTCTATGTCGAACGGGACCTCCGGGATCAGCGTGAAGTCCACGTCGTGGCTGGCCAGCGTGGCGTGGCAGGCGATGAAGCCGCTGTGCCGGCCCATCAGCTTCACCAGGCCGACGCCGTTCTCCGTGGAGAAGGCCTCCACGTGCGCCGCGCGTATGGAGTCCGCGGCCTTCGCGAAAGCGGTGTGGAAGCCGAACGACCGGTCGATCCACGGGATGTCGTTGTCGATGGTCTTCGGGATGCCGACCACGGCGATCCGCTCGCCGCGCCGCCGCGCCTCGTCGGCGATCTTCTGCGCCCCGCGCAGGCTGCCGTCGCCGCCGATCACGAACAGGATGTTCACGCCCAGCCGCACCAGCGTCTCGACCGCGACGGCCGGATCCTGGTTGCCGCGGGAGGTCCCGAGGATGGTGCCGCCGCGGTTCTGGATGTCGTTGACCGCCTGCTCGGTCAGCCGGAGCGGCTCCGAGGCGTCGGCGAGCCCCTTGAAGCCGTTGCGGAAGCCCAGGACCCGGCGCACTCCGTAGGCGCGGCCCAGGTGCAACACCAGGCCGCGGATCACGTTGTTCAGCCCCGGACACAGCCCGCCGCAGGTGACGATCCCCGCGGTGACCTCGGCCGGCTCGAAGAACAGCTTCTCGCGCGGACCTCCGGGATTGAACGCCGGCAGCCCGGCGACGTCCACGCCGCGCTTCTTGGCGATCCCCTGCACCACGTCCAGCAGCACCCGGTCCGTCTCGGTGACGTAGTGCATGGTGTCCTGGCGCTCGCCGAGCAGTTCCTTGAGCGGGGTGTCGACGGTGCGCTCACCCAGGCGCGTGATGGCCAGATCATCGGAGGTGATGGTGAGGAGATCGGCCGTGTTCATGGGTCCACGGTAACAAGATCCCCGGGTTGCGCCCCTTGCCGGTCCACCATCCGGCCCGCGTCTGAAAAGCGGCCCTCGAAGTCGTCCGGACGTAACCGGAAAGCAGCCCGGACGACGCCTGCCTACTCCCGGCGGCCTATCCCGTCATCCTCCAGGGCTACACCGAACCCCCACTTCAAGCGGAAGCGCTCGCGGCCCCGCGTTCTCTACGGTGACACTATGACCACTGCCACGACATCGACGGCCGGCGCGGCCGTCCCGGCGAGCGCCTCCGCCGCCGTGATCGAGGCGTCCGGCCTCACCAAGCGCTATAGCGGCGCGACCCGGGGGGCGGTGACCGCCCTGGACGGGCTGACGCTCTCGGTCCCGGCCGGCGTCATCGGCCTGGTCGGGGCGAACGGGGCGGGCAAGTCGACGCTGATCAAGATCCTGCTGGGGCTGCTGGCGCCCAGCTCCGGCTCGGCCGCCGTGCTCGGCTACGACGTGGTCGACCAGGCCGAGCGGATCAGGACCCTGGTCGGCTACATGCCGGAGCACGACTGCCTGCCGCCGGACGTGACCGCCACCGAGTTCGTCACGCACATGGGCCGCATGGACGGCCTGCCGCCGACCGCCGCCAAGGAGCGGGCCGCCGAGTCGCTGCGGCACGTCGGCCTGCACGAGGAGCGCTACCGGCTGATCGGCACCTACTCCACCGGGATGAAGCAGCGGGTGAAGCTGGCCCAGGCGCTGGTCGGCGACCCGCGGCTGATGCTGCTGGACGAGCCGACCAACGGCCTGGACCCGGCCGGCCGGGAGGCGATGCTGGACCTGATCGAGCGGATCGGCTCGGAGTTCGGCATCTCCATCCTGGTGGCCTCGCACCTGCTGGGCGAGATCGAGCAGATCTGCGACTCGCTGGTCGCCATCGACTCCGGCAAGCTGCTGCGCGCCGCCTCGATGGCGGCCTTCACCAAGGCCAGCGCGGTGGTGGCGGTCGAGGTCGACGAGGGCACCGCCGAGCTCGGCGCGGCGCTGAGGGCCGCGGGCCTGTCCCCGGCCCGCGACGGCCGCGCCCTGCTGGTGCGGCTCGGTGCCACCGACGCCGAGGCCGACAAGGTGTACGACGCCATCCGCGACGCGGTCGCCGACCTCGGCCTGCCGCTGAACCGGCTGGAGCGGCGCCGGCACCGGGTGGAGGAGCTGTTCGCCGACGAGTCGTTCGAGCTCGACGACCGGATCGACATCGGTACTGAGGACTTCGAGCCCAGGGGAAACGAGACCGGAGCCGCGAGCACGACCGGCACCGCCACGGGAAGCGAGACCGACGATGAGCACTGACATTGCCGCCGCCGGCTCCGGTTCGGGGCCCGGCCCCGGTTCCGGGGTCATCCACGACATCGGCTACCGGACCTACTCCGGCGAGCGCGTCGGCCGCCTGGGCATCGTCCGCTCCCTGTACTGGCACAGCCTGCGCTCGGCCTGGGGTTTGGGCCGCGGGCCCAAGGCGAAGGTCGTGCCGTTCCTGGCGCTGGTCATCATGTGCCTGCCGGCTGTCGCGAACGCCTTCTCCGTCTCCCGCACCGGCGTCCGCGCGATCCGCTACGACGAGTACATGCACCAGTTCCAGCTGGTCCTGGTCCTGTACCTGGCCGCCGTCACCCCGGAGCTGATCTCCCGCGACATCCGCAACCGCACGCTGCCGCTGTACTTCTCCCGGCCGCTGCGGCGCACCGACTATCCGCTGGCGAAGGTCGGAGCCCTGATCACCGCCATGCTCGTGCTGACGGCGATCCCGGAGCTGCTGCTCTACATCGGCACCATCGGCTCGCTGCACGGCGGCTCGGAGGTCTGGGACGAGACCCGCTCCTTCCTGCCCGGCCTGGAGCTGGCCATCGTGTACTCGATCGTGTTCGGCGTCCTGGCCGCGCTGCTGTCCTGCTACACCGGCCGCCGCGCGTTCGCCACCGGGGCCGTGGCGGTGTTCTTCTTCGGTTCCTGGGTCGTCTCCTCGGCGATGGTCCACCTGACCGGTTACCGCGAGCACTACCACCACAGCGCGGACGGCAGCGGCTACTTCGTCAAGCCGGACACGCCGGGCATCGGACCGAAGATCTCCGGGCTGCTCAACCCGGCCAACCTGCTGGAAGGCATGAAGGAGTGGATCGTGGGCCGGGCCCCGGACAATGCCGACGTGCCCTACCCGGGCAGCTTCGGCGTGGTGTACCTGGTCGTGCTGGTGGCCGTGTGCGCCCTGGCCTTCTTCCTGCTGATGCGCCGCTACCAGAAGGCGAGCCTGCTGTGACCATCGACGACATCCCCGCACAGCGCCCGACCGCCGTGCCGACCGCGGCGCCGGTCGCCGGCCCGGCCGAGGTCGTGCTGGACAACGTGACCCACTGGTACGGCAACGTGGTCGCGGTCAACGACATCACCATGACGATCGGCCCCGGCGTGACCGGCCTGCTCGGCCCGAACGGCGCCGGCAAGTCCACGCTGCTGCACCTGGTCTCCGGCTTCCTGGCGCCCTCGCGCGGCACGGTGACCGTCGCCGGGCAGACCGCCTGGCACAACCCCGGCATCTACAAGGTGATCGGCCTGGTGCCGGAGCGGGACTCGGTCTACGCGTTCCTCACCGGCCGGCAGTTCGTCACCGCCACCGCCAAGCTGCACAAGCTGCCGGACATCGACACCGCGGTGGCCCGCGCCATGCACATGGTCGAGATGGACACCGAGGCCGCCGACCGGCGCATCGACACCTACTCCAAGGGCATGCGCCAGCGGATCAAGGTCGCCGCGGCGCTCGTCCACGAGCCGCGGGTGCTGCTGCTGGACGAGCCCTTCAACGGCATGGACCCGCGCCAGCGCCTGCACATGATGGACCTGCTGCACCGGCTCGGCGACTCCGGCCACACCATCGTGTTCTCCTCGCACATCCTGGAGGAGGTCGAGCGGCTGTCCGGCACGGTGCAGGTGATCGTGGCCGGCCGGCTGGCCGCCTCCGGCGACTACCGCCGGATCCGCCGCCTGATGACCTCGCGCCCGCACGTCTTCCAGGTCGCCTCCAGCGACGACCGGACGCTGGCCGCGGCGCTGATCGGCCGGCCGTCGGTCAACGGCGTCGAGCTCAACCCCGGCGGCGGCCTGGAGGTGCGGGCCGGCGACTACGGCACCTTCAGCCGCGAGCTGGCCGCCGTGGCCCGCGAACGCGGCGTGCGGCTGCGCACGGTGCTGCCGGCCGACGAGTCGCTGGAGTCCGTGTTCACCTATCTGGTGGCGTCGTAAGGAGCCTGACACCATGGCAACCGTCTTCAATCCCACGATCGCCGCCATCACGCTGCGCGGCCTGCTGGGCCGGCGCCGCTCGCTGCTGATCGCGCTGCCGCCGGCGCTGCTGCTGGCGCTCACCATCGGGCTGCGCGTCACCACCGACATCAACAGCGGCCGCGACTTCGGCTGGCCCGGGGTGGTGCTCGGGCAGATCGGCCTGGTCACCCTGCTGCCGCTGACCGCGATGATCATCGGCACCTCGGTACTGGGCACCGAGGTCGACGACTCCTCGATCCTGCACCTGCTGGCCACGCCGGTCAGCCGGGCCACCGTGCTGACCACCAAGTGGATCGTGGCCTCCGCCGCGACGCTGGTCTTCGCGGTGGTGCCGATCACGGTGGCGGCGTTCATCGGCACCTCCGGCTACGTCGACAACCCCGGACCGTTCGACATGACGTTCACGCCGGTGAAGGGCGATGCGTCCGAAGCGATCGGCGTGATCGTCGCCGCGGCGGTCGGGGCCGTCGTCTACAGCGCGTTCTTCCTGTTCCTGTCGGTGGTGACCAAGCGCTCGGTGGCCGTGACGCTGATCTACATCCTGGTGTGGGAGAGCCTGCTCACGCGGCAGGTCAGCGGTCTGCGGCTGCTGTCCATCGGGCAGTACGAACTGGGCCTGGCCGACGGTCTATGGGACTCGGCGGCTGCAGTCGTTCCGGGTTTCGGGGGAGGCCACCTGAGCTTCTAGTGCAGCGGCGCGTCGGTAAGACCGACGCGGCGCCGCACTTGGCTCCGGGGGCTCCTCAGGGCTTGCGCAGCCGCACCCTCTCGACCCGATGATCAACACCCTTACGCAGCACCAGCCGCGCCCGCCCCCGCGTGGGGAGGATGTTGTCCATCAGGTTCCGCTCGTTGATCGAGGTCCAGATCTCCTGCGCCAGGCCGCGCGCGGCGTCGTCGGACAGCGAGGCGAAGCGGTGGAAGTACGA
>JAEKKI010000134.1 GCA_019510485.1 Catenulisporales bacterium
GCGAGGAACAGCGCGATCGTCGCGATCTCCTCGGTGCGGCCCATCTTTCCCCGCGGGATCAGGGACTCGAACTGCCGCTTCGTCGCCTCGTCGAACACCTCCTCCTGCTTCGCCGTGGCGACCTGCCCCGGGGTCAGCACGTTGACCCGGATGCGCCGGTCCTTCAACTCCGCCAGCCACACGCGGGCCCAGGCCTGTTGCACGGCCTTGCTTCCGGAGTACACGCTCCAGCCCGGGAAGCCCCTGAGCGAGGCGTTCGACCCCGTCATGAAGATCGAGCCGCCGTCGTTGAACAGCGGCAGCGCCTTTTGCACTGTGAACAGCGTGCCGCGCGCGTTCAGGCCGAAGGCGGCGTCGAACTGCTCCTCGGTGATCTCGCCGAGCTTGCCCTGCTCGCCCATCCCGGCACTGGCCCACAGCACGTCGATCGCGCCCTTCTCCCGCCGGACCGTGTCGAACAGGCGGTCCAGATCGTCCAGGTCGGCCGCGTCGCCCTGTACGGCGGTCACGTTCCGGCCGATCAGCTTGACGGCCTCGTCCAGCGCTTCGGGCCGTCGGCCGGTGATGAAGACGTGTGCTCCCTCGTTGGGCTATGCTGGAGGTATGGCGGAGCTGGAGAAGGGCCCCCAAGGCCGGCGCCGCGGTCGCGGCGCGCGCGAGCGCATCCTCGGCGCGTCCCAGAAGCTGTTCCGCGACCAGGGCATCAACCGCACCGGCATGGACCAGCTCTGCGAGGTGGCCCAGGTGTCGAAGCGCACTGTCTACCAGCACTTCGATGGCAAGGACGAGATCGTCACCGAGTACCTGCGCCGCTTCGATCCCGACGTCATGCCCGGAGTTTTCGACCGCACCGACCTGACCCCGCGCGAACGGCTGCTCGCCGCGTTCGAGCTGTCCGCGTCCGGAACAGACGACCTCACGCCCCTGTGCCCCTACATCGCGGCGACGGTCGAACTCCACGACCCCGAACACCCGGCGTCCCAGTACGCACGGGACTACAAGAAGGCCATCGCTGCGCGGCTCGCCGAAACCGCCCGCGAAGCCGGTGCCACCGATCCCGAACAGCTCGGCGAGCAGCTGGCACTGCTGCTGGACGGCGCCTCGGCCCGGACCCGGGTTCTCAACGCCGAGTCCTTCCCGACCGCCGCCGCCATCGCCGCCGTGCTCATCGACAACGCGATCCCCGCGACTCAGTGATTTTCCTGCTCACGACCGGCGGCGAAAGCCTTGGCGACGCCGCGGACCGTCATCGAGTCGGATCTCAAGCCGCCTCGGCCACACCGCTCCCACGGCGAGGGGGCGCCTGCTTCTCAAGGCCCTCCCAGGGCGTCGAGCCGTCGCGCCAGTTCGGTTCGCTCGACAGCGTTCTGGGTGAGCGATATGGCCTGCCGATACGCGTCTGCCGCGGCCGCTTGGTCGCCGGCCCGGTTGAGCAGGTCGGCGTACGTGGCGTGCAGCGGCTGGTAGCGCTGGAGCGCCGGGTCGGCCAGCAGCGGCCTGAGCAGGTCCAGACCGGCCTGCGGCCCTTCGGCGAATCCGACGGCCGCAGCATGGTTGACCGCGACCACGGCTGACGGGCTGAGCCGGCCGAGTGCGCCGTACAGATCGGCGATCTGCTGCCAGTCGGTGGCGTCCGGGTCGGCGGCCTGCAGGTGCAGGGCGGTGATCGCGGCCTGCAGCTGGTACTGGCCAGGCCGCCTGAACCGCACCGCCTTCTCCAGCGCGCGCAGCCCGTCGGCGATCCGCTCGTGGTCCCACAGCGAGCGGTCCTGGTCGCCGAGGGCCACGTATTCGCCGGAACCGGTGCGGGCGGCCCGGCGGGCGTCGTGCAGGAGCATCAGTGCCAGCAGCCCCCACACCTCGGCCTGTCGCGGCATCAGCTCGACGAGCAGCCGTCCCAGGCGGATCGCCTCGCTGCACAGCTCGCCCCTGGTCAACTGGTCGCCGGCGCTGGCCGAGTACCCCTCGTTGAAGATCAAGTAGACGACTCGGAGTACGCCGCCCAGCCGGGCCGGCAGTTCGTCGTCGGCCGGCACCCGGTACCGGATGTGCGCATTGGTGATCTTGTTCTTGGCGCGGGTGATCCGCTTGCCCATCGTCGGCTCGGCGACCAGGAAGGCGCGGGCGATCTCGGCGGTGGTGAGCCCGCCCAGCGTCCGCAGGGTCAGGGCCACCTGCGCCGACGGGTCGAGCGCCGGATGACAGCAGGTGAAGATGAGCCGTAGCCGGTCGTCGTCGATCACGCTCACCTCGCTGGTAGCCGGGTGTTCCTGCTCCTGGAGCCGGATGAGCTCGGCGAGCCGGGCCGCACGGTCGGCCATCGTGCGGTTCCGGCGTAGCCGATCGATGGCTCGCCGCCGGGCGGTGACGTTGATCCAGGCGGACGGATTGCGCGGTACGCCGTCCCGGATCCAGGCCGCGAGGGCGGCCTCGAACGCGTCTTGCAGCGCGTCCTCGGCCAGCTGGAAGTCGCCCGCCTGCCGGATCAGCGTCGCCAGCAAGGTGACTCGCTCGTCGCGGAACACTTGCGCGACCGCTTCGCGCGCCGCGGCCTCAGCCGAGCGGGTCATCACCGGCCGGCTCCATGATCGGACGGACTTCCACCGAGCCGTACCCGGCGGTCGGGAACCGCGCGGCGTGCCGCAGCGCCTCGTCGAGGCCGTCGCAGTCCAGCACGTAGAAGCCGGCGAGCACCTCCTTGGTGATGGCGAACGGCCCGTCGGTCATCTCGATCTCGTCGTCCCGCACCCGGACGGTGGTCGCGGTGTCCGCCCGGTGCAGCGCGCCGTTGGCCACCAGCAGACCGGCGTCACGCAGACCGTCCGTGAGTTCCTGCCACAGCGGCAGTTGGGCCCAGCGTTGCCGCTCCGTCGCCTCGTCGCCTTCCGGCGAGTACAGCAGCACCATGTACTTCGGCACCAGTCCTCCTCAAGCCGGAACTCTTCGCCTCACGCCTGGCACATGTGATTGGCCTCGACCAGCCACCCGCCATCATGGCGGGTCAGGAGCCACGTCACCAGGTGCTGCCGGTCGGGAGAGGGCACGGCCTCGCCGGGCAGGATGGTCGCGCTCCGGGTCACCACGATCGCGGTGCCGCCGGGCAGGAAGCGCACGGCCTGTACCGAATGCGGCCGCGACGAGTCCTTCAGCGGTCCTGCGAAAGCGGCGGCCATGCTCCGGCTGATGTCCTCTCTGCCCCGCAGGTAGATCCCCGGTCCGATCACGGTCGCGTCGTCGGTGTAGCAGGCCGCGAACTCTGTGGCGTCCGGTGCTGCCCATGCCTCCGACATCGCCTTGAACACGGCCTGCACGGACTTGTCAGGGTGTTCAGAACCCATCGATCGCCTCCCCAATCAGCTGCTCTCACCTACTCGTCGCGGCACCCAGCCGGATTCGGACAGCACGAGCCGTCCGAATCCGGGTCGTCCCGCGACGAATGGTGGAGGGCCCGATCGGGCCGCACACGGCGAAAGGAACGACGAGCGATGGCGAGCAAGGAATCCCTGCGGGTGAACCGCTACTGGGCGACGGTCCGTCAGTCGACGATGAACCCCCAGCCCGACGACCTGGTGACGAACGACCAGTGGGACCTGCTGACCGGGGAACCGCGCGGCGTCGACTACCTGGAGGTGGACGCCGACGGGGTGCCGGCGTTGTGGGCGGTGCCGCATGGGACGGCCGAGGACAGCCCGGTGCTGCTGTGCTTTCACGGCGGCGGCTATGTCGGCGGGTCGATGTTCACGCACCGAAAGATGTTCTCGCACCTGGCGAAGGCGATCGGGTGCCGCGCACTGGTGATCGACTACACGCTGGTGTTCCAGGGCGGGGTCTTCCCCCGGCCGGTCATCGAGGGCCTGACTGCCTACCGGTGGCTGCTCGAACAGGGCATCCCGGCACGGCGGATCTTGTTCGCCGGAGACTCGGCCGGCGGTCAGTTGTCGGTGACCGTCCAGTTGCGGGCCCGCGAAGAAGCGCTGCCGCTGCCGACCGCGACGATGCTGATCTCACCGTGGACGGACTTGGAGGTGACGGGCAAGTCGATGGACTACAACGAGGACAACGACGCGCTGTTCACCAAGCAGTGGATCAAGGACATGGCGGCGGCATTCCTCAACGGCCGCGATCCCCGCGACCCCGCAGCGTCACCGCTGCACGCCGACCTCACCGGCTTCGGGCCCCTGTACATCCAGGTGGGCGATCAGGAGACGCTGCTCGACGACAGCCGCCTGTTCGCCAAGCACGCCGAGCAGGCTGGGCTCGACGTCCGGCTCGACGAGTTCCCCGGTCAGCAGCACAGCTTCCAGATGGCCGCGGGCCTCGCGCCGGAGGCTGACGACGCGATCGACCGCCTGGCCGCCTGGGCTCGTTCCCTGCTCGGCCTCAAGACGGGAGAGTGATCGGCCCCGCGGGAGGGCTCGCGGCCGCGTGACCCTCGGATGTCGGACCTCGTCCTGTTGTCTTGACCGGTCGAGGTCGGCGTCGGGGGTGACGCCTCACCGTTGGCGCCACCCCCGAGCCCCGTCCGCTTTACAGTGGAGCCCATGACTCCAGTGGCGGCGGATGTGGACACCGGCAAGAAGGTCACGATCAAACCCGAGTCACCCGTGGCCCTGGTCCGCCGCGCCCGCAAGATTTACCGGGAACTCGGAGAGGTCTACCCGAACGCCAAGTGCGAGCTGGACTTCGAGACCCCGTTCCAGCTCCTGACCGCGGTCATCCTCTCGGCCCAGTCCACGGATGTGGGTGTGAACAAGGTGACCCCGGCGCTGTTCGCCAAGTACCCGACCCCGGCGGACATGGCGGCGGCGGACCCGGAGGAGCTGGAAGCGCTGATCAAGCCCACCGGCTTCTTCCATGCCAAAGCCAAGTCCCTGCTCGGCATGTCCAAAGCCGTCGTCGCCGACCACGGCGGCCAGGTACCCGGCAAGCTCGAAGCACTCGTCAAGCTCCCCGGCGTCGGCCGTAAAACCGCCAACGTCGTCCTCGGTGACGCCTTCGACATCCCCGGCATCACCGTGGACACCCACTTCGGCCGCCTAGTCCGGCGCTTCGGCTGGACCCGCCTCGACGACCCCGTCAAAGTCGAGCACGCCATAGGCGAACTCTTCCCCCGCAAGGACTGGACCCGGCTGTCGCACCGCGTCATCTACCACGGCCGGCGCGTATGCCATGCCAAACGCCCCGCCTGTGCGGCGTGTCCCATCGCGAAGCTCTGTCCCAGTCGCGGTATCGGCGAGCAGGATCCTGTCAAGGCGGCCCTGTTGCTCAAGTACAAGCCGGGGGAAGGCGGGTTACCCCTGTGAATGTTGTCGATGCCATGGGACTTCAGATAGCCGACGCGTTGCCCGACTGGCTGCGGCCGCTGGCGCGGGCCGCCGCCACCGGGGAGGGGCTGGGTCCGCGGTTCCGGCGGCCGGAGGGGTTGGTCGGGGAGCCGCGGCGGAGTGCCGTGTTGATTCTGTTCGGGGAGGATCCGGTGGCCGGGCCGGATCTGTTGTTCGTGGAGCGGGCCAAGACGTTGCGGAATCATCCCGGGCAGCCGGCCTTCCCCGGGGGGAAGGTCGATCCCGGGGAGGGGCCGGTGGCCACGGCGCTGCGGGAGGCCAATGAGGAGACTGATCTGGACCCGGCGGGCGTGGAGGTTTTCGGGGTCCTGCCCGATCAGTACGTCTTCCCGTCGGACTTCCTGGTCACGCCGGTGCTGGGGTGGTGGCGTGCGCCGACTCCGGTGCGGGTACGGGACACGCGTGAGGTCGCTTCCGTCGTGCGGATCGCGGTGAGCGACTTGGTCGACCCGGCTAACCGGCTGTGTGTCGGCCACCCCTCAGGGCGCTCCGGCCCCGCCTTCGAGGCCGGGTCGCTGCTGATCTGGGGCTTCACCGCCGCGCTGCTGGACGGTGTGCTCAAAGCCGGCGGCTGGGAGCGGCCGTGGGACACCGGGCGGGTCGAGCCGCTGCCGCGGGAGGTGCTGGCGCTGGCGGTGCGCAACCTCGCCGCGCCGGGGGGAGAAGATAGCTAGATGGACATCCTCGACCTCCTGCTGCTGCTCGTCGTGGTGGCGTTCGCGGTATCCGGGTATCGGCAGGGCTTCGTCGTCGGGGTGGTGTCCTTCGCCGGGTTCCTCGGCGGCCTGTGGCTCGGCTTCGTGATCGTCCCGGTGTTCCTGGACCGGATGTCCGCTGGGCTGCTGCCCAGCGTCATCGCGCTGTGCGCGGTGCTGGCGCTGGCGGTGGTGGGCCAGGTCCTGGGTTCGATGCTGGGCTCGAAGCTGCGCGAGGCGATCACCTGGCAGCCGGCGCAGATGGTGGACGCGGTCAGCGGCTCGGTGGTGTCGGTCGTCGCGGTGTTGATGGTGGCCTGGTTCCTGGGCCTGGCGCTGTGGACGTCCTCGGTGCCGACCGTCAGCGACCAGGTGCGCTCCTCCAGCATCCTCAAGGGCATGACGCGGGTGCTGCCGCAGAACGCCACGGGGTGGTTCAACTCCTTCTCCCGCATTCTGGACCGCAACGGCTTCCCGCAGGTGTTCGCCCCCTTCCAGGCCGAGAACCCGACGGACGTGCCGGCGCCGGACCAGGCGCTGCTGGACAGCCCGGTGGTCAGCCAGACCAAGGCCTCGATCGTGAAGATCCGCGGGCAGGCGCCGTCGTGCGGCAAGGACATCGAGGGCTCCGGCTTCGTCTACGCCCGCGGCAAGGTGATGACCAACGCGCACGTCGTCGGCGGCACGCGCACGCTGGTGGTGCGCCAGTCCAACAGCCGCCAGTACGCGGCCACCGTCGTGGTGTTCGACCCCAAGCGCGACATCGCGGTGCTCGACGTCCCCGAGCTCACCGCCGCGCCGCTGCCGTTCCTGGACGACGGCAAGTCCGGCGACTCGGCCCTGGTGGTCGGCTACCCGCAGGACGGTCCTTTCCACGTCGACCCGGCGCGCATCAGGGAGCAGATCACGGCGACCGGCGCGGACATCTACTCCAGCGGCAACGTGCGGCGCGAGGTGTTCTCGCTCTACGCGCAGGTGCAGCAGGGCAACTCCGGCGGCCCGCTGCTGTCCACCGACGGCCGCGTCCTCGGCGTGGTGTTCGCCAAGTCGCTGGAGGACAAGAACACCGGCTACGCGCTGACCGCGAAGGAGGTGGCCTCCGACGCGCAGAACGGGCTGTCGGCCACCAAGCCGGTCAACACCCAGGCCTGCGCGATCTAGGGACGAAACCCCCAAGCAGAGCCCTGACCTGCTTGGTCCGCAGGATTCTGCCGCTCCCGAGTCGATCCCGCCTTCGGTGATACGTTCATGGCAGTACTCAGGAACACGCAGAACACCAGGGGGCGGATCGGCCATGCTCGGGCACTCACACGCGACCAGCGGCGGACTGGCCTGGGCGGCGGCCGCCTCGGCCCTGCCGATGAGCGTCCTGGCCTATCCGGCGATGCACGGCTCGACCGCGCACATCGAGGCCAAGGACCTCGTCTTCGGGACCTTCATCACCGCCGGCGCCGCGCTGCTGCCCGACATCGACCACCCGAACGGCACGATCGCGCACTCCGTCGGCCCGATAACGCACTCGCTGACCAAGGGCGTGTCCGCGATAAGCGGCGGCCACCGGCACGCCACGCACTCGCTGGCCTTCGTCGCCGCTGTCGCCTACGGAACCTGGGCCGGCGAGCACTACCTGGGGCGTTACTTCACGCTCTCGCTGGTGTTCTTCATGCTGGTGCTGGCCGTGCGCGCGCTGAACCTGTGCCCGCCCGGGGAGAAGCTGGAAGCGTACGGGCCCTGCGTCCTGCTCGCCGGCGGCGGCACGGTGCTGATGGACCGCTGGATCGCCAGCGCCCCGAGCTGGCTGCCGTTCGCGATCGGCCTCGGGGCACTGACCCATCTGGTCGGCGACTGCCTCACCGAGCATGGCTGCCGCCTGTTCTGGCCGTTCACCCTGCGGACCGGGATACCGATCATCCAGCGGACCGGGAACCGGGTCGAGACCTGGTTCCTGGCGCCGGCCATGGCCGTGGGATGTGCGGTGCTGCTGTATATCAAGACCTCGTCGAAGCCGTAGCCGAGGAAGGCGTCAGCTCTTCAACCAGTCGATGAGCTCGTTGTTGAACCGCATCGGTGCCTCTTCCTGCGCGAAATGCCCGATGCCCTCCAGCAGCCGCCACCGGTAAGCCGCGGTGACGTACCGCCCGGACCCCCGCGCGATGTGCGGAAGCAGAGCACTGTCGAGCTCCCCCTGCATGTGCAGCACCGGGACGCGCACCTCGGTCCGCATACGCTGGGCGAACCGCATCCCGTCCGGCCGCACCAGGGACCTGACGAGCCAGCGGTAGTACTCCAGCGAGGAGTGCGCCGCGCCGGGCACGAGCATCGCGTCGCGGTAGCGCTGGGCGACGTCCAGCTCCGGCCAGCCGGTCGCCCCCCATTCCGCGAGCAGTTGCTCGACCAGCATCGCCGCGTCCCGGGTCAGCGCCTTCTCCGGGGCCCACGGCCGCTGCGCCGACCACATGAAGCGGGCCGCCGCGATCTGCTTCGGGTCGGTCAGCAGGCCCTGGCGCAGCCGGCGCGGGTGGGCCGAACCGGTGACGGCCAGCCGGTTCACCGCGGCCGGCCGGAACACCGCCGCCGTCCAGGCCAGGAAGGCGCCCCAGCCGTGCCCGACCAGCGTGGCGTTGGACTGGCCCAGGGCGCGGATGACGCCGGTGACGTCCATGGTCAGGGTCAGCGGGTCGTAGCCGCGCGGGGTCTTGTCGCTGCCGCCGTAGCCGCGCAGGTCCATCGCCACGGCGCGGAAGCCCGCGTCGGCCACGACCGGGAGCTGGTGCCGCCATGACCACCAGAACTCGGGGAAGCCGTGCAGGAACAGGACCAGCGGGCCCTCGCCCATCTCGGCGACGTGGAACCGGCCGCCGTTCGCGTTGATGTCGCGATGGGTCCACGGGCCCGGAAGGCGGATCGGATCGGAATCCTGCATGGCATCAGCCTCCCACGCGGGGTGGGGACTCGGGCGGCGAGCTTGAGGGTGAATATCGGGTCGCCCGATCGGCGAAGCGGTGTTAGCCATGGATCATGAGTTCAGATGTCCGGCCCTACCCGGTTCGCGCCATCACCGCCGACGAGGTGGCCGCTTTCAACACTCAGATGGACCTCGGCTTCCACGAGACCCCGCCGCAGGAGACCCACGACCGGTGGATGGCGGTGCTGCCCCTGGAGCGCACGGTCGCGGCGTTCGACGGCGAGGAGCTGATCAGTACCGGCGGCGATCTGCCGTTCGAGCTGACCGTGCCCGGCGGGACCACGGTGCCGGCGGCCGGGGTGACGATGATCACGGTGAAGGCGACGCACCGGCGGCGCGGTGTGCTCACGTCGATGATGCGGCACCAGGTGCACGGCTGGCATGAGCGGGGCGGGGAGCCGGTCGGGATGCTGTTCGCGTCCGAGCCCGCCATTTACGGCCGCTTCGGCTACGCGCTTGGCACGCAGGTTCTATCGCTGACCATCCCGCGTGGCGACAACGGGCTCTCGACGGTGCCCGGCAGCGACAAGTTCCGGATGCGGATGGCGGTTCCGCGGGAGGCGTACGAGCGTTGCTTGGCGGTATACGAGGCCGGTCGGCTGTCCCGGCCGGGGATGTTGTCGCGGGCCGGTGACGCGTGGCGTGACCTGAGGTTGTCCGACGACGAGTACGCCAAGCACGGCGCCGGGCCGCTGCGCTGCGTGATGGCCGAGGATGCTTCGGGTACGACGGCGGGCTTCGCCTGGTACCGGGTCAAGGAGGACTACAACAACCCGGCGCGGCCGGACTGCAAGGTGGAGGTGAAGGAGGTCTACGGCCGCGACCTCGCTTCCTACGTCGCGGTGTGGCGGTTCCTGGTCGATCTCGACCTGACCAGCGAGATCCAGGCCGACGTGGCTCCCGACGACCCGCTCATGTACCTGCTCGCCGATCCCCGGCAGGCGGTGCCGCGGCTGCAGGACGTGCTGTATGTGCGGCTCGTGGATGTCGACCGGGCCCTGGCGGCGCGGCGGTACGCCACACCCGTGGACGTGGTCTTCGAGGTCTCCGACCCGTTGTGTCCGTGGAACACCGGGCGGTGGCGGCTCAGCGGCGACGCCGGCGGGGCGGTGTGCGAGGCGACCACGGATCCGGCGGACCTGGTGCTGGGGCCGCGCGAGCTCAGTGCGGCCTACCTCGGCGGCTTCCCGCTCGGCGCGCTCGGCCGGGCCGGGCGGATCGAGGAGCTGCGGCCGGGAGCGCTGGCGGAGGCGTCGAGGGCGTTTGTGAGTGATGTCGCGCCGTTCGTGCCCTTCGGATTCTGATCTCCGTCTCATACTGTGGGCGCATGACTGAGGCAACCGAGAAGGATTACGACGGAGTACTCCTGCGGCGGCACCCGGCCGAGGGCAACGGCGTGGTCGCCGAGATCGTGCTCAACCGCGCCGAGGCGATGAACGCGATCTCGACGGCTACGGCCGCGGCGATCCGCGACGTCGCGCGATCGCTGGCCGAGGACGCGGCGGTGCGCGCGGTGGTGGTGTCGTCGGCGCCGCCGGCCGTCGAGGGCAAGAACCACGCGTTCTGCGTCGGCGTGGACCTCAAGGAACGCAACGAGATGACCGACGCCGATCTGGTCGCCACCCGCCCTGCCTTCCGGCGCACCTGGGCCGCGTTCGGCGCGCTGCCGATGCCGGTGATCGCCGCGGTGTCCGGCTACGCCCTGGGCGGCGGCTGCGAGCTGGCGCTGGGCTGCGACCTGATCGTCGCCGACGACGGCGCGGTGTTCGGGCTGCCGGAGGTCTCGGTCGGCGTGATCCCCGGCGGCGGCGGGACACAGACGCTGGCGCGGCGGGTGGGCATGAACCGCGCCGCGGACCTGATCTTCACCGCGCGCCGGATCGACGCCGACGAGGCCGACCGGTTCGGGATGATCGACCGGCGGGTGGCCGGGACGTCGACGGCCCGCGCGGCGGCGCTGGAGCTGGCGCAGCACATTGCGCGGAACTCGCCGGTCGGGGTGCGGAACGCGAAGCACGCGCTGCGGGTCGGGGCGGATCTGCCGTTGGCGGCGGGGTTGGATGTGGAGGACGGGGCTTGGCGGGCCACGGCTTTCTCGGCGGATCGGGCCGAGGGGGTTCGGGCTTTCGTGGAGAAGCGGAAGCCGGTTTGGCCGTAGTGGCGGCAGCTGCGGCGCGGGTTCTTTCGCGGGCGGATCAGGGTGCTTCGAGTGCGTCCGGCTGCGCGGGGTTCAAGGCGGCGATACAGCTACGCAGTGCCGTGGCGAGTTGGCGACGCCGGCCGGGGTCGAGTTCGCCGGTGCGGGGTTAGTCGCCGGCCCCTGCGCTTGCTAGCGTCATGGGTGACGGCGCTGTGCCGTCCACACCATGTGCAGCGAAGCCGGTGCGAGTCCGGCGCTGTCCCGCAACTGTGAGCTCCCCTCGCGGGGAGTAAGCCAGGTCGCCTCACGCGGTGTGCCAAGGTTCGGCCCTCGCGGTTCGGGGCGGTCCGGCTGTGCGTGTCGCGGTCATCAGGGCCGGCGTGCGTCGTGCGGGGCCGCGGATCAGCCGGAGGAGCTGACCTCGTGCATTCTCGTCTGCGCAGTGTGGCGCGTCGCGTCGCAGTAGGTTTCATAGCGGGTTCGGCGTTGCTGGCCGCCGGGTGTTCGTCGTCGAAGTCGGCGCCGGCCACGGGATCGGGCTCGGGATCGGCCGCGACTTCGGCCTCATCGGGCGCGGCCGCGTTCCCGGCCACCGTCACCGCCAAGAACGGCGCGGTGAAGCTGGCGGCGCAGCCCAAGAAGATCGTCTCGCTGTCGCCGTCCGCGACCGAGGACTTGTTCGCGATCGGCGCCGACGCGCAGGTGGTCGCGGTCGATGACCAGTCGAGCTACCCGGCGAGCGCGCCGAAGACCGCGCTGTCCGGCTTCAAGCCCGACGCCGAGGCGATCGCGAAGTACAACCCGGACCTGGTGGTGGTCGCCGACGACACCTCGAAGATCGTCGAGCAGCTCGGCAAGCTGAACGTGCCGGTGCTGTGGTTCGACGCGCCGAACACGCTCGACGACGCCTACGGCCAGATCACCACCCTCGGCGCCGCGACCGGCCACGCGGACAAGGCGGCCGCCACCGTCGCCGACATGAAGCAGAAGATCACCGCGGCGGTCGCGGCGGTGAAGAAGCCGGCCAGCCCCCTGAAGTACTACTACGAGGTCGGCACGCCGGGGAACTACAGCGCCACCTCGAAGACCTTCATCGGCTCGGTCCTGACGCAGTTCGGTCTGACCAATGTCGCCGACACCGCGGACAAGACCGGTGGCGGCTACCCGCAGCTGTCCGACGAGTACCTGGTCACCGCCGCCCCCGACCTGGTCTTCCTGGCCGACACCAAGTGCTGCCAGCAGACCGCGGCGACAGTCGCGGCGCGCCCCGGCTGGTCGGCGGTGCCGGCGGTGAAGAAGGGCGCCGTCGTCGGCCTCGACGACGACATCGCCTCCCGCTGGGGCCCGCGTCTGGTGCAGCTGGTGCAGCAGGTTTCGGACGCGGTGAACAAGGCGCAGGGCTGAGATACGGCGATGGGGTCGGGTGAGCCCGGGGCGGTTGCCCGGAGAGAGTCAGCGGTCGACGGTCCGATGCCGCCGACAGTGGCCAAAACGGTCGGTGGTGCTTCTGCCGAGCAGGTAGGTGTCGATCGATCGTCGGTCTCACACCGCCTCGCCCGCCCCACCCTCGCCCTCCTCAGTGCCACCGCCGTCCTCCTCCTCGCAGTCCTCATCGCCAGCTTCGGCGGTGCCGCCGACCTCCCCCTCGCCGGCACCGCCGCCGCGCTGCTCGACGAGCTCCCGTTCGTCCACATCACCACCGGCCTCACTCCCGTCCAGCGGGGCGTGCTCGACCAGATCCGCCTGCCGCGCGTCGTACTCGCCACGCTCGTCGGCGCGTTGTTGGCCCAGGCCGGCGCCGCCTACCAAGGTGTCTTCCGCAACCCCCTGTCCGACTCCGGCACCATCGGCGCCTCCGCCGGAGCCGGCATGGCGGCGACCCTCGTCATCGTCTACGGCGGAGGTGCCGAGCACAGCGTGGCCGGGATCGGCGCGGTCCCGCTCGCCGCCTTCGTCGGCGGGCTGGCCGGCGTCCTGACCAGCTACATCCTCGGCACCCTCGTCGGACGCGGCGGCACCGCGTCGCTGATCCTGGCCGGGGTCGCGGTGAGCTCGTTCGTGGGATCAGTGCAGGCGTTCGTCATGCAAAGCAGCACCGCCGACGTGAAGCAGGTCTACACCTGGCTGTTCGGCAGCTTCACCGCCGCCGACTGGGGCCTGGTCCGGCTCGCCCTGCCCTACGCCGCCATCAGCGTCCTCATCGTCACCCTGCACGCCCGCCACCTCGACGTCCTCGCCCTCGGCGACGACGAGGCGGCCACCCTCGGCCTGAACCCCGTGCGCACCCGCCTCATCGTGCTCGCCGCCGCCTCGCTGGCGACCGCCACCGCCGTCGCGGTCAGCGGCATCATCGGCTTCGTCGGCCTGGTCGTGCCGCATGTGGTGCGCCGCGTCGCCGGACCCGGACACCGGCTGCTGCTCCCGCTGAGCCTGCTGGTCGGCGGCGCCTTCCTGGTCCTGGCCGATCTGCTGGCGCGCACCGTGCTGGCCCCGGCCGAGCTGCCGATCGGCGTGGTCACCTCGTTCGTCGGCGCCCCCTTCTTCATCCTCATCCTGCGCGCCACGCGGGGGCGGGACCGGTGAGCGCGGTCAAGGCGGTCGGGGTCCGGGTGGCGCTGGACCGCAAGCCGATCCTGCACGGCGTCGACCTCGCCGTGGCCGCGGGCTCCTGGCACGCCGTCCTCGGGCCCAACGGCGCCGGCAAATCGACGTTGCTCAAAGCGATCGCGGGCATCCTGCCGCACGACGGCGAGATCCAGGTCGGCGGCCAGATCGTCGGCAAGCTGTCCGCGAAGCAGCGCGCCCGCCTGATCGCCTACCTCCCGCAGCAGCCGCAGCTACCCGGCGACATGACAGTGGCCGAATACGTCCGACTCGGCCGCACCCCGCACCTCGGCTATCTCGGCGTCGAGAGCGGGACCGACCGAGTCGTGGTGGACAGCGCCTTGGTGCGCCTGGACCTGACCACGTTCGCGGCCCGCCGCCTCGGCACCCTGTCGGGCGGCGAACGCCAGCGAGTGGTCCTCGCCCGCGCGTTGGCCCAGCAAGCCGGCGTTCTGCTCCTGGACGAACCCACCACCGCGCTGGACCTCGGCCACCAGCAGCACGTCCTCGATCTCGTCGACGAACTCCGCGCCAGTGAGGGCCTCACCGTCATCAGCACCCTGCACGACCTCAGCCTGGCCGCCCAATACGCCGACGGACTCACCCTCCTGGTCGCCGGCGAGGCGGTCGCCCGCGGCACGGCCCGCGAAGTCCTCACCGAACAACGCATCGCCGAGCACTACGGCGCACGGATCAGAGTGTTCGAAGGCGAAGACGGTCGGCCGGTAGTCCACCTGATCCGCCGGCGTCGCAACGAACCTCACGGCGAATAAGCGACCTGAGGCACGTCAGAGCAGTTGCTGTCCATATCCGGCACTCGCGTCACCCAGCCGCCCCGACCGCCGTTCGCAGAGTCCTGCCACTGCGCGACGTTGAAGCACGCGTGCGTGGTCCCGGTCGGCGCCTTCACCGTGAACGTCGCCGGCGTGATGATCCCGTGCGCGTCATACGGCTGCCCGGAGTTCATGAACTTCTCGACGCACACCCGTGTCACATCCGCCCCGCACGAAGCCACCGCGTCGGTCAGCCACTGCGCCGACGCCCAGCCCTCGATCTCCCACTCCGACATCTGCCCCGCCCGGTCCGGGAAGTACTTCGCCATCGCGTCCCGGAACGCCTTCACCGCCGGGACGGAGACGTCCTCGTAGTTCCGGTCCGAGGAGGTCGCGTACAGCAGGTTCCGGCACCTCGGCGCGTCCTTATACGTCGTGGCGACCGTGGCGTCCCAGCTCTGCACCGTCGTCATCTTCGCCACGAGCTGCACGCCGGCGTTGTCGATCGCCTTGCACAGCCGCGCGTTCCCGTAGGTGTCGATGGTGTCGAAGACCACGTCGACACCCTTGTTCTTCATGTCCAGCGCCGCCGAGTTGAAGTCCGCCAGCGCGATGTCCAGCTGCTCCGGCACCACCGTGAAGCCCTCCGCGCGCAACGCCTCGGCCTCATAGGAGGCATAGCGCCCGGAGTCAGACTGGTTGTAGGACACCAGCCCGGCGACGTGCGTCTTCAGCGTCACCTTCGCGTAGTGCTCGGCCTCTGTGGAGGAGTAGAGCTTGCCCTGCCACCCGATGCTCTTGCCGTCGCGCGGATACTCGCTGCCGTAGATGGAGTACAGATGCGGATAGCGGTCGTAGGCGTTGCTGATCGGCTCGCCGCCGATGTCCGGCACGCCCTTGGCCGAGACGTAGGACGCCCCGTTGTAGGCGAACACCGAGTTGCCCGCGAACGCGAACACCTTGTCCTCGTCGATCAGCTGGTGCGCGCACGAGACATCGGTGCCGCCGACCCCCTGGTCGTCGCACGGCACGACGGTGATCTGCCGGCCGTTGACGCCGCCGGCGGCGTTGAGCGCCTTGAAGAACGCCTGCGCGCCGTACATCGGACCGGAGAACGTGTCGGGGCCGAGCAGCGAACCCACCGAGTCGATCATCCCGATCTTGATCGAGGTCGGGGTGACGCCGACGTCGCTGGCGGTGTTGACGGCCGTCCCCGAGGCCGGACCCGGAGCCGCGGAGGAGAACGCCGAGTCGGGCAGCCGCGTCCCGCACGCCGCGCTCGCGCCGAGCAGCAGCACCGCGGCACCGAACGCCCCGAAGACCTTGACCGTACCCGACCGCCGCATCGAACGCCCCGACCTCACGGCCCCGGCGAGATCGCTCGCCCGCCCACGGTGTTACCGCCGGCCGGCGCCGAATCCTGCGCCGAATCCGGCGCGGCAGGACCCCCGCTGCCGCCGGGCACGACCATGTCCGACGTGGACCGGGTCGAATGCGCCACCGCCGCGATCCCGGCCACCATGCCGAACCCCGCGACGCACAGCACGCCGGCCGCGATCCCGGTCCGGACCCGCTGCCGGTGCCGGATGCGGCCGCCCAGCACCTCCACGACCGTCATCACCTCGTCGACCTCCGGCAGCCCCGGCTCGCCGGCGGCGAAAGCGGTGCCGATCAGGTCGCGCATCGCGTTCTCGCCCGCGGCCGCGTCCACCGCGCTCATCCCTGTCCTCCCTCGGCCCGGTTCGCACCCATCGCCTCAGACCGCCTGCTGTAGTGACGCGTCGAGCAACCCCTTGAGTTTCGCCAAGGCGCGCGCGGTGTCGGACTTCACGGTGTTGGGCTTCATCCCCAGCGCCTCGGCGGTGGCCTCCACACTCATATCGTCCCAGAACCGCAGCGCCACAACCGCCCGCTGCCGCGGCGAGAGCTGTTTGAGCGCTTCCATTAGGGCCATCCGGGTCTCGATCTCCGGGCTCTCGGCTCCGGACTCGGGCAGCTCGGCGGTGGCCACCTCGTGGTTGCGGCGCTTGCGCGACTCGTCGATGAAGGTGCGGACCAGCACCTGGCGGGCGTAGGAGTCGACGGCCTCCACGGCGCGCACCCGCGACCAGGCGACGAAGAGCTTGGCCAGCGTCTGCTGCGTCAGGTCCTGGGCCTGGTGCCAGTCACCGCACAGCAGGTACGCGGTCCGCCGCAACGCGCCTTGGCGAGCGCTGACGAACTCGCGGAAATCCTCGTTCCCCGACCGCATCCGCTATCAGTGGCCTTCGACTGTCGGCGGCTGGACTGAACTCTCAGGTGGTGCTGGTGACGATACTGCTCTGGAGTTCTCCGGGCGAGTGGCGGCCGGATGCCGGGCGGTGCCTCGGCCGGGTCAGCGGCTCACGACGGCATCGGTCAGCTGGGCCAGCGCGGTGGTGGCGGCGTCGGCCGCCCGGCTGGTGTCCGGTCCGGCTTCCAGGTCGTGGTACCCCGAAGGCAGCTTGACCGCGCTCCCGCGGGTGTAGGTGAGCACGACGTAGCGGCCGCGGCGCTGCGCGACGATCGCCACCGAAGTGTTGGTCTTGGCGTCGACGAACACGAACACGCCCTGCGAGTTGTCCCAGGTGGGCCCCACCTCGCCGATGCCGCCGCCGACGGTCGGCTGCTTGTCGTCCGCCGGACCGCCGCAGGGGGCGGTCAGGTCGATGGTGGCCATGCCGGACACGGCGCTCTTGGCCGCCCCCGCGCTCTTGTAGGCGATGGCGGTGCTGACCACCCAGTGCGCCGGATTGCCGTCGGCGGGTGCTCCGGAGGCGGATCCGGACGAGGACGACGAGGACGACGGGGAACCGGAGTTGCTCCTCTTGCCCGAGGACGACTTGGTCGCCGAGGGCGACGTCGACGCGCCCGACGGCCCCGACGAGCCCGTCGATGAAGCCTGCGTGTCACTGGGCAGCGTGTCGGCCTTGAAAGCCGTGGTGACCGGCGACAGCGACTTCGCCGTGGTGTCGATCAAACCCTTGGTGCACGCCTGCGCCTGAGCGATGAGCAGCTTGCTCATGTCCGCATCGGCCCAGGCGTGCCACTTGCCGTCCGTCGCGAACGCGGTGTCCAGCTCCGAGGAGGTCAGCTGCAGCGAGTTGAGGATCTGGATGTCGTTCTCGTTGGCGTTGGTATCGGCCGGCGTCTGCGTCCCGCCCCGCGCCACCGGAGCCGAGCCGCCGGACGAGGACGAGCTGGAGCAGGCCGTCGCGGTGAGGGCGCCCAGCGCCAGCACCAAGCCCGCGGCGGTGGTGCGAGAAGCCCGCCGAGATATCCGCATGGTCCGCGGTCCTCCCCTGCCGAGTAGTGTCCGGTCGCTCAAGTCTTCGGCACTCTACACTGCGGACTTTGTGCTGGAAGCCGCGTACCGGCAGGTCGCCGCAGAGCCGCTACAACAGCGTGACCTCAAGTTCTCCCGCGGCATAAGCCCGCCGCACTTCCTTCTTGTCGAACTTGCCCACGGAGGTCTTCGGCACCTCCTTCAGATAGGTCCAACGCTCAGGGAGTTGCCATTTCGGGATCAGGCCGGCGAGGTGGTCGCGCAACTCGGCCGGCGCGGCGGTGTGGCCCTCGCGGAGCACCACGGCGGCCAGCGGCCGCTCCTGCCAGCGCGGGTCCGGGACCGCGACCACCGTCGCCTCGGCGACGTCCGGGTGCGCCATCAGGTGGTTCTCCAGCTCCACCGAGGAGATCCACTCGCCGCCGGACTTGATCACGTCCTTCGCGCGGTCGGTGAGGGTCAGATAGCCGTCGGCGGTGATGGTGCCGACGTCGCCGGTGCGCAGCCAGCCGTCGTGGAAGCGCTCGGGGTCCTCGCCCCGGTGGTAGGAGCCGGTGATCCAGGGGCCGCGGACCTCAAGCTCGCCGACCGCCTCGCCGTCGTTCGGCACGATCTCGCCGTCCGGGCCGGCGAGCCGGGCCTGGACGCCGGCCGGGAAGCGGCCCTGCATCACCCGGTAGGCGAACTCCTCCTCGCCCTCGGCGCCGGCCGGCGGATGCGAGACGCAGCCCAGTGGCGAGGTCTCGGTCATGCCCCAGGCGTGGATGATGCGCATGCCGTAGCGCTCCTCGAACGCGGTCATCAGCGACGGCGGCACCGTCGAGCCGCCGACCACGGCGCGCTTGAGCGTGGAGATGTCGCCGCCGTAGGTGTCGAGGTGGGTCAGGACGTCGCTCCAGATCGTCGGCACCGCTCCGGCGAAGTCGGCCTTGGACTGCTCGATCGCCCGCACCAGGGCCGCGGCCTGCAGGTGGCGGTCCGGCATGATCAGCGCCGCGCCGGTCAACAACGCCGCGTAGGGGATGCCCCACGCCATCGCGTGGAACATCGGCACGATGGTCAGGACGCGGTTGGCCTCGTTGAGGCAGAACGACTGGGGCATCGCCACCTGCATCGAGTGCAGGTAGATCGAGCGGTGGCTGTAGACCACGCCCTTGGGGTTGCCCGTGGTCCCGGAGGTGTAGCACATCGCGGCGGCGTCGGTCTCGACGACGGCCGGCCAGTCGTAGGTCGTGGGCTTGCCGGCCAGCAGCTCCTCGTAGCGGTGGATCTGCTTGCCCGCCGCCGCCAGCGGGGCCGGGTCGCCGTCGCCGACGATCACGACGTGCTCCACGGTCGAGAACCCGGGCAGCACCCGCGCCAGCAGCGGGATCAGGCTGCCGTCGACCAGCACCACCTTGTCCTCGGCGTGGTTGGCGATGTACGTGACCTGATCCGGGTAGAGCCGGATGTTCAGCGTGTGAAGCACCGCTCCCATCGACGGCACGGCGAAGTACGCCTCCAGGTGCTCCTGGTTGTTCCACATGAACGTGGCGACCCGGTCGTCGCCGCGGATCCCGAGGTCCTCGCGCAGCGCGTGCGCCAGCTGCGCGGACCGGGCGCCGAGTTCGGCGAAGGTGCCGGTGCGCAGGCCGTCGGCGGTGACGGTGTGGATTTCGGAGGTTCCGTAGACGGTAGAGCCGAACGTCAGGAGGGTCGAGACGGAGAGCGGAGTCTCCTGCATGGTCGAGCGCATCGCGGACCTCCTGCACAGTACCGGCCGGTATCAGGCATCAGTCTGCATCGGAGGCGGCGGATTTCGGAAGAGGCGCAACCTGCGCCGGCACGGTCTTCGGAGCAGGCCCGGCCTTCGAAAGGGGCTCAGCCTCGGCGGGCCGGGACGGCGCCGGGATGGTGAGCCGGGCGTCGCGTAAGGCACCGTCGGTGCGCAGCTTCGCCAGGGCGCGCGAGGCCGTCGACTTCACCGTGCCGATCGATATGCCCATCACCTCGGCGGTCTCGGCCTCGGACAGGTCCTCGTAGTAGCGCAGCACGACGACCGCGCGCTGCCGCCGCGGCAGCTGAGCCAGCGCGTTCCACACGGTGGAGCGCAGCTCGAACTCGGCGGGCCGGGAGTCCTCCCACGCCTGTTCGGGGAGCTGGTCGGTGGCGTACTCGTCGACGCGGCGCTTGCGCCACCAGGACGTCTGCGTGTTCACCAGGACGCGGCGGACGTAGCCGTCGAGGGCTCCTTTGTCCTGAATGCGGTTCCAGGACAGGTAGGTCTTGGCCAAAGCGGTCTGCAGCAGATCCTCGGCGTCGGCGCGGTTCCCGGTCAGCAGATAGGCCACGCGCAGCAGCGCGCCGGAGCGTTCCGTGACGTAGCGCGAGAACTCCTCGTCTCTGGCCGCCGTCACGCGACAACGTTATGCCGAGCCGATGCCGCTATGACAATCGAGGGGGAGGCAGGCGCGCGGGTTCGCGAGGAAACACCTTGGGTTGTTGTGGGCAGCGCACAGAAATCCCCAGTGGTTCTTGGTGGAGCCCTACCGCTGAGCCCCAGTATTGAGTACCGTTTGCGCAACGATCCCACCACTTCAGTGGACATTGATCACACCGAGCACTGCGGACACAGCGGCAACGGGGGCCGCCTCATTCCGGGCTTTCCACCTGAGGCGGACGACACATGGCGACAACTAAGAGCAGGGTTCCGGACTCGCACTCCGGAGAACGGTCAGGCAGCCGATGAGCCTCGCGTACGGCGAGCAGCAAAGACAAGGCTCGGCACTCGGCGCGTCCGGGGGTCGGTCGCAGTACGACCTTGAGCTCCAGTACCAGGTCGTGCTGCAAGACACCCTCGGTCATCCCACGCTCGGGTTCCGCGACGGCACCTGGTACCGGCTGACCGTCTCCGGACCGCAGGCGCTGCAACTGCGCGGCGCGATCCGGACGTGCCCGCACGCCGCCGGGTCGATCGTGCAGATCGCGTGCTGGTGGATGCGGGAGAACCCGACCCAGAACCGGGCCCTGGACCTGGCCACGGAGCTGGCGCTGACGGTCGGCGAACTGGTCCGGGTGTGCCCGGCCGACGGGCTCGGCTCGACCTCGATGGACCTGCTGCCGGCCGCGATGGCCGCCGTGGCGCCGAGCCCGGCGGCGGCACTGCCGGCCGCGAGCGCAAGCGGTTACTCAAGTTCCTCAGACGGCTCGTATGGCGCCGGCGACGGGTACGGCTCCACGAGCGGGTACGCCTCGGCCGGCGGTGCCGCGAACGGATACTCGTCGGCCAGTGGCTCGACCGGCGGTTACCCGTCCTCGAACGGCTATGGGGACGCGAACGGCTCGACCGGCGGTTACAGCACGGGTACGTACGCGGCCGCTCCCGATACGTCGCAGAATCCTTATGCCGCTGCGCCGAGCGCCTACGCGGCTGCTCCGGCCGCGTCGCAGAGTTCTTACGCGGCCACGTCGTCCTACCCCACCAGCACGTCCTACGACGCCGCGCAGACCTCTTACCTGCCGGCCGCATCCGCCGCATCCGCCGCCGCGGCCGCGAACGGCTGGTTCGAGCCCGCGGACGGGACCGGGACCGGAGGCTTCCCCAAGATTCCGCCGGCTCCGGTGGTGGGGCGCCAAGCGGCGCTGAGCGCCGCCGCCCCGGCCGCGCCGAAGCCGTATCCGCCGACGCCGGCTCCGTCGCCGGCCCCATCATCGGCACAGTCGCCGCGCGGCTACAACGGCGCCGCGCAGCCGCAGACCCAAGCCCAAACCGCCCTGCCCGCCACGACCCGCGGCTACGGCGAGGCCGCCGACTGGGAACCCCGTCCGGCCGCCCCGCGCCGTCCCTCGCACCAGCCGCATCCGCAGCAGGCCGCACCACGTCCCGCCCCGGTCGCCAACGGCCAGGCGCCGCGCCCGCGTCCGGCGCAGCCGCAGCCGCAGCCGCGCGAGGACTTCGAACGCCGCCTCGGCATGAACGAACCGCAGGACCTCAGCCGCTCCAGCGACCGCAACCCCGGTGTCCCGCCGCGTCGGCCGAACGCCGCGCAGGGGCAGCAGCGGGAGCGCGGGACGATGGGGCAGCGGCCGGCCTCGCGGCCGCGCCGTCCCGCGCAGTAACAGAACCCTGTGACGATTTCAACGACTCGGCACAGCGCTGTCCTCGCCATTCCAACATCCTCAACGCCACGGCGACCCCGGCGCCGCGCTGATCACCGCAGCGCGGCGACCGGGGCGTCCAGAACGTTGAGGTCGATGGTGAGCCGCTTCCCGCCGTAGGTCTCGGTGCGGCGGCCGGCGTACTGCTTGATCCGCCGGTGGCCGGGCCAGAGCCGGTCGTTCAGCGCCGGGTCGCCGAGCAGCTGCGGCTTCTTGTCCCAGTGGGCGAACCAGGCCACGTCCGCGCGAAAGGCCGCGCCGGTGTCATAGACCTGCGACATCTCGGCGATCGCTCCGGCCGCGCTGCTGTAAATCCCCGAGATGAAGCCGCGCGCGTGCAGCTGATCGGTCCAGGCGCTCAGGAACACCTTCACGTCCTGGCCGCACGCCCGGTCGGCCCGCGGGTAGTACTCCATGTCGAAGTAGATCGGGCTGCCCTGAGCGATGCCGAAGTAGTTCGCGCGGTTGGCGGCGTCGTTCGCGGCCTCCTGGCCCTGCGTCCAGCGGCGCCCGCGCTCGATCAGCGCGGGGTGGCCGCCGCCGGGGTCCTTCCAGCACGGCGCCTGGCGCCCGACGTAGACCGGGAACAGTTTCCAGCCCTGTGCCGACACCCGGCGCATCCAGTTCGGCGTGAGGTTGCCGTCCGGGCAGGCGCGGTCCGAGCCGCCGATGTAGATCCCGGCCGCGTGGTACGGGGAGTTCGTGGCCCAGGCCTGCATGACGTCCACCGACGGTGCCGCGCAGGTGTCGAAGCCGAGGCCGGAGTAGGTGGCGGCGGGCTCAAGCTTGCGGCGCGGCTGCGGGGCGCGTGGCCCGGGCGCCTTCTGCCGCTCGGCGGCCGGGGTGGTCCCGGCGAAGCCCGCCTCCCGGCCCGCCGGGGGCGGGACGGCCATAGCGGAGGCGGCGTCGCAGCTCAAGGCCAGGACGGTCGCGACGGCGGCGAGGGCAGACAGGCGCATGATCTTCGGGCTACCCCGGGGTCCGGCGGTGATCACGCAGGAGAACCCCGGCGGCCCAATCTTCTGATGAGTCGACGAGCGACTGGTGGAATACCCCCATGGGGTATACGGTTGGCACCGGTGACAGACTGAAGGACCCTCGGAATGCGGAGACAGCGATGACGGATACGACCTTGGAGGCGCCGGTCCCCGCCGGCCCCCTCACTGATGTCGAGCTGGCTATCGGCGGGATGACCTGCGCATCCTGCGCGACGCGGATCGAGCGCAAGCTGAACAAGCTCGACGGCGTGACGGCCACCGTGAACTACGCCACCGAAAAGGCGAAGGTCAGCTTCCCCGACGGCTACGCGCCGCGGGATCTGGTCGCGGTGGTCGAGCAGGCCGGCTACACGGCCAGGCTGCCCGAGCCGCCGGTGGTCGCCGGTCCCGCCGCCGGCGGCGGCGAGGCTCCCAAGACCGTCGCGGAGATCGAGGACGAGCGGCGCGCGACCACGCTGCGGCAGCGGCTCACGACCGCGGTGGTCCTGGCGGTCCCGGTGATCCTGCTGGCGATGATCCCGGCGTTGCAGTTCCGCAACTGGCAGTGGGCCTCGCTGACGCTGTCCGCGCCGGTCGTCACTTATGCCGCGTGGCCGTTCCACAAAGCGGCGTGGACGAACCTGAGGCACCGCGCGGCCACCATGGACACCCTCGTGTCGGTGGGCGTGTCAGCAGCCTTCCTGTGGTCGCTGTGGGCCCTGTTCTTCGGCGACGCCGGCATGGAGGGGATGAAGCACGGGTTCGACTTCACCATCTCCCGCACCGACGGCTCCGACTCGATCTACCTGGAGGCCGCCTCGGGCGTGACCGCGTTCATCCTGGCCGGGCGCTACTTCGAGCACCGGGCCAAGCGCCGGTCCGGCGCGGCGCTGCGGGCTCTGATGACGCTCGGCGCGAAGGATGTCGCGGTGCTGCGCAACGGCGCCGAGGTGCGTGTACCGATCGGTGAACTGGCCGTCGGCGACCGGTTCGTGGTGCGCCCCGGCGAGAAGATCGCGACCGACGGCGTGGTCGAGGAGGGCCGCTCGGCGGTCGACGCCTCGATGCTCACCGGGGAGTCGGCGCCGGTGGAGGTGACGGTCGGCGACGCGGTCACCGGCGCCACCGTGAACGCCTCCGGGCGGCTGGTGGTGCGCGCCACCCGGGTCGGCGCCGACACCCAGCTGTCCCGTATCGCGAAGCTGGTCGAGGACGCGCAGAACGGCAAGGCGGCGGCGCAGCGGCTGGCCGACCGGATCTCCGGGATCTTCGTCCCGACCGTGATCCTGCTGTCACTGGCCACGCTGGCGTTCTGGCTGCTCACCGGGGACGGCGTCGCGGGAGCCTTCGCGGCGGCGGTCAGCGTCCTGATCATCGCGTGCCCCTGCGCCCTGGGCCTGGCCACGCCGACCGCGCTGATGGTCGGGACCGGGCGGGGCGCGCAGCTCGGGGTGCTGATCAAGGGCCCTGAGGTGCTGGAGAACACCCACGCCGTGGACACGATCGTGCTGGACAAGACCGGCACGGTCACCACCGGCACCATGACGCTGCTGCGGGTGAGCGTGGCCGACGGCGAGTCGCCGGCCGAGGCGCTGCGCCTGGCCGGGGCGCTGGAACACGCCAGCGAGCACCCGATCGCGAAGGCCGTCGCCACGGCGGCGCTGTCCGCCGAGCCCGGCGGCGCACTGCCCGAGGTCGAGAACTTCGAGAACGTCGAGGGCCTGGGGGTCCAGGGCGTCGTCGACGGCCACGCGGTCGTGGCGGGCCGGGAGAAGCTGCTGGCCGAATGGGCCCAGCACCTGCCGCCGGAGCTGGCCCTGGCCAAGGCCGACGCCGAGGCGGCGGGCCGCACCGCGATCGCGGTCGGCTGGGACGGCCGGGCGCGTGCCGTGCTGGAGGTGGCCGACGCGGTGAAGCCCACGTCGGCCGAGGCGATCCGCGAACTGCGGGCCCTGGGCCTGGTCCCGGTCCTGCTCACCGGTGACAACGAGACCGTCGCCCGCGCCGTCGCCGCCGCGGTCGGCATCGACGAGGTCCTGGCCGAGGTCCTCCCGGAGGACAAGGTCGAGGCGGTGCGGAACCTCCAGGAGGGCGGTCGCGTGGTCGCGATGGTCGGCGACGGCGTCAACGACGCGGCCGCCCTGGCCCAGGCCGACCTGGGCCTGGCCATGGGCACCGGCACCGATGCCGCGATCGAGGCCGCCGATCTGACCCTGGTCGGCGGGGACCTGCGGACGGCGGCCACGGCGATCCGGCTGTCGCGGCGGACGCTGGCCACGATCAAGGGGAACTTGTTCTGGGCGTTCGGGTACAACGTGGCGGCGCTGCCGCTGGCGGCGGCCGGGCTGCTGAACCCGATGATCGCGGGGGCGGCGATGGCGTTCTCGTCGGTGTTCGTGGTGAGCAACAGCTTGCGGTTGCGGCGCTTCGCGTAAAGCGCACCGTCCCGGATCCGGACAGGCGGAAGCCCCGCTGACTCCCCCTCGGCGTCAGCGGGGCTTCCCGGTTGTGGCGATCGGTACGCCGATCAGGCCTTGGGGTTGTTCCGAGTGGTGTAGCCGGCCCGCTGACCGGCGATCAGCGACGCGTAGTTGTCCTGAGCGAACTGGTTCACGGCCTTCAACCCGCCGAAGATGTAGGCGTCGGTCGCGTACGGGGCCCAGCCCGCCAGCCAGAGCTGCGTGTCGGGCGAGATCCCGTTCACCGGGTCCACCAGCAGCAGCGGACCGCGGTGCTGGCCCATGAAGGCGCCGCCGGACAGGGCGTCCGGCCAGGTGAGGCCGGTGGCGAAGCCGACGGCCGCCGGCGGCGTGCCGTTGTCTTCCCAGCCGCCGAAGAAGGTCTTGGCCACCAGGTACGAGGTCTGGTACCGGTCCGAACCGACGAGTGCGGTGTGCTTGACCCCGATGCTGTTGAGCGCGGCGTCACCCTGTCCGCCGATGCCGTACACCTGCGGCTTCTCCTGACCCGCCAGGGCGTCCTTGACGTAGGCGGCGGTGGAGGACGGCATCACCTTGTCGTTGCTCAGGACCACCACACCACCGGGACCCCCGGACCCGAAGGACTCTGCGGCGGCACCGGCCGAAAGGGCGTCCGGGGCGTTGTCGCCGGTGGCCACCAAGATGCGCAACGGCTGGTTGGGGCCCGTGATCTGCTTGGCGATGGCGATCGACGTCGCGTAGCGGTCGGCTCCGGCGATCCGCTCGACGGTGTACCCCAGTTTCTTCACCGCGTTGTACACCGTCGGGGACAGTGCCTGCTCGCCGCCGAGCACGTACACCGTCTTGTGGGTGTCCGCCGGACCGAGTACCCGGGTGATCTCCGCCTTGACGCCCGCGTCGAGGCGGTCGGTCGGGGTGAGGAGCAGCGGGCCGCCCATCGTCTGGGCCAGGGTGCTGCCGCCGAGGGCGTCGGCGAACTGGTCGGAGCGGCTCAACACGACGGAGTAGGCCGGGTAGTGGCCGGCGGCGGGGTTGCCCGGCGGCGAGGGCCACTGCGCCTGCGAAGCGGCGATCGCGGTGCCGATCCGGTCGTCGCCGGCCAGGCGGGTGATCGTGTCCCGGTTCAGCGGCTGGTAGTTCGGGACACCGGCCGTCGGCCACTCCTGGCGCGGGGAACCACCGGTGGCGGCGACGGATTCGGTGTTGTCGGGCGCCCCGCTGGTCTTGGCCCGCCCTTCGTAGGTGATCCGGCTGCCGTCCGGTGTGAAGGTCGGGTTCAGGTGGTCGCGGGCGTCGTTGGTCACCTGCACCGGAGTACCGGCCTGGGGCTGCGCGGTCTGGCCGTTCCACGGGACGGTCCAGATCTGCTCGTGGCCGCCGCCGTCCTGGCGCAGGAACGCGATGGTCTTGCCGTCCGGCGAGACCGAGGGCGAGGTGCCGTCGTCGGTGACCCGGATCGGGCCCTCGCTCCCCCGGCCGAAGGCGTCCTGGACCCAGATCTCGTCATGGCCGGCGGCCCTGTGCTGGAAGGCGAGGGTCCGGCCGTTGGAGTCCGGCGAGCTCTCGGTACCCTCGGGCATGGGCTGCGGGCTGAGTTTGCTCAGCGGGTCGGTCTCCTGGACCGGGTCCCCCTCGGGGGTGAAAGCCGGGACCGCCACGAGCTTCGAGACGCCGTTCACGGTCTGGGAGAACACGATCGCCGAACCGTCGGCGAAGAACGTCGGGTGCGAGCGCGCGACGCCGGGCTTGGCCGGGTCGGCGACGAGCGGCGCACCGCCCGGTGAGTTGTGGGTGATGATCGCGCCGTCGCTGTCGGCGTAGACGTACCGGCTCCCGTCGGGCGCGAAGGGGCCCAGGTCGAGGGTCAGCGGCGAGTTCCCCGGTCCCGCGGGCGCGGCGTGCGCGCCGGCCCCGATTCCCGCGGTGGCGGCCACGGAGCTGGCCAGGACGGCCGAGGCCGCCAAAGACTTCCTGACGAACGAGCGCATGTCAATCCCCCATACCAGTTGCAAAACGCTGTCGAACGGAATGACGCGCGCCCTCCCGATCGGTTGATAGGCGTTACCGGTTCGTTATCTGAGTGCTGTAATGCCATGACGCACTGCCTGCTCGGGTAGCCTGGCCCCGCAGTCCCCGTCCACAACCGGAGTACTCATGCGTCTGTCCCTGGTCGTCCCGTGCTTCAACGAAGAAGCGGTGTTGGCGAGGTTCCACGAGGCTGTCCGGGCCGAGACGCCGGGGATAGCCGACGAGATCGAACTGGTGTTCGTCGACGACGGCTCCTCCGACGGCTCGCTGGAGCTGCTGAAGAAGATCGCGGCGCGCGATCCGGAGGCCAAGTACGTCTCCTTCAGCCGGAACTTCGGCAAGGAGTCGGCGATACTGGCCGGGCTGAAGCGGGCCAGCGGGGACGCCGTGATCATCATCGACGCCGACCTCCAGCATCCGCCGGAGTTGCTCGGGCGGATGGTCGCTCTGCACAAGCAGGGGTTCGACCAGGTGATCGCGCAGCGCGACCGGGAGGGCGACAAGAAGGTCAAGACGCTGGTCTCGCGGGCGTACTACAAGCTGATCAACAAGCTGGTGGACGTCGAGCTGGTGGACGGCGTCGGCGACTTCCGGCTGCTGTCCCGGCGCGCGGTGGACGCGCTGCTGAGCATGCCGGAGTACAACCGGTTCTCCAAGGGCCTGTTCGCCTGGATCGGCTTCGACACGGTCACCTTCAACTACCGCAACGCCTTGCGGGAGGCAGGGGAGACCAAGTGGTCGTTCCGGCGGCTGCTGAACTATGCCGTGGACTCGCTGCTGTCGTTCAACAACAAGCCGCTGCGCATGGCCATCTACCTCGGCTTCCTGTTCTTCAGCATCTCGTTCGTGTACATGGCCGGGATCATCGTCGCGGCGATGGTGCACGGCAATCACACCCCCGGCTACGTGACCACCATCGCGGCCATCGTCGGCATCGGCGGCCTGCAGATATTCACCGTCGGCGTGATCGGCGAGTACGTCGGCCGCATCTACTACGAGGCCAAGCAGCGGCCGCACTACCTGGTCAAGGAGACCGAGTCCGGGCCGCTGCGGCACCAGAGCGACTTCCTCGCGGTCTCCGGGGACCGCCAGGCCGGTGCTCCGGAGGGATCCACAGACGCGTCCGAAGACGGGTCCGATGAAGGGTCCACAGGGGCCGGCCACAACGAGACGGTGAACGGCGTCCCCGGCGCGCGCGAGTTGAACGGAATCCAGTGACCAGAACGCTGTACGCCGCCCTGCGCCGCAACCTCTACCTGCTCCTGGCGTTCGTCCTCCCGGCGGGGGTCTTCGCGGCGATACTGGCCGGCCGCGGGATCTACCCGTTCGACCCGCACGGCACGTACACCACGTTCATGATCGACCTGGACAACCAGTACGCGCAGTTCTACTCGTACTTCGACCAGGCGCTCACCGGCCACGGCTCGCTGCTGTTCACCTGGCGCGCCGACGGCGGCATGAACTTCTGGCCGATCGTGTCCTACTACCTGACCAGTCCCTTCAGCCTGCTGACGGTGTTCGCCTCGGACCGCCGGCTGCCGATAATGATCGCCTTCATCACGGTGCTGAAGCTCGGCACCGCGGGCCTGGGGATGGCGCTGTTCCTGCGCAAGTTCCGCCGGGACGGCGCTGACGGCGGCAACGGCCACCAGGGGATGAACAAGGCGATGATCGTCGTCCTGTCTACCGCCTATGCCCTGGGTGCCTGGTCGCTGATCTACGCCTTCAACATCATGTGGCTCGACGCCCTGTACCTGCTGCCGTGGGTGCTCCTCGGGATCGAGCGGCTGCTGACCACCGGGCGCATCGCGTCGCTCGCGCTGGGCATCGGCCTGAACTTGATCATCGATTTCTACACCGGCGCGATGATCTGTGTGTTCGCGTGCATGTACGCGATCGCGCGTTACTTCGGCGTCCGGGAACTGTTCGAGCGCAAGGACTTCCTGCGCACCGCGGGCAGGTTCGCCCTGGCCGGGGTGATCGGCGGCCTGCTCGCCGCCGCGTTCATCCTGCCGACGTATCTCGGTGGCCTGACCCAGAAGACGAAGCTGCACGCCGACGACTCGGTGAGCCCGCCGATCCCGGTGCTGTCGCTGCTGGTCCGCTTCTTCGGCGGCACGGTCGACCGGGGAGCGCTGACGCCGAACGTCGGGGCCGGCACGCTGATCCTGGTTCTGGTGCCGTTGTTCTTCACGGTGAAGAGCATCAAGAAGGCCGAACGGATCGCGTTCGGCGCCGTGCTGGCGTTCCTCATCCTGGCTATGGAGTTCAAGCCCCTCTACAAGATCATGCACGGCGGCCAGATGCCGAACGCCTTCCCATTCCGCTTCGCTTTCCTGATCACCGCGCTGCTGACCTTTCTGGCGTTCCGGGCGTGGGTCGGCGTGGACTCGGTGCGGCAGATCAAGTGGCTCGGGGTCAGCGCGGCGTTCTGGTTCGTGGTGCTGTATTGGGGTCGGCAATCTTATCCGCGGATCGTGAGTCCGGCCGTCGTCCGGTTTGACAGTGCGATTCTCGTCTTTGGCACGCTGCTTCTCGCGTTCGCGCTCTACCTTCGAGTCCGATCCTCCGAAGAGCCGCTTCCCAAGCGCTTGACGTGGATCCCAAAGCCGCTGGCCACGCCGAAGGTAGCGGCTGTAGCCGCGATCGCGGTGCTGGCGTTGGACGGTGCGGGCTCCGCGCAGTTGATCGGCCAGAAGGATCTCGGCAAGCAACCGGGTTCCGGTAACGGCTCCCAGACTTGGACTAACTGGTATAGCAGGCCCAGTACCTCCTACGGTCCCGCGCTGGAATCCCTTGCTCCCGGCCACGACGAGTTCTTCCGCGCCGAGGGCTACGACCAGAACCTGCGTTCCAGCAATGACGGGCTGCGTTACGGCAACTTCGCCTTCACCCACTTCTCCTCACTGTCTTCCGGCAAGCTGCACCAATCGATGGACGACCTGGGCTTCGCGCACTACCCAGCCAATGTCTGGTCTGCCCACACCGGCGCCACACTCCTCACCGACGCGCTCCTCGGCTACCAGTACTTGGTCGGCACCACGCGGGAGACAGCGAACGGCACCATCGACCGCCTGGACACGACGCTGCAGAAGACCTACAACAACACCAAGCCGGGCCTGGACAAGACGACGGGCAAGCCCTACGGGCCGGACATCACCACCGTCTACAAGATCGACAGCACCCTCCCGGTCGGCTTCCGCCTCACCGCCGACGACCTCGCCGGCTTCACCGAGCCGCTTCCCGAGAACTCACCGTTCGTGGCCCAAGAGCAGGTCTTCGGCATGCCCGGCGCGTTCCAGTCGATGTGCGGCTCCCCGACGGTCACCGGCGACGATCTGAACGTCACCGACACCGACGGCAACCTGAGCGTCACCGTCCCGAAGCAGGCCCCCGCCACCAAGAAGTACGGCGCCAAGATCGTCTGGAACTGCCAGTCCCGGGGCACCCGCCAGCTCTACCTGTACGCCCCCGGCGCCTTCACCGTCGGCAAGACTTACGTCCGCGTCGACGGCCAGGACCGCCCGGCCCCGCTGAACGTCTCCGAACCCGGCAAGGACAAGGCGAACATCGCCTACCCGCAGGGCTTCTCCAACGGTTTCCAGGACCTCGGCAGCGTGCAGGGCGGCTCCTTCACCGTGACGATGTTCTCTCTGGACCTCACCCCCGGGAAGAACTACCGCATCGCCCCGGACCCGATCCGCGGACTCGATCCGACCACCGTCGATTTCCGGCTCGCGCGGCTGCGCGCCGGCGGCGTGACCGGCGTGCACTGGAACAGCGCCGGCCTGTCCGCCACCACCACCGGCGATTCCGCCGCGACCGTGTTCTTCTCGGTCCCGTCGATCCCCGGCTGGACGGTGACCGTCGACGGCAAGGCAGTGAAGACCACCGAACTCCTCGGCTCGTTCACCGGCGTCCCGGTTCCGGCCGGCACCCACCGGATCGCGTTCTCCTTCGTCCCGCCGGGCCTGTACGCCGGCATCGGCGGCAGCGCTGTCGGCTTGGCCGCCCTCGGCACCATCTGGTGGTTCGAACGCCGCCGGGCTTCCCGAGGCCGGCGTTCGGCCGACGACGCCTCTGCCGGCTCCGCGCAAGTCCCGCAGGACGTGCTGTCATGATCCAGCTCATCAGGACCCTGGCGAACCACACCTTCGTCCGCTACGCCTTCAGCGGCGCCTCGGCCCTCGCCACCGAGGAAGTGGTGCTGTACCTGACGCACGGCCTGGCGCACTTCCCGCTGTGGCTCGCCACCGGCCTGGCGTACCTGATGGCCTTCGGCCTCAACTTCTCCATCAACCGCATACTGACCTTCGCCGAGCACGGCGCGCGCGACGGCGCGGTGCACAAGCAGACCATGCGATTCGCGGCGCTGGTCGCGGTGAACCTGGGCGTCACCCAGGTCCTGATGTACTCGCTGACCGGCATCGGCATCAACTATCTGATCGCCAAGCCGCTGTCGACAGTGGTCATCACGCTGTACAACTTCTGGCTCTACAAGCACTGGGTGTTCAAGCCGGAGACGCCGAAGGCCGAGTCCGATCTGGAGACCGGGACTCAGCCTTCGGGGACGTCCGCTTCGGGTGTCAGGGCTTGATGACGCGGTAGCCCAAGTGCACCACCCCGTTCCCGGGGCGCACGAAGGTCTGCTCCAGCTCGTACGGCGTGCCCGTCAGGTTGTCGAAGAACCGCACCCCCTCCCCGAGCATCGCCGCGACCACGTCGACGGTCAGCTCGTCCAGCAGGCCTGCGTTCAGCGCCTGCTGGGTCAGGTCGGCGCTCCCGATGACGATGCTCTTGTCCCCGGCCAGCTCGCGGGCCCTGGCCAGGGCGCCGGCGATGCCGCCCTCCGTCACGAGGTGGACCGAGGAGCCTTCGCGCGGCCAGCCCTCCGGGATGCTGTGCGTCAGCACCACGACCGGCACGCCCAGCGGGTGCAGCCCGCCCCAGCCGTCGGCGTCCTCGAAGGTGCGGCGGCCGTAGACGAGGGCGCCGACCGAGTTCTTGACGTCGGCCAGGAACTCGGCCTCCTCGGCGTTCGTCTTGAGCTGCCAGCGCTCATCGTCCGTGGTCTCGGTGATCACGTCGCCGCGGCTGTACCAGCCGAACAGGATGCCGACTCCATCCTTGGGGTGGCTGACGAAGCCGTCGAGGGACATCGACATGTTGGCGGTGACGATGGTCATGAGGTGCTCCCGGTCTGTGGTGTCTCTACCGTCCTTCGCTCATGCGTCGAGCGGGCCGCGTCGCTTTCGACACGGCCCGCGGAATTCTTTCAAGATCTTTCAGCCTCAGCCCACCGAAGGGTTCGACGGATAGTCCGTCCCGCCGCTACCGGCGATCAGCCCGCCCACCACCTTGTCGACACTCGTCGGCACCGCGGCGCTCCCCCCGAAGATCTCCACCCGGTCGAACTGGCCGTTGTTCCGGCTCAGCCACTTGGCGACCGGCGCCGGCACCCCGGCGGTCGGGCTCACCAGCATCAGCGGGCCGTCCTCGGTCCCCATCTCGGCGCCGCCGGACAGGGCGTCGGCCCAGTTCAGCCCGGTGGCCAGGCCCGCGGCGTCCGCCGAGCCGAAGAAGTAGCTCGCCACCAAGAAGGAGGTCTCATACCGGTCCACGCCCGACAGCGCCCCGAACGAGCCCGCCTGATACCCCGCCGGGATCCAGCGCGAGTTCAGGGCGGTCGCGGCCTGCCCGCCGATGCTGTCCAGCTCGATGAAGTTCGCCGGCTTGGAGTGGTCGGCGTTCAGGTTGGTGCGGGCGTTCAGCGGTGCCAGGTAGTCGACCGTCGGCTGCGGCATGACCTTGTCGTTGGTCAGCACCACGACCGCGTTCTTGCCCTGGTGCGCGTTGATCGCGCCGGCCGCGGCGCCGGCCGACAGCGCGTCGGCGAAGCCCTGGCCGGTGGCCACCAGGACGTAGTCCGGGGTACCGCCGGGGCCGGTGATGGTCTTCGCGATCTCCACGGCGGTGGCGTACCGGTCGGGTCCCGCTACCCGCTGGACGTGGTAGTTCAGCGCGGTCAGGGCACTGGCCACCGCCGGGGACAGCGCCTTCTCCCCGCCGAGCACGTAAACGGTCTTCGCTCCGTCGCCGGGCCCGAGCACCCGCTGGATCTCGGCCGACACCGGCGGCGTCAGACCCGCGGTCGGCGTCAGCAGCAGCGGACCGCCGACCTTGGCGGCCAGCGCCGAGCCGCCGAGGGCGTCGGCGGACTGGTCGGAGCGGGACAGCACGACGGCCTTGGCCGGGGTGCCCTTCGCACCCGCGACACCTGCGCCGGCCCAGTGCGACTGTGAGGTCTTGATCGCGGTGTCCAGCCGGTCGGCGCCGGCCAGCCGGATCACGTGCGAGCCGACCGCCGGCCGGAACGCCGGCAGGCCGATGACCTTGGTTCCCGGGACGATCTGGGTGTAGGCGGTGGCCTTTGACGCCGAGGCGGAAACCGACTGGGTGTCGACGTCCTTGCTGGTTCCGTCGAGGACTTGGAACACCAGGCCCTTGCCGTCCGGTGTCCACACCGGGTTTTCGAGGCTGCCGCCGTTGGTCACCTGGTTCGGGGTGGCCGGCGTTCCGCCGGGATTGGCGGTGGAAACCGTGTAGATGTTGGTGCCGGAGATGAAAGCGACCTTGGAGCCGTCCGGCGAGACCGACGGGTTCCCGCCGTTGGCCACCGCATACGGCGCCGATTTCCCCTGGGCCAGGTTCCAGGCATACACCTGCGTCGCGCTGCCCTGATTGACCTGGAACACCAGCATCGAGCCGACACAGTCGGGGTGCAGCACGTCCGCCCCGGACTGCTTCCAGAAGTCGTGCACGATCGGCACGTTGTTGCCGTCGAGCTCCAGGCCGTCGGCGTAGGACCACTTCAGGACCGCGTTGGCGGAGCCCGGTGCCTTCTCCGACCACACCACCCGCGCGCCGCCGTCGATCCACGCCGGGTGGGTGCGTGCGGTGCCGTTGACCGGAGCCGCCGCGATCAGAATGCTCGCCCCGCCGGGGACGCCGGTCAGCACCGCGCCGGAGACGCTGTCGATCCACGCCGCGCGCGCCCCGGTGGGCGCCCACGCCAGATCGCGGGCCTGCGCGGCGAAGCCGAGGGCGTACGTGGCGCCGGTGACGGTCGTGGTCGCCTTCGGCGCCGAGGCGCTGCCGCCGGAGAGCGTCAGGCTCCCGGGGCCCGCGGGGCTCGGGGCGGTCGCGTGGGCCGGGGTGACGAGCCCGGCCGCCGCGGCCACCGAAGTGGCGATCGTCGCGGTCAGCGCCAGCGGCCGGCGTGCGGAAGAGTCGGACATCGGATGCTTACTCCTTGGCCTTTCGGGCCTGTCGGGCCCGTCAGTCGGTCGGCGGACATGCCGCGCCGCCAGGTTAGGCCGAACGAGCGAATTAGGTCCCTCATCTGGCCGCTATACGTAGCGCGATTTCGTCATTACGCCCCAGACAGATTCTCCGATTTGCGGCCAATCACGGTTTCGGGTTTTGTGGGACGCATGACGCATCCCGGGACAGCCGTGGCGGAGTCGCTGACCGGACTCACCGCGGACGAGGTCGCGCGTCGCGTCGCCGAGGGTTCCGTCAACGACGTCCCGACCCGCACCTCGCGCTCGATGTCGGAGATCGTCCGGGCGAACATCCTGACGCCGTTCAACGCCATCATCGGCACGCTGTTCGCCATCATGCTGGTGGTCGGGCCGATCCAGGACTCGCTGTTCGGGTTCGTCATCATCGCCAACTCCGCGATCGGCATCCTGCAGGAGTGGCGCGCGAAGCAGACCCTGGACTCGCTCGCGGTGGTCGGCGAGGCCCGGCCGCGGGTGCTGCGCGACGGCGCCGAGCAGGAGATCCGGCCCGAGCAGATCGTGCTCGGCGACGTCATGCTGCTCGGGGCCGGCGACCGGATCGTGGTGGACGGCGAGGTGGTGCGCGCCGACGCGCTGGAGGTCGACGAGTCGCTGCTGACCGGCGAGTCCGACCCGGTGCTCAAGCACGGCGCGGACGAGGTGATGTCGGGCTCGTTCGTGGTGGCCGGGTCCGGGGCGTTCCGGGCCACGAAGGTCGGGCACCAGGCCTACGCGGCCAGGCTCGCAGCGGAGGCGCAGAAGTTCACGCTGGTCAACTCCGAGCTGCGCAGCGGCATCAACAGCATCCTGAAGAACATGACCTGGCTGATGGTCCCGGCCGGGATCCTGCAGGTGATCACGCAGCTGCACCGTTCCGGGGGCGTGCGCTCCGGCATCAGCCGGACGATCGCCGGATTGGTGCCGATGGTCCCGGAGGGCCTGGTGCTGCTGACCTCGGTCGCCTTCGCGGTCGGCGTGATCCGGCTCGGGCAGCGCAACTGCCTGGTGCAGGAGCTGCCCGCTATCGAGGGTCTGGCGCGGGTGGACACCGTGTGCCTGGACAAGACCGGGACGCTGACCGAGGGCGGGATGGCGTTCGACGGCGTCACCGAGCTGGCGGGGGCGGACGGCCATGACGTGCCGGCGGTCCTGGCCGCCCTCGGCGCCGCGGAGGAGCGGCCGAACCCGACGATGCAGGCGGTGATCGAGGAGTTCCCGGACCCGGCCCCGGACTGGACGGCGGCGCAGGTCGCCCCGTTCTCCTCGGCCCGCAAGTGGTCCGGCGTCACCTTCGCCGACGGCAAGGGCACCTGGCTGCTCGGCGCGCCGGACGTGCTGGGCCGCGACAGCCCGGCGGCCCACGAGGCCGAGGAACTCGGCTCGACCGGTCTGCGGGTTCTGATGCTCGCCAGGGCCGACGGTCCGGTGGACTCGATCGACTCCGCCGACGGCTCGACCACTCCGGTCGCATTGGTCACGCTGCGCCAGCGGATCCGCTCCGACGCGCGTGACACCCTGGACTACTTCGGCAAGCAGAACGTCGCGCTGAAGGTGATCTCCGGCGACAACGCCGTGTCGGTCGGCGCTGTCGCGGCTTCGCTGGACCTGCCCCGCGCGACCGATCCGCTTGACGCCCGGACGCTGCCGGAGGGCGATGCGGACGCGTTCGCCGACGACATCACCGGGCACTCGGTGTTCGGCCGCGTCACCCCGCAGCAGAAGCGCGAGATGGTGAAGGCGTTGCAGAGCCGCGGCCACACCGTGGCGATGACCGGCGACGGCGTCAACGACGTCCTGGCGCTCAAGGACGCCGACATCGGCGTGGCCATGGGCTCCGGGTCCGGGGCGACCAAGGCGGTAGCGCAGATCGTGCTGCTCGACGACCGGTTCGCCACACTGCCCGAGGTGGTCGCCGAGGGCCGCCGGGTGATCGGCAACATCGAGCGGGTCGCGAACCTGTTCCTGGTCAAGTCGGTGTACTCGTTCGTGCTGGTGCTCCTGGTCGGGATCTTCCAGCTCGAATACCCGTTCCTGCCCCGGCACACCACGCTGATCGCCGCGCTGACCATCGGCATCCCGGCGTTCTTCCTGGCGCTGGCCCCGAACTACGAGCGGGCCGAGACCGGTTTCGTCCGGCGGGTGCTGCGGTTCGCCGTCCCGGCCGGGCTGGTCGCCGGGATCGAGGTCTTCGTCGCCTACTGGGTGGCGCGCGCCGAGTCCGACTCACTGGGGCAGGCGCAGACGACCGCGATGGTGTCGTTGTTCGCGTGCAGTCTGTACATCGTGCAGATGGTGGCGCGGCCGATCGTGTGGTGGAAGGTGGTGCTGATCGCGTCGATGGCCGGCCTGTTCGTGCTCTGCGTCGCGCTGCCGGTCGGCCGCCGCATCTTCGACCTGCACTTCGGGCCGTGGTACCAGTGGACGACCGGGCTGGCGATCGCCGCGGTGGCCTGCGTCGCGCTGGAGGTGCTGTGGCGCTATCTGAGCGCGCACAGCAAGGCTCCGGCGACGCGGGCGACCGAGGCGGTCTGAGGCCTCCTGAGGACTACTGGGGCCTACTGAGACCTACCGGGGAGCTGTCAGCTGCATCCGGCCGCCTTCAGCGCGTCCGGCGGCGTCCCGGGGCTGATCCCGGCCAGCTGGCACAGCGTGGAGTCGGCGACCTGCCAGTGCCCCGACGCCGAGTCGTAGACCGCGTCGCCGGTGGCGTGCGGTAGCGCCGGCTGGCCGTTCAGCAGGATCGCGAAGTCGACCTTGGCGTGGGTGGGGCTGTCGAAGGACACGCTGTTGACCTGGATCGAGGACTTCTGGCCGTTCGCGGCCGCGGCCAGCGCGGTGAGCAGGCCCTGGACCTTCTGCGCGTTCTGGACCATCGAGGCCTTGGTGGCGGGGTCGATGGAGTTGTCGAAGAACTTGTTGTAGGCGTCCTTGACGGCCTGGGTCGCCCCGGCCACGTCGGTGGGCTGGCCGCCGGCCGCCGTCGAGCTGCTGCCGCCGGCCGAAGCCGCGGACGAGGAGGACGTGGAGGAGGACGCGGACGACGAGGCCGAGGAGCTGGAGCTGCTGGCCGCGCTGGTGGGGCTGCTGCCGCCGGCCGAGGGCGAGGACTTGCTGGAGGAGCAGCCGGCGGCGAGCAGCGCGGCGGCGCCGAGGGTGGCGGCGGTTCGGATGAGCGATGTGCGACGAGGCATCACGGAGGATCACGCTCCTGGAGAGTATTCTCGGCATCTTCGAACCTGACTTACCATCATCCCCAGTAAGGGTCCACACACACGGGCACCTGGGTGATCGCCACCGGAGGTTGTTCAGCGGATGTCCCGTCTCGACGAGCTGGACCGGCGGACCCGGTTGGCGCTGGGCGGGGCCTTGGTGTTCATCGGGGTGCTGCTGCTGGTGCTGGGGTGGTATCTGATCTCCGGGGAGGCGATCGCCGGGAAGCAGCTGCCGTATCTGGCTTCGACGTCGATTCCGGGCGCGGTGCTGGTGGTCTGCGGTTTTGTGTGCGCGGTGTCGGGGACCACGGATCCCGAGACGGCGCGGCGGATCGCGGAATTGCATGCGTTGTTGACTGAGGCTGTTGAGGATGGACCTTCAGCGGAGGTCTCGGCGGAGACTTCGGCCGACGCTGAGGTTCAGACAGCTGCTGGGACCGAGAAGTAGGCGCGCGCATGTTCTACGCCGGTCTCGCGCTGAACGGACTGGCGATCGGGTGTGTGGCGGCGCTGGCCGCGGTCGGGCTGCTGGCGACGTACCGGGTGACCGGCGTCTTCAACATCGCGTTCGGTGCTATCGCGGTGTTCTGCGCCTATGTGATGTGGCAGTGCGTGCGGGTCTGGCGGATGCCGGTGAGCGTGTCCGCGCTGCTTGTCCTCGGGATCGTCGCGCCCGGGATCGGGCTGGTTTTGGAGCGGCTGGTCTATCGGCCGTTGCGGCGGAGCGGGGCCTCCGGGTTGTTGGTGGCCACGCTCGGTGTCTTGGTGCTGCAACTGGGTTTGGTCTTTCTGTTATGGGGCGGGCGGTCGTACGTCGACGCGCCGTCACTGCTGCCGGCCGGGGACGTGCGGTTGGTGGGGACGTTGCGGCTGTCGAACGCGACGATCGTCGAACTCTGCGTCGTGGCGTTGGTCGCGGGCCTGCTGACCGTGCTGCTGAAGGCGACTCGGGTCGGGCTGATGGTGCGGGCCGTGGTGGACGACCGGGACTTGGCCGAGGCGCTGGTGCCGGCGGACCGGCTGGCGGCCGGCGGGTGGGCGTTCGGGTCGTTCCTGGCCGGCTTGGCGGGGGTGCTGTGGGCGCCGATCTACCATCTCGATCCCTACAGCCTCACGCTGACGGTCTTGGAGACGATGGGCGTCGCGGTGCTGGCCCGGCTGACGTCGTTGCCGGTGGCGGTGGGGGCCGCGCTGGCGATCGGGGTCGCGCAGACCGAGTTGACGGCGGTGCACCCGGCGGAGCGGTGGCAGGGGTTGGTGGATGCTTTTCACACGAATCTGTTCGTGCTGGTGCTGTTCGCGGCGTTGATGGTGGTGCCGCGGTTGGGGGTTCGGGGTTCCGGGGCCGGCGGTGGTGTGGCCGGTGGCCTGGGCGGGCTGCAACGTCCTGGCGCGCGGCGGACTTCGCGCTCTGATCTGGTGGGGCGGCTGCCGTTCGGTGCCTTGTCGCTGGTGCTGACGCTGCCGTTGTTCTTCGACCCGGCGGATCTGCGGGCGGCGCTGGCGGTGCCGGCGTTGGCGGTGGTGTTCGTGTCGCTGGTGGTCGCGACCGGGTACGCGGGGCAGATCTCGTTGGGGCAGGCCGGTTACGCCGGGCTCGGGGCGTTGTTCATGGCGAAGCTGGCCGAGGGTGGGACGCCGTGGCTGGTGGCGCTTTTCCTCGGGCCGCTGCTGGTGGTGCCGATCGGCTGGGTGACCGGCTACCCGGCGATCCACCGGCGCGGGTTGTATTTGGCGCTGACGACGTTCGCGACGGCCGCGGTGGTCGCACGGTTCGTCTTCGCACAGCCGGTGTTCGTCGGTGGACTGGCCATCGCCCGGCCGCGGGGATTCACCGACGACCACTGGTTCTACGGGCTCGAACTCGCGTGTCTCGTGCTGGCGCTGCTCTTGGTCCGCTCCCTGCACACCGGACCGCTCGGCCGCGCGTTGGTGGCCCTCCGCGATTCCGAACCCGCGGCTCTGTCCGCCGGCGTCGATGTCCGGCGGCTGAAGGTGTTCGTCTTCGCGTGCGCTGCCGGATTGGCTGGTCTCGGCGGCGCGTTGACCACGTTGGCCGCGCAGGCGTTCAACCCGACGGACTTCGATCCGGTCCAGGGCATGGTGTGGTTCGCGGCGGTGGCGGTGTGGGGCGTGGACTCGGCGATGGCGGCGGTGGTCGGTGCCGCGGCGCTGGTGGCGGTGGACGTCGGCACGGTCCAGGGCGTCTCGGGGCTGCTGATCGGTGTCGGTGCGGTGCTGTTGGGACGGTTCCCCGGTGGGATAAGCGCACTGGTGCAGCGGGCGGGGGATTGGTTGGGCACGCCTCCACGACGGTCCGTTGGCGAACGGCGCCTCAGCCCGGCCGGACGTGCACTCGCGGCACAGCTGCGGGAACGGCGGGCCGAATGAGCGGCAGCTTGCGGATCACAGGCTTGCGACGGCAGTTCGGTGGCGTCGCGGCGGTCGACGGAGTGGATCTGGATGTACCTTCTGGTGCGGTGACGGCGCTGATCGGCCCGAACGGCGCCGGTAAGACGACGCTGTTCCACTGTGTCACCGGGATCGATACCGCCGACGCGGGGACCGTGACGCTGTCCGGCAAGGAGTTGAGCGGCCTTCCGCCTCACGTCCGAGCCCGCGCCGGCATCGCGTGGACTTTCCAGCGCATCGAGCTGTTCGCCGGCTTGACGGTTACCGAGAACGTGCGCGTCGGCGCGGAGAACCGGCGCGGACGCCCGCTGCTGGCCGGGCTGCTCGGCCTACCCGATTCGCGTGGAGCCGCCACGCGCGCCACCGCGGCTGCGGTCTTGGAACGACTCGGGCTGACGCCACTCGCCGATGTCCCGGCCGGCATGCTCCCCGGCGGCACCATGCGGCTGGTCGAAATCGGTCGGGCGCTGGCGGCCGAGCCCACGGTGCTTCTTCTGGACGAGCCCGCATCAGGACTCGACGACGACCAGATCGCCCGCCTGGCCGAGGTATTGCGCGCGCTGGCCGCCGATGGACTCGCGATCCTGCTCGTCGAGCACGACATGCGGTTCGTCACCGGCGTCGCCGATCACGCGCACCTGATGGTCGCCGGACGGATCGAGCTTTCCGGCCGTCCCGACGAGGTGCTGGCCGCACCGGTGGCCCGCGAGATCTACGTCGGTGAGTCTTGATGCTGACCCTCGACACCCTCCGCGTCCGCTACGGCCCCCTCGAAGCCCTCCACGGCGTCACCCTGACCATCGAACCCGGCGTGACCGCCGTCCTCGGCCGCAACGGCGCCGGCAAATCCACCCTCCTACGCGCCATCGCCGGATACCTACGCCCGTCCTCTGGCCGCATCCTGTGGCAAGGCTCAGACCTCACCCGCGCCCCGATCGGCCGCCGCGCCGCCGCCGGCCTGATGCTGATCCCCGACAACGGCGGCGTGTTCCGTACCCTCACCGTCCGAGAGAACCTGGAACTCTTCGCCGCGGGGACCGACCTCGCTCCAGCCTTCGAAGCCTTCCCCGACCTCGACACCCTGTCGCGCCGCCGCGCCGCCCTCCTCTCCGGTGGCGAACAGCAGATGCTCGCCCTGTCCCGAGCCCTGCTCGCGCCATGGCGGCTGCTACTGGTCGACGAGCTCTCCCACGGACTCGCCCCGGCCCTGGCCGCCCGCCTCTACACCGTACTGACCCGACTCGCCGCGGCTCATCCCGGCCGCGCCGTGGTCCTCGCCGAACCCCACCCCCGCGCCGCCCTGGCCCCAGCCGACCGCATCCACGTCCTGCGACGCGGCGAACTGGCCGGCTCGGGTTCCCCCGCCGACTTCGACGCGGCTACCTTGTGAACCATGGAACTGTTCGACCCGTCCCGCGATCCCCGGGCCGACCTGGCCGCGGCTCGTGCCAAGGCCGCCGTCGACGGCAAGGACATCCTGGTGGCGCTCGGCGCGCGGTGGTGTCCGGACTGCACCGCGTTCGAGAACTGGACCCACGACCCCGCCGTCGCCGAACTCCTGGAGCGGAATTATCACCTGGTCACGGTCAGCGTCGGCACCGAGCGCGGGCAGCGCGGCGACAACAGCGATGTGGACGCCGACCTCAACCACCCCATCGCCGGCGGCATCCCGGCGCTGTCGGTGCTCAACCCCCAGGGCAAGATCCGCTTCGACTCCGCCGACGGGGAGTTCGCGCAGGCCCGGCGGATGAAGCCGGGGGACCTGATCGCCTTCCTCGACGCCGGCTGATGACCACTTTCGAGTGAATTGCGGCATTTCCATCGCGCCCCACGCGTTCCCGCCTGATCCACTGGAGATTCCAAGATCCAGGAAAGGCGGTAATCATGGCGACAGCCACCCTGCGGATGAAGGCGGACCTGCCCGCGGACGAGCGTGACCTGTGGTTGAACGGGCAACTCGGGCCCTGGCTGGGATTCCATGGCGGCGTGCGGGTCGAGGTGATCGGCGGCGACGTCTTCGTCTCGCGCGCCGCCGGCCAGACCGCCACGCAGGCGTTCTCGACGGTGCTCGCGGCGCTGGTGAACACCCGCGGCCCGCACTGCGCGCGGGACGTGCGGATGCTGGTGGAGGGCGACGCGGACTTCGCGGTGATCGACGTCCAGCGGTGGGCCGAGTCGATGGCGCGGCGGGAATCGCCCGAGGTGGGCGACCTGGTGGCGATCGAGGTGACGGAACCGGACGCCGGGACCGGACGCGGACCGGGACCCATGCGGCGGCGGGTGTCCCCGACGCGGACCGAGCTGGCCCGCCTCGGAGTGCCGTGCTACCTGCTGGTCGACCGGTCGCCGGAGGTCGCGGAGGCGTACGTGTTCGCCAAGCCCGATATCGAGGCCGGCCGGTTCACGCGGTGCGCGACGATCGCTTTCGGCGAGACGTTCCAGCTGCCGGAGCCCGTGGGCCTGACGGTCAGCACCGAGCTGTGGCGCACCTGGGACTGAGGCGACTCAGCCCCCGTACAACCGCTGCATCGCGTAAGCCGTCATCTGCTCGATCGCCTTGGCGTCGAACACGATGCGGTGTTCTCCCTCGATGTCCAGCACGATCCCGTACCCGGTCGGCAGCAGGTCGAGCACCTCGCCGCCGGTCACCGTGAAGTACCGGGATTCCTCACCGGAGTAAGCCCGCAGCTCGGTCAGGGAAGAGAACATCGGGATGACCGGTTCCGGAGTGTCATGCAGCGCCAGGAAGCCCGGCTGCTCGCCGCGCGGGCAGTAGATCTTGGCGCTGTTGAACACCGTGTAGAAGTCCTCGGGTCCCATCACCCCGCCGGTGAACGCGCGGATCGCGTCGCTCAGCGCGGGGGTGGCCACCTGCGACGCCGGGGGCTCCTGGGGATAGCCGTACACGCCAGTAGAGCCTACCCTCCGTGCGCGGGCGGGTGCACAACACCGGCGTGATCCACCTCACGGGCGCCATGCGGATTCCAGCAAGAGTCGGGCTTGCGAGTTGTTACCAGCGGGTAGCATCCTGGGAGGAGCTTACTACTGACCAGTACGACCGGAACGCATCCCTGAGCCGGTCCGGGACCACGGGAGCCACGGCGATGAGCCACTACAAGTCGAATCTCCGCGACATCGAGTTCAACCTCTTCGAGGTCTTGGGCCGCGGGGAGGTGTACGGCACCGGCGAGTACGCCGACATGGACGTCGACACCGCCAGGTCGGTGCTGGCCGAGGTCGAGCGGCTGGCGGTGGAGGAACTGGCGCCCAGCCTGGTCGACTCCGACCGCAACCCGCCGATCTACAACCCGGAGACCTTCAGCGCCACGCTGCCGGAGAGCTTCAAGCGCTCCTACAAGCAGTTCATGGACGCCGAGTGGTGGCGCCTGGGCCTGCCGACCGAGCTCGGCGGGACGCCGACGCCGCGCACCCTGCGCTGGTCGGTGGCCGAGCTGGTGCTGGGCGCCAACCCGGCGATCTGGATGTACAGCTCCGGCGGCGACTTCGCGACCGTGATCTGGAACCTGGGAACCGCCGAACAGCGCAAGGTCGCCGAGCGCATGGTCGAGGGCCAGTGGGGCTCCACCATGGTGCTGACCGAGCCGGACGCCGGCTCCGATGTGGGCGCCGGCCGGACCAAGGCCGTGCAGCAGCCGGACGGCAGCTGGCACATCGACGGGGTCAAGCGGTTCATCACCTCCGGTGAGCACGACCTGAGCGAGAACATCATCCACCTGGTGCTGGCCCGCCCCGAGGGCGCCGGCCCGGGCACCAAGGGGCTGTCGCTGTTCATCGTGCCGAAGTTCCACTTCGACTGGGAGACCGGCGAGCTCGGGGAGCGCAACGGCGCCTTCGTCACCAACGTCGAGCACAAGATGGGCCTGAAGGTGTCCACCACGTGCGAGCTGACCTTCGGCCAGCACGGGATCCCGGCCAAGGGCTGGCTGGTCGGCGAGGTGCACGACGGCATCGCGCAGATGTTCAACATCATCGAGTTCGCGCGCATGATGGTCGGCACCAAGGCGATCTCCACCCTGTCCACCGGCTACCTGAACGCGCTGGAGTACGCCAAGCAGCGCGTGCAGGGCGCGGACATCACCACGCCGGGCAAGGACGCCCCGCGCGTCACCATCACCCACCACGCGGACGTGCGCCGCTCGCTGATGCTGCAGAAGGCGTACGTCGAGGGCATGCGGGCCCTGGTGCTCTACACCGCCACCTTCCAGGACGACGTCGAGGTCGCCAAGGCGGCCGGCACCGAGGACAAGCACGCCGAGCGCATGAACGACCTGCTGCTGCCGATCGTCAAGGGCTACGGCTCCGAGAAGTCCTACGAGCAGCTGGCGCAGTCGCTGCAGATCTTCGGCGGCTCCGGCTTCCTGCAGGAGTACCCGCTGGAGCAGTACATCCGGGACGCCAAGATCGACTCGCTGTACGAGGGCACCACCGCGATCCAGTCCCTGGACCTGTTCTTCCGCAAGATTGTGAAGGACGGCGGGGTGGCCATCAACGCGCTGAACGAGGAGATCACCAAGTTCCTCGCCGACGAGCCCGGCGGCGAGGAACTGGCGGCCGAGCGCGAGCTGCTGACCACCGCGCAGGGCGAGGTCGGGGCGATGCTCAAGGCGATGCTGGACAAGGCCGGCGCGTCGCTGTCGGAACCCGAGCAGCTGTACATCGTCGCGCAGAACTCGGTCCGCTTCCTGTACGCGCTCGGCGACCTCGTGGTGTCCTGGCTGCTGCTGCGCCAGGCCACCGTGGCCCAGACCGCGCTGGCCGGCGGGGCGGCGGGACGCGACGTGCCGTTCTACACCGGCAAGATCGCCGCGGCGAAGTTCTTCGCCCGGAACATCCTGCCGCTGCTGGCCGGGCAGCGGGCGATCGTCGAGGCGACCGACAACGAGCTGATGGACGTGCCGGAGGA
>JAEKKI010000117.1 GCA_019510485.1 Catenulisporales bacterium
AGCGCGGAATCCACCGTCTCACCTCCATCCCGGGGCGTGGTGGAGCTGGGTGGGGCCGTGATAGCCGAACTGGGCGAGCTCGTCCAGGCACGCGATCGGGGCGTGCGCCACGGCCCGGCCGTCCGGCCCCTCGGCGAACACCTCGGAGGACAGCACCCGGCCGTCGATGCCGTTCACCTCGCGGACCGAGGTCACCATGCGCTGCAACGTGCCCCCGTGGTGCCAGGCGTTGCGCCGGGTGATGAAGACGACGAAGTTGATCGCGCCGGCGATCAGCATCTGGCTGGCCTCCACCGGCAGCCGCTCCTGCGATTGCAGGGCGTAGGTGGAGATGCGGTTGAACACCTCCACCGAGGAGTTCGCGTGGATGGTGCTCAGCGAACCGTCGTTGCCCTGCGACATCGCGTTGAGCATGGTGACGATCTCGTCGCCCAACACCTCGCCGACGATCACCCGCGAGGGGTTCATCCGCAGCGACCGCCGCACCAGCTCGGCCATCGACACCGCGCCGTGGCCCTCGGAGTTCGGCAGCCGCTCCTCGAAGGCGACGACGTTCGGGTGCAGATCAGGGAACTGGTCCAGGCCCAGCTCCAGCGCGCGCTCGACGGTGATCAGCCGCTCATGCGGCGGGATCTCGCTGGCCAGGGCGCGCAGCAGCGTGGTCTTGCCCGCGTTGGTGGATCCGGCGATCATGATGTTCTTCCGCGCCGCGACCGCCGCCCGCAGGAACGCAGCCAGTTCGGGGAGCACGGTCCCGTTGTTCTCCAGGTCGCGCAGGAACACCTTGCCCAGACGCGCGCGGCGGATGGACAGCGCCGGGCGGCGGGTGACGTCCATGACCGCCGACAGCCGGGAACCGTCGGGCAGCCGGAGGTCCAGCTGCGGGTTCGCGGTGTCGAAGGGTCGCGAGGACAGGCCGGAGTAGGCGCCGAGGACCTGGATCAGCTCGATGAGTTCCTCGTCGTTGTCGGCCACCGGCTCGCCTTCGACCTCACGGCCGTCGGCGTAGCCGATGAAGACCCGGTCGCAGCCGTTGATGTCGATGTTCTCGATCTCGGAATCGTCGAGCAGCGGCTGCAGGCGGCCGACGCCATAGAGCGCGGCGTGCACCGCGGCGGCGAGCGCTTCCTCCTCCGCCGCGTTGGGCGGCGTGCGGCCGTAGGTGATCTCGGCGCGCGCGTGGTCCTCCAGCGCCTGCGCGACCAGGGCCCGCGCGAACTGGCGCTCGTCCTCGCCGGTCATCGGCGGCAGGCCGGAGGCCTGGTCCATGCGGCGCTGCTCGGCGAGGCGGTCGCCGACGTCTTGGCGGAGGCGCTTGACGAGGCCGTGGTCGATGGCGGTCATCGGCGATCCCCTTGCGGGGGACCGGCGCGGTGGCCGCCGGGGCCGGGCGCGATCTCGCCGCGCGCGGGGCGCTGGTCGCGCTGGTCGGTGGGGAACGGCGCGCCGTCGTGCGGGTGGACCGGGGGCGGACCGGGCGGGGGAACCGGTGCGCCGTTATGCGGCTGGACCGGGGTCAAGCCGGGCGGCGGAGCTGGAGTGTTGTGACGGGGGTCGGGACCGCCGCCGAGGGTGACCGAGGTGAAGCCGTTGTGCGCGGAAGGCGGTTGCGGTGGCTGCTGGCGGCGATCGGGGCTGCCACCCGGCGCGAAGCCCGGTCGGGGCGGCGGTTGCTGAGCGGCGGGCGGGAACGGGGGCTGCGGCTGCTCGCCGGGCCACATGGTCGGCCGCTCGGGAGCGGGAGTACGGTGCGCGGGCTGGCGCGGAGCGGTCTGCGGCGGGCCGTATCCGTTGCCGGGCATGGGATTCGGCGCGGCAGGCGCGACCTGCGGTGAGCTGTATCCGCTAGCGGGCATCGGCCTCGGTGCCTCTGGCGCGGCCGGTGCCTGCGGCTGTGGTTGCGGCGCCGCGGCCGCCCCCGAATACATCCTCGACAGATCCTGCGCCACCTCACGCGCCGACCGAATCAGCAGCGTGCGGTCCAAGCGCCCGCGGCCGCGGCCGTTGATCAGATCGGCGCCGTCGGGGTCATCGGCGATGGTGCCGATCACCTTCACCGGCAGACCGCTGCTGCGCAGCAACTCGTCGACCTGAGCCGTGACCCGGGCGCGCTGCTTGGGGTCGACGATCAGGATCACGCCGATCGGCACCCCGAGACCCCCGCCGGCCGTTGCCGTGCCGCCGCCCACGCGTTGCAGCAGCGACAGGGCGCGGTCGCGGACGTGGGCTATCTGCTCCGCCGAAGTACGCGAGACCAGGATCACCAACGCCGCGCCCGCCATCAGATCCAGCGCCGGGCTGCTCGCGTCCACCCGGCCGCAGTCGGCGATCACGTCGGCGTCCGGGAGCGAGTCGAAGGCCCGGCCCAGGGCCGTCCACAGCCCGGCCAGCCCCGCCGACTGATCGCCGGTGGCCAGGCCGGTGACCAGCTCCAGGCCGCCGTGCATGCGTTGCAGGTGCTGCTCCAACTGGTGCGCGGACAGGCCGTGGCGCGCGGTGGTGGCCAGCGACAGCATGCCGACGTTGGGGTTCAGCGGCGCGCCGCTCTCCGCCGGGATGCGGTAGACCAGATCGCCGCCGGACGGATCGCACTCGGCGAGGATCGCGCGCCGCGGCCACACGCCGGCCAGGGCCACCGCGGTCGTGGTCACGCCGGGGGAGCCCTTGTCGGAGGCCAGGACGATCAGGGACATGAGGTCAGCTGCCTCAGTAAGTCTTGATGAGCATGAGATCGCTGGCGTTCGCGATCGTCGTCACCTTGTCGGTGGGCACGGAGATGGTGGCGGTCATCGTGTCCGCGTTGTCCCGGTTGACCAGGGTGACCGTGCCCTGACTCTGCCAGCCGCTGGCCGTGCCCTGTCCGTTGGTTCCGGCGGTCACCGTGTTGGTGTAGAGCGTGAACTTGTCGCCGATGAACATCTGGCCGGTCGGGTAGCGGCCCTGCTTGACCTGGATGCCCATCAGGGACGTCCCGGGGATGAACTCGACTTTGCTGTCGGCCGACTGGTCCCCGAGCATGTCGAGGGTCAGCAGCGAGCCTTTGATGAGCGTGTTGTAGGTGATGCGGTCCTGTAGTTGGCCGAGCTGCTCCCACTTGATGTACCTGATGCTCGAATCGGAGGCGACGCTCGCCTCGACGAAATCGTCCGTGGTCAGCTTTGAGCCGGCCGCGATGGAGGTCTTCCCGACCTTCACGACCTCGACCCGGTTCCCGGACTGGTTCACCAGCAGCATCGTCGCCAGCGCCCCGGCCAGTATCAGCAGCACGGCCAGCGCCGCCAGCGCCGGCTTGCGCTCGCGCGGCGCCGTCGGCAGCCGGCTCGGTCCCGCCCCGCGCGCACCGGCGAAAGCACCCGCGGCCGCGGTGGCGGCGCCCGAAGTGGTTCGGTCCTTGCTCACTGCTGTCTGCCCCGCTTACGCGTCAGGCTGCCTCGGCGGAATGCGGAGAAGGGGTGGTATCCCGCTCCGAGGCGGCGTTGGACGGTTCGCTCCCCCCTGCGAGCGGTAATCGTAACCGCCTTTCCCGGCACCGGGGGAGGGGGCGTTTTGTGATCTCTACCTGTTCAGTCTTCGTACGCCCGCTTTAGCCGCTCGCGCAGTCGTTGTCGAATCGCAACACTTCACAAGCTCAGCCGGCCCACTGATACACGGTCTCCGGCCGCCCCGGACCGCCATAGCGCGGCTGCCCGGAGACCAGCCGCCGCGCCGTCAGGTATTCGAGATACCGGCGCGTGGTCGGAGCACTGACGCCGGCCCGGTCGGCCAATTCGGCGGCGGTCAACGGCGAATCCGTCTTCAGGATCCTGATCAGCGCGGTGAGCGTGCTGTCAGCCAGCCCCTTCGGAAGCTGCGCCGGACGCGGCGAGCGCAGCCCGTCGAGCATCCGATCCAGCTCGTCCTGCTGCAACGCGCTCGAAGCGGTGCCGGCGGACTCGGCGGCGCGCCGGAACTCGGCGTAGGCCTGAAGGCGGGCGCGGAACGTCGAGAACTGGAACGGCTTGATGAGGTACTGCACGATCCCCAGCGACACCGCGGCCCGCACCGTCGGCAGATCCCGCGCCGACGTCACGGCGATCACATCGACCGTGTCCCCGCGGGCCCGCAGTGTGCGGCATAGGTCCAGGCCGGTCATGTCCGGGAGGTACACGTCTAGCAGCACCAGGTCCACCTCCCGCGCGGCCAGCACCCGCAACGCGTCGGCGCCGGTGCGGGCGACATCGACGACCTCGAAACCGGGCACCCGCTCCGCATAGAGCCGGTGCGCCTCGGCCAGCACCGGATCGTCCTCGACGACCAGGGTCCGTATAAGGGCCCCGCTCACGGCTCAGCCCGTCTGGGGATGCGCACCTCGAACACCGCGCCGCCACCGACGGCTTCGCCCACAGTGATCGTGCCGTGGTACCGCCGCACGATCTGCGTCACCAGCGCCAACCCCAGTCCGCGACCCGCCTCGGCCTTGGTGGTGAATCCGCGCACGAACACCTCCTCGCGCAACGCCTCCGGGATACCGGGTCCGGTGTCCGCCACACGCAAGGCCAATCCCTCCGCGTCATCGGCCAGGTCCACCGACACCACCTTCTGGCCGGTCTCGAATCCGGCGACCGCCTCCACCGCGTTGTCGATCAGGTTCCCGACCAGCGTCACCGCGTCGGTCACCGGCAGCGGCAGCTCCCGTACCGCCGTCACCGCGCCGACTTCCAACTCGATCCCGCGCTCCCGGGCCTGCGCCACCTTTCCCAGCACCAGCGCCGCCAGCACCGGCTCCTCGACCGAGGCCATGATGCGGTCGACCAGCTCCTGCTGCGCGGCCAGCTCGCCGGTCGCGAAGCGCACGGCCTCGCCCGGCCGGTCCAGCTCGATCAGCGTGACCACCGTGTGCAGCCGGTTCGCCGCCTCGTGGTTGGACGCGCGCAGCGCCTCGGCGAAGCCGCGCACCGAGGCCAGCTCGTCGGTCAGCCCCTGGATCTCCGTGCGGTCCCGCAGCGTCACCACGGTCCCGAGGTCGCGGCCGTGCCGCCGCGCCGTCGACTGGTTCACCGTCAGCACCCGGTTCTCGGTCAGGTGGATCCCGTCGGCCACGTCCTCGCCGCCGACCAGCACTTCGCGCAGGGAGCCGTCCACGCCCAGCTCGGCCGGGGTCCGCCCGGTGCGCGCCGCCGGCAGCTCCAGCAGCCGCACCGCTTCGTCGTTCGCCAGGATCAGCCGGCCGGCGGGATCCAGCAACAGCAGGCCTTCGCGCATCGCGTGCATCACGGCGTCATGGTGCTCGTACAGCTCGGCCAGCGCGACCGGCCCCAACCCCATGGTCTGCCGCCGCACCCGGCGGCCGACCGCGTACGCCCCGAGCACCGCCACCCCCAGCGCCGCCGCCGAGATCCCGACCACCGACGGCAGCTGTTGGCGGAACAGGGAGCTCAGGCGGTGCTCGGTGATCCCCACCGACACCAGGGCGACGACCCGGTCGCCGGACGCGGGATCGCGGATCGGTACCACGGAACGCACCGACGGCCCCAGCGATCCCCGATACGTCTCCGTGAACGCCTGCCCGGCTGCGGCTTTCGCGATATGCCCGACGAACGTCCCGCCGATCAGCGCCGGATTCGGATGCGTGTACCGGACCCCGGCCGGCGACATGACCACGACGAAGTCCACACCGGCCTGCCGCTCCAGCGCGGTGGTCTGTGGTTCCAACAGGGCGCTCGGGTCGGCCGCGCGCAGGGCCGAGATCGTGGACGGCGCCCCGGCCAGCGCCTCGGCCGCGGCCAGCACCTGCCGCCGCGCTCCGTCCCGCTCCGTGGCCTGCGCCTGCAACACCGCCGCCGCCGATCCGGCGACCGTCAGCAACACCACGAGCACGCACTGCATAAGCAGTACCTGCGTGGCGATGCTGAACCGGCTCCGGAGACGACGCATGCCCGAAGTGTCGCTGACGGACCCCCCATACCGAAACCGTCACCACCAGGTGAACATCACGGAGACCAGAGATTTCGAACCACGCATGCGCGTAATGCGCGTAACCGCGAACGCGATCTGTGAGCCGGCGCACAGTGAACGGCGTCCCCCCGCCGACATCAGGAGCGACCATGACCGTCACCACCGCGAACGCCTCACCGCCGCGGCGCAGCCGCTGGTACAAGCAGCTCTACGTCTGGGTCCTCGTCGGCATCGCCGCCGGCATCGCGCTCGGCGCCGCCGCACCCGGCGTGGCCACCCAGCTGCAACCGCTCGGCGACAGCTTCGTCAACCTCATCAAGATGGTCATCACGCCGGTGGTGTTCGTGACCGTCGTGACCGGCATCGCCGGCGTCGGCAAGCTGCGCGAGGTCGGGCGGGTCGGCATCCGTTCCCTGATCTACTTCGAGGTGCTGTCCACGATCGCGCTGGCGCTCGGGCTGCTGGTGATGGACGTGCTGCGGCCCGGCGCCGGGGTGCACGCCAAGGTGCCCAAGGCGAGCGGCGCGGCCGCCGGGTACATCAAGACCGGTGAGACCCAGTCGGCCTGGCACTACCTGACCGACATGATCCCCAACAGCCTCGTCGGCGCGTTCACCACGGGCAGCGTCCTGCAGGTGCTGGTGATCGCCGTCCTCGTCGCGGTGGCCATCAAGCTGGTCGGCGAGCCGGCGGTGCCGGTGGCGCGCGGGATCGAGCGGATCGGGACCGTGCTGTTCCAGGTGCTGAGGATCGTGATGTACGCCGCCCCGGTCGGCGCGTTCGGCGCGATGTCCTACACCGTGGGCAAGTACGGACTCCACACCCTGACCAGCCTCGGCAAGCTCATCGGGATCTTCTACGGCACCGCGGCGCTGTTCGTCGTCGTCGTGCTGGGCGCCGTGGCCGCCACGCAGAAGGTGAACATCTTCAAGCTGCTGCGCTACATCGCCCCGGAACTGCTGGTGGTGCTCGGCACCTCCTCCAGCGAGTCCGTCCTGCCGCGCATGATGGACAAGCTGGAGCAGGCCGGGGTGCGCCGCGACGTCGTCGGGCTGACCGTGCCGGCCGGCTACTCCTTCAACCTCGACGGCACGTGTATCTACCTGACCCTCGGTTCCCTTTACGTCGCGCAGGCGCTGGACGTGCACCTGTCGTTCGCCCAACAGCTGACGATTCTCGGCGTGCTGCTGCTGACGTCCAAGGGCGCCGCCGGCGTCACCGGATCCGGCTTCATCGTCCTGGCCGCCACGCTGTCCACCGTGGGCACGATCCCGGTCGCCGGCATCATGCTGATATTCGGCATCGACAAGTTCATGAGCGAGTGCAGGGCGCTGACCAACCTCTGCGGAACGGCGGTCGGCACCCTGGTCATCGCCTCTTGGGAGGGCGCGCTGGACCGGAATCGCCTGTCCGAGCAGCTCAACGGCACCGGGGACCGCTCCCCGGAACCGGTTCCGACCCCCGTCGCAGCCCCGGCATAAGGGGACAGACTCCTCGCCGATTCTTCGACGGATATCCAGGTGTTGGTTGCAAAGCGCGGGAGGTTGCTGGCAGGCTGCGGTTGTCAATACGGGGCTGGGAGCAAAAACGCTGTCCGGCTGACGCGCGCGCTCCACGGGGCGCCAGGATTACCTTGGGGAGAGTGTCCGATGACCAACATGAACGTCACGTACCAGGACATGCGGGATGCGGGCCACCAGCTGCAGAACTACGAGACGGGCATTCAGGACCAGCTGAAGCAGGCCCAGGCGCTCGTGAAGAACCTGGTGGCCGGTGGCTTCGTCACCGACCAGGCGTCGAAGGCGTTCGACGAGAAGTACGCCGAGTTCACCAACGGCGCCACCCAGATGATCGACGGCATGACCGGCATGGTCCAGTACCTGAACAGTGCCGCCGACGCGCTGGAGCACACCGACTCCTCGCTGGCCCAGGCGATCCGCCACTAAGGGCCGCCGAGCCCGCCTCGGTGCGGGCCGCGAGTCCACACGGGCTCCCTCCGGGCACCCGGGGGGAGCCCGTTTCGCACCTAGACCAGGAAATCGCTGACCGTGACTTCACCGACTCACCGCCCAGGCGCGGGCTCCGCCGCGCCCGGCGAGACCGGGGCGCTCGCCGACGACGGGACCGAGGTCTTCGACGCGCCGCCGCCCCGCGACTACCGCCTGATGGTTCCGGCCGAGGGCTGGACCCGGATCGCACTGGATCCGCAAATATGGCCGCGCCGCATCGCGACGATGGTCGAGAAGCAGTTCCGCGGGATCGACAACGCCCCGCATATCAAGGCCGAGATGCGCGCCGATCTGGAGCGCCGCTGCCAGAACGCCTGGGAGGGCGGCGGAGTCGAGCTGTATATGGTGTCGATGGACATCCACGGGATCCCGGTGTCGGCCTCGCTGCTGGTCACGGTGATCCCGCGGCCGGCCGGACAGGCCAAGCCGAGCATGGAGGCCATGGCGCTGGCGGTGAGCGCCGAGGGGCGCGACGCCCGGGTCGAGGAGATGCCGGCCGGCAAGGCGCTGGTGCAGCGGTACAAGACGCCGCCGCAGCCCGGGGACGGCAGCACGTATCCGGACACGCATTACGACGCGCTGTTCGATGTCCCGAACACCAACTCGCAGCTGCTGCTGTCGTTCAGCACCCCGGTCGCGCCGCTCGCCGACGTGCTCACCGAGCTGTTCGAATCCGTGGCGCTGTCACTGGCCTGGAGGCCGTGACCATGGCTTCACGCGGGGACTACCGCATCACGATGTCGCGGCCGGAGATAGCGATCCGGCTGCCGATCGGCGAGGACGGCGACCTGTCGACGTGGGCTGAGATGACCTCCCGCGCCCATCAGGGCTATGACGCCGCCGACGAGGACGTGGCCCGCTTCGCCGAGGCCATCCTGGCCGCGGCGCGCGACTCCTCCAAACGCGAGGTCGCGATGGCCTACCTGCTGCCCGACGAGGTCGCGCCGGTGGAGATGGCGCGGATCGAGGTCGTGGACGTCAACCCGGACGAGACCGTGCCGGTGGTGACGCTGGACTGGTTGGAGCAGGTCTACAGCGTCCCGGGGGTGGAGCTGGTCTCGCCGGTGCACGTCTGGCGCGGGGAGCTGCCGGCCGGACCCGCGGTCCGGGTGGCCCGGCAGGTGCTGACCGACGTCGACGAGTTCGGCGACGGGATGCTGGTGCACAGCGTGGTCTACGCGGTGCGGCCGCCGGCCACCGACTTCGCCGTCGTGCTGTCCGTGACCTGGTCGGCCGTGCTCCTCGCCGAGGAGCTGCTGGAGATGTCGGACGCACTGGCGCAGACGCTGCAGGTGCTCCCGACGCGCTAGGCGGCGCGGAGAATCCGAGCTTGACACGGGGGCTTCACACACAGGGGCCTGTGACATATAGGGGAATGGGGAGGGCTTGTGGCCGACCATATCAAGATCAACACCCACGAATTGGAAGAGGTCGCCGGCACGCTCAAGCGGCTGATCGAGGAGTTCAAGAACTCGGGCAATACCGTCGACCACTACGCCGGCACGCTGGGATCGGGCCGGATGGCCGACACCCTGCACGAGTTCGCGTCGAACTGGGACATCCACAAGAAGAAGCTGGAGTCCGAACTGGAGGCCCTGCAAAGCGCCGCCGAGAAGGGCGCCGAGGCCTGGAACGGCGTGGACTCCGACCTCGCCAAGGCCCTGATGGACGCCGGGAAGAAGGAGGGCTAGGGCCGTGCCGATCGACTGGGACCACGAGGTCTACAACTCCGGCGACAACATCCCCGGCGATCCGGGCCAGGTGGCGGCGCTGGGCAAGCAGTACCGTGACACCGCCGACGCCATCCGGACGCAGGCGGCCAACATCCGCAACCTGGTGAACGGCCAGGGCTGGGACTCCGACTCCGGCCGGGAGTTCCAGAAGTCCGCCGGCGACACCGCCGACAAGCTGGAGAAGGCGTTCGGCCGCTACGACGCGGCGGCCAACGCGCTGGGTACCACGGTGGCGTACCCGCCGTCGACGGGGACCTGGGCCGAGTCCCTGGCCTACGCGCAGGAACTGGCCAAGGACGCGATCCGCCGGGGCCAGGAGGCCCAGCACCAGAGCAAGACCGCGCAGAGCCAGATCGACAACCACAACCAGCAGCAGGCCAACCAGCCGCCGCCGCCCCCCGACGCCGCGCCGGCCGGCCCGGACCCGGTGCTGACCAAGCTGAACAACCAGAAGGCCGGCCACGACCAGGACATGGTGCAGGCCGAGAAGGACCTGCAGCACGCCCGCGAGATCCGGGACCAGCAGGCGAACAAGTTCGCCGACGCGATCGTCAACGCCTACAACCACGACGGTCTCAAAGACGGGTTCTGGGACAAGGTCGGCGACATCATCAACGACATCGAGGACCTGGCGGCGGTGGTCGGGCACTGGGCGGGCCTGGCCGCGTCCATCCTCGGCGTGCTGGCCCTGGCCTTCAGCTGGGTGCCGATCCTGGGCGAGGTGCTCGGCGCGCTGGCCGCGATCGCCTCGGTGGTGGCCCTGGTCTGCGACACCATCAATGCCCTGGACGGCAGAGGTACGTGGCTGGACGTCGGGATCGACATCCTCGGCGTGGTCTCCTGCGGTTCGGGACGGCTGCTGGGCAACCTGGCCAAGGGCGAGAAGTTCTTCTCGGTGCTCAACGGCTTGAAGGGCACCCGGGGCCTGTCCAAGGGTCTGCGCTTCGCCAAGGCCGGCGAGGCCGCGGGCATCACCGGCGGCAAGGCGGCCAAGCTGGCCACCGCCCGGGGGTTCGTCGCCGACCTGCCCAAGAGCGGCATCGGGCGGTACTGGAACATGGGCAAGGCCGCCGTGAGCCCGGGCCGCTACGTCGAGGGTGTGAAGGACGGCGCCGCGCAGTTCAGCAAGCTCGGCTTCAAGGGCGCGCTGAAGGACGGCATCGCCAACTACCCCACGTCGCTGATGACCAAGGGCGGCAAGGCACAGTACTTCGCATGGGCTACAGTGCCAGTGGCCATGGGTTACGCCAACCTGGGCAAGGTCGACGGCCCCGGCGGCGACCACAACCCGTGGAGCACCGGCAGCATGCATGACGGCCTGGACTGGGCCAAGCACAACATCCCGGTGGTGGGCGCCAACGGCGTCGGCGGTGACTTCAAGTGGACCGTGCCTGAGGAGTAGGAAGATGAGCAGGGCGTCGAACCCGACCCGGCCGGCGGTCGGCTCCGCCGAGGTGCAGCAGAAGCTGCGCAATCTCAAAGGGGCCAAGCGCCAGCGCTTGGAGGACTGGGGCTACCCGGTCGACCGGCTGGCCGCGCTGGCCGCGCGCGGCGACGCGCAGGCCGACGAGGTCGACGCCCTGCTCGCCATCATCCTGGACCGCGGCGGCTACACCCACGACGACGCCGATGTGGCGGCGGCCGAGAAGGTCGCCAAAGCGGTCGACGCCAAGATGACGCCGCACGCCTATCTGGTCGCCCAGCACAAGGCGCCGGAGAAGCCCGCCTTCAACCTCTTCGGATCCATCAAGCCTGGAAAGAAGGAGATCTCAGGGCTCGGAGTGGCCGCGATCTTCCTCGGCGTGTTCCTGATCCTGGTGATCATCGCGGTGATCATGGCACTGGCCCGCTGAGACGCCCGACTGAGCCGACTTGAGCTGAGCGGGACGGGAGGGCAGACCGCATGGGTAAGGCGCGCAAGAAGCGGCGGGCGGCGAGAAAGCCTCCGCCGCCGACCTCCGGCGAACTCCGCCGCGAGTACGCGTCCGCACTGGTCCAGCGCACGCGGCTGTACCGGTCGCTGGCCGACGGCAGCGTCGAGGCGACGTCCGGATCGATGTTCTGGCTTCAGACGCTCGGCCTCGGGCTGGTGGCGTTCGCCGGCTCGGCAGCACTCTCGCTGCTCACCCTGCCTTTCGTCGGCATGTTCGTGGGCCTGGGATCCACCGCGATCTTGCTGACCATCCGCAATGCCTGTGCCAAGTATCGCCACGGCGTGGACAAGGTCCTGTCGGTCCTGTCGGTTGTGGGATTCGTCCTTGCGACGCTCGTCGGAACCATCACGGTCCGCTCGGTGTACTTCGATCACTTCGGCACGCGGGGGATCGCGACGCAGCTGGAGGACATCGGGCCCTCGCACGCGCCGCGCGCGCCGTCCGGGGACCGGTGCGTCGTCCGCATGCCCGATCAGAGCACTGAGACCTTCCAGTGCCTGAGCCCCACCAGTCCGACGCGGACCGCGAACGGCGGCTACCCGGTCTACTACGACACGCACTTCTGGTTGTCGCCCCGGGTCGCCACCCCGGCCGGCCTGCACGCCGGCGTCGCCGAGGGCGCGACCGGCGCGGCGCTCGCGCTGGCGCTGGGGTCCGCGGTCGTGGGCCTGGGGCGGACCCGGCCGGGAGTGCTGACCGACCGGAAAGAGCAGCCGGAGATCGCGGAAGCCTAAACGATCGGTCGCCGCAGGCTCTTGGTATACGCGACGCAGGCCTCGTACTCCGGCAGCAACCCGCTGTCCCTCGCCTCGGCGAGCGACGGCGACTTGGCGTCCCGCTCCGACAGCCGCGGCATGTCGGCCGGCCACCGGATGCCGAGTTCGGCGTCCAGCGGGTGGACCCCGTGCTCGTGCCCCGGGCTGTAGGTGGCCGAGCACAGATACGTCAACGTGGCGTCATCGGTCAGCGCGCAGAAGCCGTGCCCCAGGCCCTCGGCGATGTAGACGGCCTTGCGCGTCTCGTCGTCCAGCCGCACGCCCTGCCACTGCCCGAAGGTCGGCGACCCGACGCGGATGTCCACGATCACGTCCAGCACCGCACCGCGAGTACAGGTGACGTACTTGGCCTGCCCGGGCGGCACATCGGCGAAGTGGACGCCGCGCACCACGCCGGCCGACGACACCGACAGGTTCGCCTGCCGCAGATCCAGCGGATGGCCCACGGCCTCGGCGAGGTGGTCGAACCGGTACCACTCGGTGAACAGGCCGCGGGGATCGCCGTACAGCTTCGGGCTGATCTCCCAGGCGCCGTCGATCGACAGGGGGACGATGTCCATACTCGGGTGGCTCTCGTTTCCTTGGAGGAGGGGTCTGGATCTTCCGTGACCGGGTTCAGATCGCGGGATCGAGCAGATGCAGCAGATAGTCGCCGTAGCCGCTCTTGCGCAGCGGTTCGGCGAGCTCGGCCAGCCGGGAGTCGTCGATGAACCCCGACCGCCAGGCCACCTCCTCCACGCAGCCCACCTTGTAACCCTGCCGCTGCTCGATGACGCGGACGTACTCGGCGGCCTGCACCAGCGAGTCGAACGTCCCGGTGTCCAGCCACGCGGTGCCGCGCTCCAGCACCTGCACCGTCAGCTC
>JAEKKI010000118.1 GCA_019510485.1 Catenulisporales bacterium
GGGGCTACGACTACTTCGGCGGCACCCGCACCGTGGACGTCCACGTGCGCCGGCTGCGCGCCAAGCTCGGCGTCGAGCACGAGGCGCTGATCGGCACCGTGCGCAACGTCGGCTACCGGTTCGTCACGCCGGACAAGCGTTCCAGCTCCAGCTCCGGCGGCGCCTCGAACGGCGGCTCGGTCGACGCCCGCGCTCAGGACCCCGAACCTGCCCGTAACTTGGTGGGGTGACAGGTACCGGATTCTCCATCGGCATCCTCCGCCGGCTGAACGAGGCGGATGTGGAAGCCGTCCGGCGCCTCGCCGACTCCGCCGAGCAGGCGGACGGCGTGGCGCCGCTCCCCGAACAGGTCCTGCTCCAGCTGAAGCACCAGACGGACGCCGACATCTGGCACATCGTGGCCCGCCGGCTCTCCGATCAGGGTTCGGAGCTGATCGGGTACGCCCTGCTGGACAAGACCGATCCCGACCAGGGACCGTCTGCTGAGGTCGTCGTCGCTCCCGCGGCCCGCAGGCAAGGCGTGGGCGGCGCACTGCTCGACGCGTTGCGGATGAAGCTCCGGCGCGGCGACAAGCCGCTGCGGATCTGGGCGCACGGCGGGCTTCCCGCAGCCGCGGGCCTGGCTGCCACCCGCGGTTGGAAACCGGTCCGCGAGCTGTGGGTGATGGGGCGGCACCTCGATGAGGTGCCGCCACCGCCGCCGGTGGACGGCATCACCATCGCCGCCTTCCGGCCCGGTGTGGACGACCGGGCGTGGGTCGACGTCAACGCCCGCGCGTTCGCGCACCACCCGGAACAGGGCTCGATGACGCTGGAAGACCTGCACGAGCGGATGGCCGAGTCCTGGTTCGACCCGAACGGGTTCTTCCTGGCCTGGCGCGGCGCGAAGCTGGCGGGCTTCCACTGGACCAAGGTCCACGACCACAGCGCCTACGCCGCCGGCCCGGTCGGCGAGGTGTACGTCCTCGGCATCGACCCGGCCGAGCAGGGCGGCGGCCTGGGCAAGGCGCTGACGCTGGTCGGTTTGGGCTACCTGCGCGAGCGCGGGATCCGGGACGTGATCCTGTACGTCGAGGCGGACAACCACGCCGCGCTCGCCGTCTACGCCAAGCTCGGTTTCTCACGGCGCAGTGCCGACGTGATGTACCGCGCGGCGAACTAGCGGCCGGCTACCGGTCAGGAAACCCCGACCAGCTGCGCGTATACCACCAGACTGTCCGCATAGTGCTTGCCGTCGAACGCGCCGCCGCAGGTGATCAGGCGCAGCTGCGCGGTCCCGGAGTCGTCGCCGGTGCCGTAGACGCGCTGCGCGGGGAACCGGCCCTTATCCACCACCTCGACCGACGTAACCCGGAACTTCGCGTGCGACTTGTCCGCGCGGTCCACGACCACCAGCGCGCCGGGCTGCACATTGCCCAGCGGGTAGAACACCGCGCGGCCCCAGTCGGTGTCGACGTGGCCGACGATCACCGCGGCGCCACGCTCGCCCGGTGTGGGGTTGCCGGCGAACCAGCCGGCCTCCGCGGGCACGGACATCGGCGGCACGGCGACCGCGCCGTCGGCGTCCATACCCAGACGCATCAGCGGGGCGTCGATGCCGACCGAGGGGACCTTCACCCGCAGCGGTACCGAGCGGGCCAGCGGCGAGGCCGCGGCGCCGGACCAGCTGCCGAACAACGCGCTCTGCGCCGGGGCGGGCGGCCCGGTCAGGGCATCGACGCCGGAGGTGAGCAGCTTGACCCCGGCCAGCACCGCCACGGCGGCCAGGACGATCTTCAGAACTTTGCGATGGGGGTGCCGGGCCGGAACCGCGTCACCCGACATGCGCGCCCGAGGCCCCGCGGCGCCGCATCGTCCACAGGCCGTAGCCGACGCCGCCGGCCACCAGCGCCAGGCCGCCCGCGGTCATGCCGGCGTCGCCCTTCATCACCGAACCGCCACCGCCGGCCCTCGGCGGTTTGATCGGCGTCGGGTTCACGCCGCCGTAGATCGTGAGGCTGGTGACACCGTTCAGCTTGGCGACGCCGGTGCCGCAGGTGATGTTCACCGACCACTGGCCGTTCTGCGCGTTCGGCACGATGGTGGCGATGCCCGCCAGGCCCGCGCCCTTGGGGTTGCGGGTCAGCGACACCGACCCGTTGTTGGCGAACACCGCGGAGGTGGCCGTGCCGTTCTCCGGCTGGATGCACGTCGGCACCAGGATCAGCACCTGCTGGCCGGGCCTGGCCGCACTCGGGACGAGCTCCGCGGCCGGACCGCTCAGGCCGCCGCCGGTCGTGCTGTCGCCGTGCAGCACAGCCTGGACGTCGGAGACTCCGGTGGAGACGCTCTGGTAGCCGCCCGACACCGTGGACGCGCCGTTCTTCACGGTGTCCACGAGATCTCCGGCGCTGGCGTGCGTGTTCATCATCCACAACGCCGTCGCGGCGCCGCCGCCCACCACCAGGGTCTTCATCCCGAACATCGCGGGCGCCTCCTGCTCGTCTGGGTCTGGTCAGGGGTCCGTCAGGATCCGAAGCGGCAAAACCACGGCAAGGTGTCCCCCGGCGGAACCCGGGTACACCTTCCAGATCCATCGATACCGTCGCGGAAGGTGTTTCAGTTGTTGAGCAGCGCATTTTCGCCCGGATGGCGCATGCGGTCACCCGGACGCCGAGAATCCACCCGGGCGTCAACCGCCGTTCATCCCAGCGTGCCAGGCTGAGCAGCATGACCGGCCCGGCTCCCGAAACACGCTTCCTGGACCGGGAGATCTCCTGGCTTAGGTTCAACGAACGCGTCCTGGAACTCGCCCAGGACGCCGCACAGGTTCCGCTGTTGGAGCGCGCCCGCTTCCTGGCGATCTTCGCGTCCAACCTCGACGAGTTCTACATGGTGCGGGTGGCCGGCCTGCGCCGCCGCCTGGCCACCGGCGTGGCCACCACCTCGGCCTCCGGGCTGCCGCCGATCGAGGTGCTGCGCCGCATTCTGGCCGAGACCAGGGAGCTGATGGCCCGGCACGCCGCGGTCTTCCAGGAGAAGCTGCGCCCGGAACTGGCAGAGGTCGGCATAGCGATCATCCGCTGGGCCGATCTGGACGGCGAGGAGCGGGAGAAGCTCTTCCAGCTTTTCCGCTACCAACTGTTCCCGGTGCTGACGCCGCTGGCGGTGGATCCGGCGCATCCGTTCCCTTACATCTCCGGTCTGTCGCTGAACCTCGCGGTGTCGCTGCGGGACCCGGAAACCGGGCTGGAGCACTTCGCCCGGGTGAAGGTGCCGCCGCTGCTGCCGCGGTTCGTCGAGGCCGGCCCCGGCCGGTACGTCCCGGTGGAGGACGTCATCGCCGCGCACCTGGAGCTGCTGTTCCCGGGCATGGAGATCCTGGACCACCACGCCTTCCGGGTGACCCGCAACGAAGACCTGGAAGTCGAGGCGGACACCGACGAGAACCTGCTGCAGGCGCTGGAGCGCGAGCTGATGCGCCGCCGGTTCGGGCCGCCGGTGCGGCTGGAGGTCGACGAGCACATCCGGCCGCAGGTGCTGGACCTGCTGATCCGCGAGCTGGACATCAACGAGGACGAGGTCTTCAAGCTCTCGGCGCCGCTGGACCTCACCGGGCTGAACCAGATCGCCGACATCGGCAAGGCCGGCGAGTACAGCGAGCTGCGCTTCCCGTCGTTCCGCACCAAGACCCACCCGGACCTGGCCGACGAGGGGCCGGGCAAGGGCGCCGACGTCTTCGCCGCGATCCGCCGCCGGGACATCCTGCTGCACCATCCCTACGACTCGTTCGCGACCAGCGTGCAGGCGTTCCTGGAGCAGGCCGCGGCCGATCCGGACGTGCTGGCGATCAAGCAGACGCTGTACCGCACCAGCGGCGACTCGCCGATCGTGGACGCGCTGATCGACGCCGCCGAGGCCGGCAAGCAGGTGCTGGTGCTGGTGGAGATCAAGGCCCGGTTCGACGAGCACGCCAACATCTCCTGGGCCCGCAAGCTGGAGCAGGCCGGCTGCCACGTGGTGTACGGGCTGATCGGTCTCAAGACGCACTGCAAGCTGTCGCTGGTGGTACGGCGCGAAGGCGTATCGCTGCGCCGCTACTCGCACATCGGCACCGGCAACTACAACCCGAAGACCGCGCGCCTGTACGAGGACCTGGGCCTGCTCACGTGCGACAACGAGATCGGGGCGGACCTGTCGGACCTGTTCAACCGGCTCTCCGGCTACGCGCATCCGACCAAGTTCGGCCGGCTGCTCACGGCCCCGAACGCTTTGCGGGCCGGCCTGATCGAGCTGGTCGGGAAGCAGAAGGAGCGCGCCGAGGCCGGGTTGCCGGCCCGGATCCGGATCAAGGTCAACTCGATCGTCGACGAGGACCTGATCGACGCGCTGTACGCGGCCTCCCAGGCCGGCGTCCCGGTCGAGGTCTGGGTGCGCGGCATCTGCGCGTTGCGGCCGGGGGTGGAGGGGATGAGCGAGAACATCAAGGTCCGCAGTGTGCTGGGCCGGTTCCTGGAGCACTCCCGGGCGTTCGTGTTCGGGCTCGACGACGAGGCTCAGGTGTGGATCGGCAGCGCGGATCTCATGCACCGCAACCTGGACCGCCGGGTGGAGACGCTGGTGCGTTTGGTCGAGCCCAAGCAGCGGCGGGCCATCTCAGCGCTGTTCGATCTGGCGATGGACCCGCGCACCACCGCCTGGGACCTGGCCGGCGACGGCACGTGGACCCGTTCGGAATACGCCGAGGACGGCGAGCCGCTGGCCGATATGCAGAGCACGCTGATCTCCGGACGTGCCGAGTGGTGGAGCAGGCGGGCGTGATGAGCGTCGGGTACGGGATTGTCCAGATCAGCACCGCCATCGGGGAAACGGCGGATCCGAACCGTCAGGCCGGGGCCTGACGCACGTCGTGGGGGCAGTGGCGGACACATGGATGCAGCGACTCAGCGCGCGATGGCCGGCTTCGGGGCGGCGGCGCCGGACGGACCGGCGGGACTGGCGGTGCGGGGCTACCTCGCCGAGCAGTCGCGCGCCTTCCTGACGCACAGCGCGCTGCCGGTACAGCAGGCGGCCGCGACCCGGCTGCGGGCGGCGTGCCGGCGGGTGAGCTCGGCGCTGGCGGCGTGCCGGGAGTTGGTGGACCCGCTGTGGGCCGCCGAGCTCGGCGCCGAGCTGGAGGCGACGGCGCGGGTGCTGGCCGCCGAGCGGGACGCCGAGGCGGTGCGGCCGCGGCTGCTGGCGCCGCTGGACCGGTGGATCGCCGAGGGCCGCTACCCGGACGGCGGCGCGGCGCGCACCCGGACGCTGCTGACCCGGATGCTGGACCGCGAGCGCTCGGCGGCGCACGGCGCGGCCACCGCGGCGTTGGTGGGACCGGGGTTCCACGCTTTGGCCGACCGGATGGCCACATTGGCCCGCGACGTGCCGCTGACCCCGACTGCCGAGCATCCCTGCGCGGATGTCCTGCCGCAGATCGCCGACGCCGCCTACGACGACTATCGGCAGCTCACCGCGGACCTGCCGGAACCGTTGGCCGCCGAGGACGACCCGGACGGCGACGCGCAATGGCTGGCGGCGGTGGCGGTCGCCGAGACCGCGCTGCACGTCACCGAACTGTGCCGGCCGGCCGGGACGGTGGTGTGCGGACACGATCCCGCCGAGCTGATCGCACGGCTCACTCTGGTCAATACAGCGCTCGGCGAGCAGCGCGACGCGGTACTGGCGGCCGACTGCGTCCATCGGGCGGCCGACACGCCGCGGATCGCCGCGACGACCGGCTACGTGTTGGGCCGGCTCCACGAAGAGCAGCGCCTCACGGTGCTCCGGGCTCGGAGCGCGGCGCCCTTGGCGGAGTGAGATCGTCGGAATGCGATCGTCGGATGTGGGATCGTCGGAACCGCACCGCGATCGCTTTGTATCGAGAAAGGCCCGCCCCGCGATGAACGCGCCCAGCGCCGCACCCATCCCGCCGCTCGGCCCGATCCGGGTCCGCGCAGCCGGCTGCGTGGTGTGGCGGCCCGGCCGCACCGGCCCGGAGGCGGCGGTGATCCACCGGCCCCGCTACGACGACTGGTCGTTCCCGAAGGGCAAGCTGGACCCCGGTGAGAGCTACCTGACCGCGGCCGTGCGCGAGGTGTATGAGGAGACCGGCTATCCGGTGGTCGTCGGACGGCGTCTGCCGACGCAGGTGTACGACGTCTCCTTCGGCGGCCCGGCGCGGATCAAGCGGGTGAAGTACTGGGCCGCACAGGCCGCCGCCGACGCGGAGTTCATACCGAACTCGGAGGTGGACCGGCTGGAGTGGCTGACGGTCTCCGAGGCCGGGACCCGGCTGACCCGGCAGACCGACCGGGATCTGCTGGCGGCGTTCGCGGCGGCGCCGGTGGACACGGTCCCGGTGATCCTGCTGCGGCACGCGGACGCGGTGCTGCGCAAGCGCTGGGAGGGCGACGATCGGGACCGGCCGCTGAGCGAGGCCGGGCACGCCGAGGGCCGGGCGTTGGTCCGGACGCTGGAAGCGTATGGCTATAACGCGTTGGTGACCTCACCTCTCATCCGATGTGTCCAGACGCTGGAGCCGGCGGCGCGCGACGCAGGGCTCGAACTCGTCCGAGAGCTCGCGCTCGCTGACCGTGCCGATCCCGAGGCCTCCCGAGCTTGGCTGCGTCAGGTGCTGAAGTCCGGGCGGCCGACTATTGCCTGCACGCACCGGCCGGTGGTCCCCGAGCTGCTCAGTGAGAGCGTGCTGGGGCAGGCGGTGCGGGCCGGACGCCGGGCACTGGCCCCGGCCGAGGGATGGGTACTGCACGCACGCGAAGGGAACGTCGTCGCCATCGATCGGGTGAAGGGCTGAAGGCCCGGCCCTTCCCTCAGCTCCCGATCCCGAGCAGCTTCTCAGCGGTCGTCCAGTCGGTCGCGATCGCGTGTTGCGCGTCCAGCAGCTTCACCTGGCCGCTACACACCGCGCGCTTAAGATCGTTCTCGACTTTATCCTTGGTGTTCGGCGAGGCACCCGGCTCTGGCCACAGGTTCCGCGGATCGCTCGGCGCTCCGCCGAGTTCAAGGCTGATCAGATGATCCTCTTCGTAGACGGACATGCTCGTGTCGGTGTAGCCGTAATCCCGGATCCCGTCGCTCTTCAGCTTGTTGGTGACGTTCGTCGGCGGACGGATCGTCGAAGTCCAGCCGGACTTGCAGATCGTCGTGGCGATGTTGTCCTGGGTCACCTGCGGGTTCGTCACGCCCGGGGTGCAAACCGGGTCCGGCAGCGGACCGGGGCGCGCGTGGCAGGTGCCGCCGTTCGCGGCTGGAGTGGACGGCGCGCCACTCGAGGACACCGACGCGCTGTGCGTCGTCGTGCTCGCCGCCCGTGGCCGGGGTTTGGTGGGCGAAGTCCCCTGGTTGTTCTTGCTCTGACAGCCCGAAACGGCCAGAGCCAGCACTATGGCGGCGGCTCCGGTCCGCGCCGACAACGCTCGCATGTGTCGTCCCCTCCCCTGGTACGGATCCCCGTTCCGCAGTTCCGGCGGCTCCCCGACTACCCGTGCGTACAGAACGTACACGCAGCTCCCCGCCGCCCGAGACCGTTCACCCTCCGTTCACCTTCACCCGTCCATCGATTCACCTCGCCTGCCTAGCTTCGACGGTGACAGCGCATGCAAAAACTTTCCGAATATCTCGAAGGGACTTCCCGGTGAAGATCCACGTTGGTGTTAATGGGCGCAGTGCCACGGTCGGCGCCGGGGTGCTGGCCCTCGCCCTGGCCTCCCTGACGGCCTGTGGTTCTGACAACAACTCGCCGTCGAGCTCGGGCGGCTCGTCGACGACGTCGTCCGCGACCGGCGGTTCCTCCTCCAGCACCGCCACCGGCTCGAGCCCGACGGCCGCCGGCGGCGAGATCACCTGCGCCAACGGCACTCTGGCCGGGCAGGGCTCGTCGGCGCAGAACGCGGCGATCACGAAGTTCGTCAAGGACTTCCAGACCAAGTGCGGCAGCGGCACCAACATCAGCTACAACGCCACCGGCTCCGGCCCCGGCGTCACCGCGTTCGTGCAGAAGCAGGCCGACTGGGCCGGCTCGGACTACCCGCTGAACGCCGACCAGCAGAAGCAGGCCGACCAGCGCTGCGGCGGCAAGGCGGTGTCCGTGGGCACCATCCCGGGCGCCATCGCCGTGATGTACAACGTGCCGAACGTGGACAAGCTGAGCCTGAGCGCGTCCACCCTGGGCAAGATCTTCAACGGCAAGATCACCAAGTGGAACGACGACGCGATCAAGACCGACAACCCCGGCGTGACCCTGCCGGACCTGGCGATCCAGGCGTTCCACCGCTCGGACGCCTCGGGCACCTCGTTCAACTTCTCGAACTACCTGAACAAGACCGCGCCGTCCGACTTCTCGGCGGCGGCCAACAAGCAGTGGCCGGGCACCGGCGGCCAGGCGGCCCAGGGTTCGAAGGGCGTGGCGCAGGCCGTGCAGTCCACCGCCGGCGCGATCGGCTACGCCGAGGTCTCCTACGCCACCCAGAACAGCCTCAAGACCGCCGCGATCGGCAACAAGGACGGCAAGTTCGTCCCGGTGAGCATCGCCAACGCCTCGAAGTTCATCGCCAAGGCGCAGGTCGACACCGCCGACGGCAACTACAAGTTCAACTTCGACTACACCTACGCGGCCGACGACGCCTACCCGGCGGTCCTGGTGACCTACGAGATCGTCTGCTCCACCGGCAACAGCTCCGACAAGCTCCCGGTCCTGAAGAACTTCCTGCAGTACACCGCCGGCAGCGCGGCGCAGTCACAGCTGGAGAGCCTGGGCTACGTGGCCCTTTCCTCCGACCAGCAGTCGAAGGTCGCCGCGATCTTCGGCGGCCTGAGCTAACACGGATCGGCCGGTTTCGCAGAGTTCGGATAGCCGAGCCTGCGGAACCGGCCCTACCGCGTTCCGAGTTGCCCGTTTTGTTCTAACGGAATCGAAACCCGCAGTGAACGAATACCTTCCGGGCCCAGCGCCAGCCCCTGGGCGCCCGAGCGACGAGGCAGGACCCGAATGAGCGGCACAGCGCCGACCGCCACCCGGCCCACCCCGCGCCCGGGCGGCGCCTCCTCCCCGGCCCTGGACTCCGGCACCCGCCGGGGCGACGCGGTCTTCTCCGGCACAGTGCGCGGCGCCGCGATCCTGCTGCTGCTCCTGATGGCGACGATCGCCGCGTTCCTGGTGTACCGGGCCAGCGACGCCCTGTCGGCCAACCACGCCAACGTCGTCACCTACACCGGCCAGTGGGCGCCGGACGACAGCCCGCCGAAGTTCGGTATCGGCACGCTGGCCTGGGGCACCCTGGTCACCTCGCTGATCGCCATCATCATCGCCGCCCCGGTCGCCGTGGGCGTGGCGCTGTTCATCACCCAGTACGCGCCGCGCCGGCTGGCGCAGGTGCTCGGGTACATCGTCGACCTGCTCGCCGCGGTGCCGTCGATCATCTACGGCCTGTGGGGCATCCTGTTCCTGGTGCCGCACATGCAGGGCGCCTCCCAGACGGTCTCCGACGTCCTGGGCTGGATCCCGCTGTTCGAGTCCGGGGTCTTCGGCCGCTCGGTGTTCACCGCCGGCGTGATCCTGTCCATCATGATCCTGCCGATCATCGCCGCGATCTCCCGCGAGGTGTTCCTGCAGACCCCGCGCGAGCAGGTGGAGGCCGCCTACGCGCTGGGCTCCACGCGCTGGGAGATGATCAAGCTGGCGGTGCTGCCCTACGGCCGCAGCGGCGTGGGCTCGGCGATCGTGCTCGGCTTCGGCCGCGCGCTCGGCGAGACCGTCGCCGTCGCCATGGTGCTCTCGCCGTCCTACATCTTCGTCACCAAGCTCCTGCAGCCCGGCGGCAACACCATCGCGGCGAACATCGCGCTGCAGTTCGGCTCGGCGTTCACCACCGGACAGGGCGCGCTGATCGCCTCCGGTCTGGTGCTGTTCGTGGTGACGTTCGCGGTGAACTGGCTGGCGCGGCGCATCACCCGGCACGGCGGTGCGGGCGGCGAGCGGCGCGGGCTGCTCGCCTTGCTCCGGATCGGGGGCCGGGACGAGTCGACGCACTACGAGTCGTCCTTCGACGTGGCCGCCACCTCCGCCGCCACCGGCGGTGCGGCGGCCACCGCGATCGTGCCGGTCCAGGAGGATCGGGGGGCCTTCGAGGCCAAGGACTCGGTGCAGGAAGTCGCCGAGGACGACGCCGCCGGGCGGGCGCGCTCACACCGCGCGTCGCGGGTCGGCGCCATCAGCGGCGGGGTGCTGTCCGCACCGTCGCCGCAACGGCGCTTGCGCAGCTCGCTGGCCGGCGGGCTGACCGTCGCCACCTTCGTCCTGGCGGTGCTGCCGCTGCTGTCGATCCTGTGGCTGGTGGTCTCCCGGGGGACGCACGCGCTGAACCTCGACTTCCTGACCCACTCGCTGCGCAACGTCTCCGAGGACCAGGTCGGCGGCGGCGTGTACCACGCCGTCATCGGCACCCTGGAGCAGGCGGGCCTGGCCACGCTGATGGCGGTGCCGATCGGCCTGCTGGTGGCGGTGTACCTGGTGGAGTACGGCCGGGGCGCGCTGGCCCGGGCGGTGACGTTCTTCGTGGACGTGATGATGGGCCTGCCCTCGATCGTGGCCGGCCTGTTCATCCTGTCGATGTGGATCATCGGCCTGGGCCAGAAGGCGAACGGCTTCGCCGGGGCCCTGGCGCTGGCGATCCTGATGCTGCCGATCGTCATCCGCTCCAGCGAGGAGATGCTGAAGCTGGTGCCGGACTCGCTGCGCGAGGCGTCCTACGCGCTCGGCGTGCCGAAGTGGCGGACCATCACCAAGATCGTGATCCCGACGTCGCTGCCGGGCATCATCACCGGCGTCATGCTGGGCGTGGCCCGGGTGATGGGCGAGACCGCGCCGATCCTGCTGGTGGTCGGCTACATCTCGAACATCAACCCGAACCCGTTCAGCGGCGACGAGGGCCAGGCCACGCTGCCGACGGTGATCTACAACACCTACACCTCGGCGCAGAAGGCCTCCAACGACCGCACCTGGTCCGCGGCCCTGCTGCTGATCATCATCATCATGCTGCTGAACGTCATCGCCAGGCTGATCGCCTGGTGGAAGAAGCCCGGCCGGGCCTAGGGAGATCGAAATGGCGAAGCGAATAGACGTCGCGGGCCTGTCCGCCTACTACGGCCCGACCCGGGCCATCGAGGACATCTCGATGACCATCGAGCCGCGTACCGTGACGGCCTTCATCGGCCCCTCCGGCTGCGGCAAGTCCACCTTCCTGCGGACTCTGAACCGCATGCACGAGGTGATCCCGGGCGCGCGGGTGGAGGGCAAGGTCACGCTCGACGACGTGGACCTGTACGGCGCCGGCGTGGACCCGGTGGCGGTGCGCCGCAGCATCGGCATGGTGTTCCAGCGCCCGAACCCGTTCCCGACGATGTCCATCTACGACAACGTCGCCGCCGGGCTGCGGCTGGCCGGCGTGAAGAAGCGGAGCGAGCTCGACGACGTCGTGGAGTCCTCGCTCAAGGGCGCGAACCTGTGGCGGGAAGTCGAGAACCGGCTGAAGAAGCCGGGCGCCGGCCTGTCCGGCGGCCAGCAGCAGCGGCTGTGCATCGCGCGCGCCATCGCGGTGTCCCCGGACGTGCTGCTGATGGACGAGCCGTGCTCGGCCCTGGACCCGATCTCCACCACCGCGATCGAGGACCTGATCTCGCAGCTGAAGTCGGAGTTCACGATCGTCATCGTGACGCACAACATGCAGCAGGCGGCGCGGGTGTCGGACCGGACGGCGTTCTTCAACATCTCCGGGACCGGGACGCCGGGGCGGCTGATCGAGATCGACGACACCTCGCGAATCTTCGCCAACCCGACGGAGAAGGCGACGGAGGACTACATCACGGGGCGGTTCGGCTGAGGCTTGGCAGCTCGGCCGGGACCACCGAAGCCTCCAGCGCGACGAGGGAACGCGCTGGGGGCTTCGCCCTGTCCCCTGCCTTTATGGCTTCGCTGTGGGATCGTCGTCGTCCGGCGGCCCGACCGGTCCGGCGGGCCAGTGCGCGCAGCCGTCGGCGCCGGGCTGGAAGGCGATCCACTGGCCGGATTCGCCGACATGCCGCCGACAGCCGATGAGCACCGGCCGCCCGTCCTTGATCTGGTACTGGGACTCGACGAGGCCGCCGGTGTCGGCGTCCGGCACGCCGGCGGTGGTCTGCGAGACGATCGTGGCGGTGGCGCCGGTCGCTTGGGGCAGCACTCCGACGATCGAGTCGCTCTTGATCTTCGGATCGAGCAGGCCGCCGAGGTCCTGGACCTTTCCCTCGCGCCAGCTGAGCGCCACGAGGATCTGCCCGGACTTGGCGCCGGGCAGCGCGAGGTAGAAGTTGCCCGCGGCATCGGTGCTGAACCGCTCGATGCCGGCGGTCAGGGCTTTGACGCCCTCGGGCGCCGACCACAGCGGCTTCCGGTCGGATCCGACCACGACCAGCTTGAAGTTCGGCTTGCCGACCTGTGGTGCTCCGGTGCGGAAGAGCGCGAGGACGGCGCCGTCCGGTGAGAAGCCGTTCGCGCGGGTGACCAGCTTGCAGCTCCCGCAGCCGGGCACGGCGGCCAGCAACTCGGCGTCGGTGAGCGGCGACTTCGATCCGGTCTCGAACGGCGACGCGCTCTGCAACGGGTAGAACGCCTGCGGATTCACCGAGGGCTGCGTACTCGGCGCCGCACCGGGCGTCGCCGCGTTGCCCGAGCCGCCGCCGGACAGGACCAGCACGCTCGCCGCCGCCACGCCGATCACCACGGCTGCCGCGGCGGCCAGGCGGGTGCGGGTGAAGGCTTTGAAGCTGGGCGACTTGGTACCGCTGGAAGCCTGCTCGCCCGCTGACTCGTCGCCGTCATCTGCTCCGGCGGCCGATCCGGCCTCCGCGATCGCCACGGTTTCCGGCGCAGCACCGGTGCGCTCACCGGATTCGCCTTCGGCGGCATCGGTGCCCACGTCGGTTACGGCCTCGGCAGCTTCCGGCTCGGTGGTCTTCTTCGAGCTCGTCGCGCCGAAAACCGCGTCGACCAAGCGGGCGGCGTCGTCGATCTCCTCAGCCACTGCTGGACACCGTCCCGGTCGGACGCGGCGTGGTCGGCGTGGGCGGCGTGGCGGAGGGCGGCGAGGCCGG
>JAEKKI010000119.1 GCA_019510485.1 Catenulisporales bacterium
GATCTGCGTCGACTGCGACGAGCGCTCGATCGACCGCCGGGTCGAGCACCTCTACCTGGACGTCAAGGCGAACTCGTTGGACCACGCGCTCCAGCTCGCGACCGAGGCCCGCGACAAGCGCGAGCCGCTGTCCATCGGCGTGCTGGGCAACGCCGCCGAGCTGGTCCCGCAACTGCTGGCGATGGACGCGCCGATCGACATCGTCACCGACCAGACCTCGGCCCACGACCCGCTGGCCTACCTGCCGCTGGGCGTTGACTTCCACGATATGAAGCAGTTCGCCAAGGACAAGCCGGCCGAGTTCACGCAGCGGGCCCGCGAATCGATGGCCAAGCACGTGGAGGCGATGGTCGGCTTCCAGGACAAGGGCGCCGAGGTCTTCGACTACGGCAACTCGATCCGCGGCGAGGCGCAACTGGCCGGCTACACCCGGGCCTTCGACTTCCCCGGCTTCGTCCCGGCCTACATCAGGCCCCTGTTCTGTGAGGGCAAGGGCCCGTTCCGCTGGGCCGCGCTGTCCGGCGAGGCGAGCGACATCGCCAAGACCGACAAGGCGATCCTGGAGCTGTTCCCGGAGAACGAGTCGCTGGCGCGGTGGATCAAGATGGCCGGCGAGCGGGTGCACTTCCAGGGCTTGCCGGCGCGCATCTGCTGGCTCGGCTACGGCGAGCGGCACCTGGCCGGCGAGCGCTTCAACGACATGGTGGCCGACGGCACGCTGGCGGCGCCGATCGTGATCGGCCGCGACCACCTGGACTGCGGTTCGGTGGCCTCGCCGTACCGGGAGACCGAGGCGATGGCCGACGGCTCCGACGCGATCGCGGACTGGCCGCTGCTGAACGCGATGGTGAACGTCGCCTCCGGCGCCTCGTGGGTGTCGATCCACCACGGCGGCGGCGTCGGCATGGGCCGCTCGATCCACGCCGGACAGGTGACGGTCGCCGACGGCACGGCGCTGGCCGGGGAGAAGGTCCGCAGGGTCCTGACGAACGACCCGGGCATGGGCGTGATCCGGCACGTGGACGCCGGATACGACCGGGCCGACGAGGTCGCCGACGAGCGGGGCGTGCGGGTCCCGATGCGCGAGGACGAGAGTTCGTGATCGTGTCGTCCCTGTCCGAGAACGCCGTGGACGAGGCGGCAGCGAGCGGCTTCTCCGCGATGTGGCACTCGCTCCTGCCGCTCGGCCTGAACCCCGACACCGGCGGCTATCGCCGCTTCGCCTGGAACGCCGCGGATCTGGCCTGCCGCGAGTGGTTCCGCACCGAGGCCGCCGCGCGCGGGCTGGACGTGGAGACCGACCGCAACGGCAATCTGTGGGCGTGGTGGGGTCCCAAGGGGCCCGACGCGATCGTCACCGGATCGCATCTGGACTCGGTGCCGGACGGCGGCGCGTTCGACGGGCCGCTGGGCGTGGTGTCGTCGTTCGCGGCGATCGACGTGCTGCGGGCCCGGGGTTTCACACCGGGCAAGCCGTTCGCAGTGGCCTGTTTCTCCGACGAGGAGGGCGCGCGGTTCGGCATCGCCTGCGCCGGATCGCGGCTGCTGACCGGGGCGCTGGAGCCGGACCGGGCACGGACGTTGCGGGACCTGGACGGCGTCACGATGGCCGAGGCCATGGAGCGCGCCGGTCAGGATCCGGAAACGCTCGGCCGCGACGACGAGCGGCTGGCGGGCATCGCCGCGTACGTCGAGCTGCACGTGGAGCAGGGCAAGGCGTTGGCGTTCACCGAGTCGCCGGTCGCGGTGGCCTCGGCGATCTGGCCGCACAGCCGCTGGCGGTTCGACTTCACCGGCGAGGCCAACCACGCCGGCACCACGCGGCTGGAGGACCGGCGCGACCCGATGCTGACGTATGCCAACGCGGTGCTGGCGGCCCGTAAGAAGGCCAGGCTCGGCGGCGCGGTGGCGACGTTCGGCCGGCTGGTGGTGGAGCCCAACGGGACCAACGCGATCGCCTCGCGGGTGCGGGCCTGGCTGGACGTGCGGGCCCCGGCCGATGAGATGCTGGCGGCCGTGACGGAAGAGATCATCAAGGCCGCCGGCGAGCGCGCCGCCCGGGACGGCACCTCCTTGGCGGCCGAGCGCGAGTCCCACACGCCGATCGTCGAATTCGACGACGTTTTGCGCAACCGTTTGGCGGGCAGTCTCCGTCCAAGCTTCGGAGCCGTTCCGGTCCTGCCGACCGGCGCGGGGCACGACGCCGGCATCCTGGCGGCGGCCGTTCCGACCGCGATGCTGTACGTCCGCAACCCCAGCGGCGTGTCGCACGCGCCCGGCGAGCACGCGGACGACCGCGACTGCCTGGCCGGGGTGACCGCACTCGCCGATGTGTTGCAGGAGCTGGCTCAGTGACTATTGAAGAAGATCGTCCTCCGGGCGCGCAAAGCTTCTACTGCGATCTGGCCTGGATCAACGGCGAGGTCAAGAGCAAGGTCCTGATCACGACGGCGGCCGGGCGCATCGCCACGGTGACCTGCGGCGTGAAACAGAAACCCGAGGACGCCGCCCACCTGGTCGGGCTGACCGTCCCGGGGCTGGCGAACGTGCACTCGCACGCCTTCCACCGCGCGCTGCGCGGCCGCACCCAGGTCGAGCACGGCACGTTCTGGACCTGGCGGGAGCGGATGTACGCCGCCGCGGCCCACCTGGACCCGGACTCCTACCGCGCGCTGGCCACCGCCGTGTTCGCCGAGATGGCGCTGGCCGGCATCACGGCGGTCGGGGAGTTCCACTACCTGCACCACTCGCCCAAGGGCGGGCTGTATCACGACCCGAACGCGATGGGCCACGCACTCGCCGGGGCCGCCGCGGCGGCCGGGATCCGGATCACGCTGCTGGACACCTGCTATCTGGCCGGCGGCTTCGACACCGAGCTGAACGACGTGCAGCGCCGGTTCTCCGACGGCGACGCCGCACGCTGGGCCGACCGGGTGGACGCGCTGCGCAAGGCGTACGCGGACTCTGAGACGGTACGGGTCGGCGCGGCGGTGCACAGCGTGCGCGCGGTCCCGGTGGACCAGCTGCCGCCGGTGATCGCCTTCGCCGCCGAGCGCGAGCTGCCGCTGCACGTCCACCTGTCCGAGCAGCGCGCCGAGAACGACGCCTGCCTGGCCCGCCACCACAAGACGCCGACGCAGCTGTTGCACGACCACGGCGCCCTGGGCCCGCGCACCACGGCCGTGCACGCCACGCACCTGTCGCAGATGGACATCGACCTGCTCGGCTCCTCGGCCACCGCGGTCTGCATGTGCCCCACCACCGAGCGGGACTTGGCCGACGGCATCGGCCCGGCGCACGCCGTGCACACCGCCGGCTCCCCGATCACCCTGGGCTCGGACTCGCACGCGGTCATCGACCTGTTCGAAGAGGCACGCGCCGTAGAGCTCGACGAACGCCTGCGCACCGAACGCCGCGGCCACTGGCGCGCCGCCGAACTCCTGCACGCGGCCACCGACGCCGGCCACGCCGCCCTGGGCTGGCCGACCGCCGGCCGCCTGGTGGTCGGCGCCCTCGCGGACTTCACCACCATCGCCCTGGACACGGTCCGCCTGGCCGGCGTGCAACCCGCCCACGCCGCCGAATCAGTGGTCTTCGCCGCCTCGGCCCCCGACGTCCGGCATGTCGTGGTCGCCGGGCGGTTCACGGTGCGCGATCATCGGCATGAGCTGGTCGAGGATGTGCCGGGGAAGTTGGCGGCGGCCATTGGCGGGATCTTCAAGTAGTCCGGTGATGGGTTGATCGGCTGGCACTCGGTCGGCGAGTAGCCGGGTGATGGGTTGATCGGCCGGGCCCTCGGTCGGCCGATCAGGCAGTCGGGCAGTCGGGCAGTGCCAGGCCTGACAATCGGCTGGCTCGCCGAGCGGCTGCTCGATCGGCTGGTCGATCGGCAGTTCGATCGTCCAGTCAGTGCCTTCTGAAACACTGGTAATTGGGGCGAAAAACCCATAACAAAATGGAAGCCACCGTGACCACCACCCTCATCACCGGCATCGCCGAACTAGTCACCCACGCCGACGCCGACTCGATCAACGAAGCCGAAACCGCCACCCTCACCAACGCCGCCCTCATCATCGCCGACGACCGCATCGCCTGGACCGGCCCCGCCACCCAAGCTCCACCCGCCGACACCCGCGTCGACCTCAACGGCCGCGCCGTGATCCCGGGCTTCGTCGACAGCCACGCACACCTGATCTTCGCCGGCGACCGCGCCCAGGAGTTCGCCGCCCGCATGACCGGCACCCCCTACAGCGCCGGCGGCATCCGCACCACAGTCGCCGCCACCCGCGCCGCGGACGACGAAACCCTCCGCGCCAACCTCAAACGGCTCACCACCGAAATGCTGCGCCAGGGCACGACGACCGTCGAATGCAAATCCGGCTACGGCCTCACCGTCGAAGACGAAGCACGAGCCCTGAAACTCGCCCGCGAACAAGTCGAAGCCGTCACCTACCTCGGTGCCCACGTCATCCCCGCCGAATACCAGCACGACCCCGACGCCTACGTCGACCTCGTCAAGGGCGACATGCTCGACTCCTGCGCGCCATACGCCGACTACGCCGACGTCTTCTGCGAACGCGGCGCCTTCACCGAGGACCAGGCCCGCGAAATCCTCACCGCCGCCCGAGCCAAAGGCCTGGACGTACGCCTGCACGCCAACCAACTCGGCCCCGGCCCCGGCGTCCAACTGGCCGTCGAACTCGGCGCGGCCTCAGCCGACCACTGCACGTTCCTGAACGACGAAGACGTCGAAGCACTGGCCGGCTCGCAAACCGTCGCGACCCTCCTGCCCGGCGTCGAGTTCTCCACCCGCTCGCCGTACCCCGACGCCCGCCGGCTCATCGCGGCCGGCGCCACCGTCGCTCTCGCCACCGACTGCAACCCGGGGTCCTGCTACACCGACTCGATGCCGTTCTGCATCGCACTCGCGGTCCGCGAGATGCGCATGTCCCCGGCCGAGGCGCTCTGGGCGGCGACCGCCGGCGGTGCCAGAGCCCTGCGACGCGACGACATCGGCCACCTCGGCGTCGGCGCCCGCGCGGACTTCGCCGTCCTGGACGCCCCGAGCTTCCTGCACCTCGCCTACCGGCCGGGCGTCCCGCTCGTCCACAGGGTGTGGAAGAACGGGACGCCCGCCGCCTGCTGAAAGAGCGGACTACGAGCCGGGGATGTACTGCCCGGTGTGCGCCGCATCCGTGATCTGCCCGCCGACATGCTCGCTGACCGCCTTCGGCCCGCCGAACACGTCGACGTAAGCGACGCCGTCATAGCTGTGCAGCCCGTTGAACCACTGCCCGATGGCGTCCGGCAGGCTGTACGGGTCGGTCAGCAGCAGCGGCTGCTGCACGTTGGCCACGAACGCGCCGCCGGCCAGGGCGTCGGCGAAGTTCGTCCCGCTGGCCACGCCGATCAGGTACCCGCGCGGGAACTGCTCCATGACCTTCGACGAGGTCTCCCACCGGTCGGCGCCGGCCAGGCTGTTGTGGCACTTGCCGGCGGCCACCACGTCCACCGCCCGCACCGCCGCACCGCCGACGGCCGTGACCGCCTGGCAGTCCGCGGTGCCCAGCTTGCTCTTCACGTACGCGGCGGTACCCGGGTCGGCGAAGTTGGCCCCGTCGGTCAGGACGATCGCCGCCGGACGCGGATCGGATCCGGCCTCCTCAGTGGCACGCGGCCCGGCTGCCAGCGGCCCGGCCGACAACGCGTCCGGGAAAAGCCGTCCGGTGGCCACCACCACAGTCTTCGGGTCGCCCATACCGACCTTCGCGATCTGCAGCGCGGTGTCGAAGCGGTCCACGCCGGCGAAGCGCTTCACCTTGTAGCCCTCGCGGGCCAGCTGCGCGTCCACGGCCGACGAGACAGCCTGGTAGCCGCCGAGGATGTAGATCGTTTTCCCCTTCGGCACGATGCGGTTGATCTCGGTGTCCGCCGGGCCGTAGAGAGCGGCGTTCGGATTCGTCAGCAGCAGCGGGCCGCGCCGGTAGGCGGCCAGCGGCACACCGGCCAGCGCGTCCGGGAAGTTCGTCGAGGTGGCGATGACGGCGGTGGCGGCCTGGCCCCAGTCGTTGTTGGGATCGGGCGCCAGCCACTGCTTCTTCGAGATCTGCACGGCGGTGTCCAGCCGGTCCGCGCCGGAGATCCGGCCCACCTGCGCCTTGCCGGCCGCGCCCTCGGCCAGGAAGTGGCCGCTCTCGATCGCCGGGGTGAAGCCCGGCCAGTGCATGGTCAATGTCACCCGGTAGTCGCCGGGCGTCTGGTAGAGGTGCGTGACGGAGTTGTTGTTCGTCAGGTCCTTGTGCTGACCGTCGCCGAAGTCGATGACGGCGGTGCAGCCGTGCGCGGAGTCGATGGTGTTGCCGGCCAGGCTGATCGTGACGTTCGCCGGCGCTACCGCGCCTTCCGGCGAGAAGCCCAGCTTGGCCTGCGTCTCCTGGTGGTTGCTGTTGCACGGCCCGGCGATGCCGGCGGCGTGCGCGGGCGCCGCGGTCAGCGCGCCGGCGGCCGCCCCCGTGACCAACGCTGCGGCTGTGAGTAGAGAAGGAGTTCTGCGTCTCATCCTGAAGGGCCCCCGATGTCTGGGACATCAAATGGTCGGAAGACAACTGACGGCCAGTGAGTTTGCTGCACCAGGGTCCTGGTATCAATGTCCTCATGGCGTAGATCGAATCGCCTTTCGGTATGAGGCATCCGCCCGGCGTTCGGGTGAGGAGTGCGCCTGACGCCTCCTGCAACCTCGGTGCCGCCCGATCACTCTTTAGCGATCGTCACAACCGACAGCACATCACTGAGAAGGGCGGGGATCCGGTGATCGGTAGGCACACGCCGGAAGAACTCGCGGACTTCGCCGAGTTCGCCCGGGTCCGGCAGCGGCACCTGATGCGTACCGCCTATCTGTTATGCGGCGACAAACAAACCGCACAGGATCTGACCCAGACGGCGCTGCTCAACCTGTGCCGCGCCTGGCATCGGGCGCGCCGGGCCGACGACGTCGACGCGTACGCGCACCGGGTTCTGATCAACGCCTACCTGAACGCGCAGCGGAAGGCGCACCGGGAGCGCAAAGCGTTGTGGGACAAGGCGTGGGAGGCCGGCTTCGAGCAGGCGTCGGACGAGGGCCCGGGCGCCGACCTGCGCCTGTCGCTCCTGGCGGCGCTGGACCGGCTGCCGCCCAAGTCACGCGCGGTGATCGTGCTGCGGTACTGGGAGGACCTGAGCGTGGAGGCGACGGCCGCCGCGCTCGGATGCTCGCCCGGGAACGTCAAGAGCCAGTCGTCGCGGGCCCTGGCCAAACTGCGCGCGCTGCTCGGCGACGGTTTCGGCACCTTGGAGTCCGAGCGTATGGAGAGTATGGAGACACCCCATGGAAACTGAGCACTCTGCGAACGACAGGATGCACCGGCTTCTCGCCGGCGTCCTGGACGACGTCGAGTTCGACACAGACGTGGTGCCCGATGTGCTGGCCGGCTACGACCGGGGCGTGAAGGCGCGCCGGTATCGGGTCGCCGGGACCGCGGTGGCCGTGTTGGCGGTGGCCGCGACAGCTGTCAGCGTGCTGCCACGCAGCGGCCACGGCTCGCCCGGGCCGACAGCACCGACCACCCCGACCGCGGCCAAACGCACCGGGCAGGATCTGGACTTCCAGAACTCCGGATGCCATCAGCACTGGGTCCGGTCCTACACGAACATCAAATACGGCGACGGAGGTCCGGTCTCGGATCACCTGGCCACCGACGATGCCAACTGCCGCGCGCTGACGACAGCACTGCGATCCGTCTTCCCCGATGCGACCCTGACCCCCCGGTACTCCGCGAATCTCCACCTCGATCCCCGGATCGACCAGGAACAGCTCAAGCAGTACCTGAGCAAGCTCTCGCCGAGCGCGGCACACTCGCCCATGCCGGTCTTTCCCCCGCAGTTGGCGGCGGAGAGCGAATATCTGGCCACCCACCCCGAGGATCCGGCCAACGTCGCCGACCCCAGCACCTACACGCTGATCACACCGGCCGGCCGCGAGCGCGTGGCGCTGGCCTACAGCGCTGAGGCAGCGATGCCGGCCGGAAGCGACTTGAAGTGTGCGAAGGCATCCGCCGACTTCAACGCCTCCTCCGGATGTGTGCCGCTCGGCAGTGCCGACGGCTGGCACGGCGCCCTGCACTTCAACGTCGATGCCTCCCCGGGCGCGGCCTACCGGATGGAAGCCAGCCTGGCCGACGGCCACGGCCATTACGTCACCTTGACCGCCTCAGGGGTCGACACCGACGCCTGGCGTCTGCCGGCGGCAGGCGGAACCTTCGACCCCAAGACCGCGCGGTGGACCAACCGGTTGACCGGGCAGCAGTACGTCGGCGGCCAGCCCCCGAAGACGCCCGCCCTGAACGCAGAACAGTACGCACGGCTCTACAACTCAAAGGCGTTCCAGTCGTTCCTCAACCAGTACGCGTCGTACCAGCAGTCGCTGCCGACAATGCAAGGGTCCCCCACGTCGACACCACCGTGGGTGCCGGCGGGTTGACGAAGCACCGAAGCGCCACTGCTCCGGCCGCACCGGCCGCACGACGACGGCCGCCAACTGAGTCCAAGTCAGTTGGCGGCCGCCACCCGCATTCTGCCAGTCGCGCCCCGGCGCGCGGCACGACCTCTCATCAGCCGGCGATCGGCTCCAGCTTCTCGCGTCCGCCGAGGTAGGGCCGCAGCGCCGGCGGCAGGGTCACCGAGCCGTCGGCGTTCTGGTGGTTCTCCAGGATCGCCACGATCATCCGCGTCATCGCGCACAGCGTGCCGTTCAGCGTGGCCACCGGCTTCACCCCGTCGGCACCGCGCATGCGGATCTGCAAGCGGCGGGCCTGGAACTCAGTGCAGTTCGACGTCGAAGTGATCTCCCGGTACTTGCCCTGGGTCGGGATCCACGCCTCGCAGTCGTACTTGCGGGCCGCCGAGCTGCCCAGGTCGCCGGCCGCGACGTCGATCACCCGGAACGGGATGTCCAGCGCGGTGATGAACTCCTTCTCCCACCCCAGCAGGCGCTGGTGCTCGGCCTCGGCGTCCTCGGGGGCGACGTAGGAGAACATCTCGACCTTCTCGAACTGGTGCACCCGGATGATGCCGCGGGTGTCCTTGCCGTAGCTGCCGGCCTCGCGGCGGTAGCACGAGGAGTAGCCGGCGTAGCGCAGCGGCAGCTTGGCGGCGTCCAGGATCTCGTCCATGTGGTACGCCGCCAGCGGCACCTCCGAGGTGCCGACCAGGTACATGTCGTCCTCGGCGAGGTGGTAGACGTTCTCGGCGGCCTGGCCCAGGAAGCCGGTGCCCTCCATCGCCTCCGGCTTCACCAGCGACGGGGTGATCATCGGGATGAAGCCGTACTTCGTCGCCTGCGCCATCGCCAGGTTCAGCAGCGCGATCTCCAGCAGCGCGCCGACGCCGGTGAGGTAGTACTGCCGGGTGCCGCCGACCTTCGCGCCGCGCTCCAGGTCGATGGCGCCGAGCAGCTTGCCCAGCTCCACGTGGTCGCGCGGCTCGAAGCCGTCGGCAGCGAAATCGCGCGGGGTGCCGACGGTCTCCAGCAGGACGAAGTCGTCCTCGCCGCCCTCGGGCACGCCGTCGACGACGACGTTGGACAGGGCCAGTAGCAGCCGCTTGAGCTCGGCGTCGGCCTCGTTCTGCTCCGCCTCGGCCGCCTTGACGTCGTCGGCGAGCTTCCTGGCCTGCTCCAGCAGGGCGGTCTTGGCCTCGCCGGCGGCCTTCGGGATCTGCTTGCCGAGCAGCTTCTGCTCGTTGCGCAGGGTGTCGAAGCCGGAGACGGCGGCGCGACGCGCCTCGTCCGCGGACAGGAGCGAGTCGACGAGAGTGGGATCTTCACCTCGGGCGCGCTGCGAGGCGCGGACACGCTCCGGGTCGGCACGGAGGAGACGCAGGTCAATCATGGAACCAGGCTAGCCGGTCGGAGCGGCCGCTCCGTAATGCTTTGATGGATGCCGAACCGCAAGTCCCCCGACAAGCACGGAGTGCCGCATGCTCGCCACGACCGACGTGATATCGCTGCCCGAGGGCGGCTTCCTGCTGGACGTCCGCGAGGACGACGAATGGGCGGCCGGGCACGCGCCGGCCGCGAAGCACATTCCGATGTCGGAGTTCGTGGCGCGCAAGGACGAACTGGGCGACCCGGAAGGTCCGGTCTACGTGATCTGCCGCGCCGGGAGCCGCTCGGCGCAGGTGGCGCAGTACCTGAACGAGAACGGCGTGGAGGCGGTGAACGTCGCCGGCGGCATGCAGGCATGGGAGGCCGCGGGCAAGCCGGTGGTCACGAATTCCGGCGACACCGGGACTGTGATCTAGGCGAGCGCGGATCTAAGAGGACCGCGATCTGAGCGCCAGCCACACGTCGCGGTACTGGCGGGCCCGGTGCAGCTGGGCGCGCCAGCCCGTGCCGGTGACGCGGTGCCGCAGGTCCGCGGGGATCTCGGCGACCCGGTAACCGGCGCGCAGCAGGTCGATCGTGAGTCCGACCTCGACGCCGAAGCGCGGCGCGTACGCGACCCCCCGAGCCGTCTCGGCGGTCAGGCAGCGCTGCCCCGACAGCGGCGCGGCGGCCTCGAATCCGGTCAGCTTCCTGATTCCGTCGCGCGCCAGGCGGACCACGAAGCCGTGGCCGCCGCCGGGCTGCGCGGGCGGCACCGCGATAGCCATGTCGCAGGCTCCGGATTGGACGGCCTCGACCAGCACCGAGGCGTTGCCGGCGCTGTCCTCCAGATCGGCGTCGAGGAAAAGGACATAGCGCGCCGCGGGAGGCAGCACGGCGATCCCGGCTGCCATCGCAGCGCCCTTGCCGCCGCGCGAACGCCGGGAGGCCACGTTCGCCCCGGCTTCCAGGGCGAGGTGTGCGGTGGCGTCGGAGGACCCGTCGTCCACCACCAGGACCGGCGCGAGGCGGGCCGCCGCCCGCACCGTCGCGGCGATCCGCCGCTCTTCGTTCCAGGCCGGAATCACGACTACAACGTGACTCGATAGGAACTCTGCGACAGATTGGCGCTTCACACTCCGATGCTAGAGGTAGCTTTACGAGAGATGGATCGAAGCAGACATAGCGACGACAAAATCTTGGACGCCGCGCAAAGCGCACTCCTGGACCTGGGCCTGCGCAACACCACTCTGGCCGAGGTGGCACGGCGCGCGGGAGTGTCGCGGATGACCCTGTACCGCCGCTATCCCGACATCGACGCGCTGCTCACCGAGGTCCTCGGCCGGCAGCTGATCCGCGTCGTGCGCCGCAACGCCGGGCTGCAGGAGACGACCGGTGTCGACCGTACGGCCCGCGACCTGCTGGTCACCGGCACTGTCGAGGTGGTGCGGGCGTTCCACGGCGACCTGTTGATGCACAAGATGCTGGACTCTGATGCCGAATTCCTGCTGCCATACCTGACGCGGGACTTCGGCGGCCTTCAGCACTACGCGCTGGACCTGCTGTCGGTGCGGCTGGAGCAGGGCCACGCGGACGGCTCGATCCGGCAGGGATCGGTGGCGTTGCAGGCCCGCACGGTGCTGCTGACGGCGCAGTCGTTCGTGGTGTCGGCGCGGGCGGCCGCACCGGTTCCGATGGACCGGTTGCTGGCGGAGCTCGGCGAGATGCTCGACGCGTATCTGCGGCCTGCGAAACCGACCGGTGAGTAATATTGGACTCGCGGTGTAATAGCCGCTCGGCCGCTGATACCTAGACGCCCAGCCGCTGGCGACGGGGGATGCACCAGCGACCGGGCTGCCAGCACCTTAGCGAGGCTAATGGTTCAACGCAAAACCACCTGTTCGAACCACGCGAAGGTGGCGTTCGAAATGCCGGATCCGCCGCCTTTCGTGCGATTTCATGGCCGCCATGGCACTACGGCACTTGAGAGCACTGCCAAACATGGCGATCGCCGGCGCGGCGCTGCTGCTGCTGCCGGACGGCGTCGCGCAGGCCGCGGCGGCGGCCCCGGCGAACGCGGCCACGAGCACGCTGATCAGCGTGACGATCGACAGGGTCCCGGCGCTGAAACTCCACGCGTTCCACGGCACGTTCGCGGCGAGCGCGGTCGCGCAGAACGACGGCGACGACGCCGCGGACACCGCGCAGGATCCGGCCGGAGTGCTGCGGTACGTGACGATCGACGACTCGGCACAGTCCAAGACCCATTCGGATCCGGCGAAGACCTGGGCGCGATCCCAGGTGTCCCCGTCCTATTCCCGGCACGGCAAGCAGATCTACACCATCGGCTCGCTGGACTCCTATGCCGATTGCACGTCGGCGTACGTCCACGAAGACGGTGTGAAGGTTCTGGGGACGACCGTTCCGGCCGGGAAGGAGACCGCGGTGCCGGTCACCGGATCGCAGCTCGGGGTGCGGGGCGTCGACCACGGCACACTCGACGTCACCTACACCACGACCGCGGCATCCGGGCACGCGCATCTGGACCTGACGATCACAGGGTCCTTCTACAACTCCGCGGGCAGGGAGCTCTACAGCGGACCGGTTCAGAAGGCGCGGTTCGGGGACGTGCAGGTGACGTGCGCGAGTTCCACGCCGACATCGTCCAGCTCGTCCACGGCCCCGCCCTCGCCGACCACCCCCACCAGTCCGACGGCCACGGCCGGCTCGAACGACGCGGCCGGCTCCGCTGAGCCGGGCGACTCGGACGACCCGGCGCCGGAACCCCCGAAGCCGGTCTCGTCAGGTGATTCGTCCGAGCCACAAGCCGAGGGCGGATCCACACCGCGCCACCGCTCCCACCACGTCGCGCATCCGGCTGGCGCGAGCAGCACCCCCGCCGCGTCCGGAAACGGCCCGATGCAGCCGGCCGCCAAGACCGCGGCACCACGCCATAGGAGCGGTACCTCGGTGTGGTGGATGGTCCTGTCAGGACTCGGACTCGGAGGCGGGATCCTGTTGTACTTCGCCACCCGACGCCGTGGCGGGCATCAGCAGTAGACCGGCGCCGCCTCAGCGCAGCGTCACCTGCCGGCTCACCAGACCGGCCCGCGCGCGCCGCTCGTCGTTGCTCAGCGGGCTCTCGTCGGCCAGCGCCTCGGCCAGCCGCTCGGCGAACTCGGCCGCCGGCTTCTCGATCTCCGCGGCCTCCATCTCCTTCGGCAGGTCCCAGACCGGCACCACGAGGCCGCAGGC
>JAEKKI010000120.1 GCA_019510485.1 Catenulisporales bacterium
GCCTCGATCGGGCGGCGGGTGGCGGCGGTACGGGCGCCGGGCAGGCGGATGTCCAGCGGGCGCGGCTCGTCTTCGAGGTCTTCCATCAGCCACAGCCGGCCGGCGCGCTGGAACACCAGCCGCACGCCGTCGCTCGCGGCGTGCCGCAGGTAGTAGCCGCCCTCGCCGGTGGTGTGGCGGCGCAGGTCGGTGCCGTCGGGCAGGGCGGAGTAGAGCTCCGCGACGCCCTCGTGGTCGGCGTGGAACACCACGCGGCCGTCGAACCACAGCGGATCGCCGAGGTTGCCGTCCAGATCCGGCAGGAAGCGCTGGAACTCGCCGCCGCCGTCCGGATCGATCCACAGCTGCCCGGCGGCGCCGCCGCGGTAGCCCTTCCAGAGATAGGACAGGCCCGCGTAGAAGCGGCTCAGGACCGTCGGGCTGCGCTCGGCGCCGGGTTCGGCGACGGCCAGGTCGCGCAGGTTGCCGTAGGGAAGCATCGTCGGCTGGCCGCCCTCGAACGGCACCGTGTGCGCGAAGCCGTAGAAGCGGTGGCCGTGTCCGCCCCAGCCGCGCACGGTCACCTCGTCGGCCGACGTCCAGCCGATCGCCTCGGTGCGCGGATGGCCCCAGTACGTCAGGCGGGTCGCGGCGCCGCCGTCGACCGGCAACGCGAACGCCTCCACCGCACCCTCGCGCGCCGACGTCCACGCCAGCCTCGAACCATCGGGCGACAATCGTGGTCGCTTGACGGGAACCCGATCCGATGTGAGCCGCCAGGCGCGCGCCGCGGAGCCGATGCCGGGGATGTCGGTGAGCCAGATGTCGTCGTCGGCCACGAAGGCGAGGGTGTCGCCGGACAGGTGCGGGTAACGGAGGTACGTCGTCGTCTGCGTCACTCGTCGAACGTAGGGCAAAGCGTTCCGAGTGTGCCACTGATAAGGGACTATGGGCTTCGCGCGAACAGGCGTGTGGGCGGGTCCGCGGACTCAATCGGGGGAAACCCCTACGGCCCAGGTAGACCGGGGCGGAGGGGCGGCACGTTGTTCGGTGAACCGACCAGGGCTCTGATACGCGAGCATGGCGGTCTCGTCGCGGAAGCCGACTCGCCGCTCACGCGTTCCGCGGGAACCCGAGATTCACTCCCCCATGGCTCGGATCCAACCACCGCTGCGTCACAGCCTTCGTCCGCGTGAAGAAGTGCACCCCGTGCGGACCGTAAGCATGCGTATCCCCGAACAGCGAAGCCTTCCACCCCCCGAACGAGTGGTAGGCCACCGGCACCGGAATCGGCACGTTCACCCCGACCATCCCCACCTCGACCTGGTCGCGGAATCTGGTGGCGGCGCCGCCGTCGTTGGTGAACACCGCCACGCCGTTGCCATAGGGATTGTTGTTCACCAGCGTCAGGGCGTCGGTGTAGGTGGCGGCGCGGACCACGGACAGGACCGGGCCGAAGATCTCGTCGGTGTAGATGCTCATCGCCGGGGTGACCTGGTCGAACAGGGTCGGGCCGAGCCAGAAGCCGCCGGTGGTGTCGACGCCTGATTCGGGGCCGGTGACCGGGTGCTTGCGGCCGTCGACGACCAGTTCGGCGCCGGCGGTGACGCCCGCGTCCAGGTAGGAGACGACCTTGTCGCGGTGGGCGCCGGTGACCAGGGGGCCCATCTCGGAGTCCGGAAGGCAGCCCGGGCCCACCTTCAGGGCGGCCATGCGCTCGGTGATCTTCCGCACCAGCTCGTCGCCGATCGGGTCCACCGCGACCAGCACCGACACCGCCATGCAGCGCTCGCCGGCCGCACCGAAGCCGGCCGAGACGGCGGCGTCGGCGGCCAGGTCGAGGTCGGCGTCCGGGAGCACCACCATGTGGTTCTTGGCGCCGCCCAGGGCCTGCACGCGCTTGCCGTAGCGGGTGCCGTTCTCGTAGACGTAGCGGGCGATCGGCGTGGAGCCGACGAAGGAGACGGCCTGGACGTCCGGGTGCTCCAGCAGCCGGTCCACCGCCACCTTGTCACCGTGGACGACGTTGAACACGCCGTCCGGCAGGCCGGCCCGCTGCCACAGCTCGGCCAGGAACAGCGAGGCGGACGGGTCCTTCTCCGACGGCTTGAGGACCACGGTGTTGCCGGCGGCGATGGCGATCGGGAAGAACCACATCGGCACCATGGCCGGGAAGTTGAACGGGGAGATGATCGCCACCGGGCCCAGCGGCTGGTGCAGCGAGTACACCTCGACGCCGGTGGAGGCCGATTCGCTGAAGGAGCCCTTGAGGATGGTGCCGATGCCGCAGGCGAACTCCACGACCTCCAGCCCGCGCGCCACCTCGCCGAGCGCGTCGGCGTGCACCTTGCCGTGCTCGGCCACGATCAGCGCGGCCAGCTCGTCCTGGTTCTGGTTCAGCAGCTCCCGGAAGGCGAACAGCACGCCGGTACGCCGCGCCACCGACGCCGCGCGCCACCCGGGGAACGCCGCCGCGGCCGCGGCCACCGCATCGTCGACCTCCTGGACGGAGGCGAAGTCCACGGTGCCGGTGACGGCGCCGGTCGCCGGATCGCGCAGATCCCCGTGGCGCTCGGCGGCGCCCGCCCACGCGCGACCGTCGATCCAGTGGGTGACGTGCTTGGTCATGTCGTTCCTTAAGGAAGGCGGGAATGCGGCTGAGACGGCCTTGTGACTGAGTCTGCCCCGGCCCCGCGGGCCCGACAACGACCAGCCTGTCAGGCGATCCGGCGAAACGCCTGACAAGCTGCCGGGCTCAAGGGCTCAAGGGCTCAGGAGTCGAAACCCATCCCGAACCGGTCCAGCGTCCGCAGCCACAGATTCCGCTTGCCGCCGTTGCGGTCCGCCCGCGCCAGCGCGGCGCCGGTGGCCGTGATCCCGAGCCACCGCACCGGCTCCGGCGGGAACGGCACCGGCTTGCCGCGCACCATCTTCAGCTCGGTGCGCTCGGTCGGCTCGCCGGCCAGCAGGTCCAGCATCACGTTCGCGCCGAACCGCGTGGCCCCCACGCCCAGGCCCGTGTAGCCGGCCGCGTACGCCACCGCGCCGTCGTACGCCGTGCCGAAGAACGCGCAGAACCGCGAGCAGGTGTCGATGACGCCGCCCCACTTGTGCGTGAAACGAAGCCCCTCCAGCTGCGGGAACGTCTCGAAGAAGTGCCCGGCCAGCATGTCAAAGGTCTGCGGCCGCTGGTCCAGCTTGGCGGAGATCCTCGACCCGAAGTGGTACACCGCGTCGTAGCCGCCCCACAGGATCCGGTTGTCGGCCGACAGGCGGTAGTAGTGGAAGTGGTTCGCCGAGTCGCCGATGCCCTGGCGGTTGGTCCAGCCGACCGACGCCAGCCGCGCCGCCGGCACCGGCTCGGTCATCAGCGCGTAGTCGTAGACCGGAACCAGGAACGGCCGGACCCGCTTGAGGAGGTTCGGGAACACGTTGGTGGCCAGCGCCACCTTCGGGGCCAGCACGACGCCGTGGTCGGTGCCGAGCCGCATCACCGCGCCGTCGCGTTCCAGCCGCGAGACGGGCGACTTCTCAAAGACGCGGACTCCCAGGCGCAGGCAGGCCTCCCGCAAGCCGAACGCCAACCGCGCCGGATCGACGATCGCGCAGCCCGTCTTGTCCCACAGCCCCGCGTGGTACGTCGGTGAGGCGACCTCGGCCTGGATCGCCGCCTGGTCCAGGAACACGACGTCGTCACAGGTCGGCGCCGCGGCCAGCTCCTCGGCCTGCCACTCGGCGGTGGCCACGGCCAGCTCGCCGGTACGCCGCCAGTCGCACTCGATGCCGTAGCGCTCCAGCGTCGCCTCGATCTCCTCCAGGTTCTCCCGGCCGAGCCGCTCCAGCGTGTCGATCTCGTCCGGCCAGCGCGACAGACCGTTGTCATAGCCGTGGGTCAGCGAAGCGGAGCAGAACCCGCCGTTGCGCCCCGAGGCCGCCCAGCCGATCCGGTTCGCCTCCAGCAGCACCACGTCCCGGCCGGGATCGCGTTCCTTGGCCAGCAGCGCGGTCCACAGACCCGAGTAGCCGCCGCCGACCACGACCAGGTCGGCGGCGGTCTGACCGGACAACGCGTCCAGGGCCCCCGGCCGCTCCGGGGTGTCCAGCCAGTACGGGGCCGGCGCCGCGTCGGCGAGCAGATGGTCGTATTTCATGGTGCGCCAGCACCTCTCGCGAGAACCAGGGCGGGGGGCGCTGCCCTACAGCGCCCCCCACGTTCTATTTATACCGATTCTAGCCGTTACAGAACCCTTAGTGGCTCTTGGTGGCCTTCACCCACTTCGGCACCTCCGCGACCGCGATCCCGGCCAGCGTGATCACCAGCATCAGCGAACCGATCACATTCACCTGGGGCGGGATGCCCTTCTGTACCGCATTCCAGATCCAGTACGGGAACGTCAGTGAGGAACCCGCCGTCATCTCGGTGATGATGAAATCGTCGAAGCTCAGCGCGAACGACAGCAGCGCCGCGGCGCCGATGCCCGGGGCCACCAGCGGGAACGTCACCCGCCAGAACGTCTGCCAGGGCGTGGCGTACAGGTCCTGCGCCGCCTTCTCCAGCATCGGGTCCATGCCGTTGAGCCGGGACTTCACCGTGATCACCACGTAGCTGACGCAGAACATGATGTGCGCGATGAGGATCGACTTGAAGCCGAGGAAGCCCACGCCGAAGGTGTTCAGGAACAGCGCCAGCAGCGTGGTGCCCATGACGATCTCGGGCGCGGCCATCGGCAGGAACAGCACGCTGTTGACGAACCCGCGGCCCTTGAAGCTGTGCCGCACGATCGCGAACGCGATCATCGTGCCCAGGACCGTGGCGACCAGGGTGGCCACCAGCGCGATCTCCAGCGAGAGCATCAGCGGGTCGTGCAGGATGCCGTCGTTCAGCGGGTTCTTCCACGCGTCGAGCGAGAACTGCTCCCATTTGACGTTGTACTTGCCCGACGGCTTGTTGAACGACATCCACACCACGACGGCGTTCGGCACCAGCAGGAAGAAGAAGATCAGGCCCGCGACGATCGCGATGACGTGCTTCCGGAACCAATTGAGCACAGCGACGCTCCGCGTCTTCATCGAAGGGCGGTGGTGGACTTGCGGATGGGCGGGCATCAGACGATCTCCTCCGTGCCGGCCCGCTTGATATAGGCCAGGGTGATGACCAGCGTGCCGAGCATCAGCATCACCGACAGCGCCGCGCCATACGGCAGATTGCCGCCAGTACCGATCATCTGCTGCTCGATGACGGTGCCGATGACCTTCGTCTTCGGCCCGCCGAGCATCACGGCGTTGGTGTAGTCGCCGACCGCCGGGATGAACGTCAGCAACGTACCGCCCACGATGCCAGGCAGCGCCAGCGGGAACGTCACCTTGCGGAACGTGGCCCAAGCCGAGGCGTACAGGTCCTGCCCGGCCTCGTGCAGCCGCGGATCGATCTTCTCCATCGCGGTGTAGATCGGCAGCACCGTGAACGGCAGGAAGTTGTAGACCATGCCGCAGACCACAGAGAACGGCGTCTGCAGGACGCTGTTGTCCGAGTACGTCCATCCCATCCCGCTCAGCAGCGGCGTGATGTGCAGCGTGGTCAGCACGTGCATCACCCAGCCGTCGTCGGCCAGGATCGTCTTCCACGCCAGCGTGCGGATCAGGTAGCTGGTGAAGAACGGCGCGATGACCAAAGCCATCAGCAGGTTCTTCCAGCGCCCGGCCTTGAAGGCTATGAAGTACGCCAGCGGCAGGGCCAACACCAGGCAGAACAGCGTGCACATCAGCGAGTATTCGAGCGACCGGATGATCTGCTCGCGCCAGTTGGTCCACACGTCGCCGAAGTTGGCCCACCGCCAGGTGAGCACGAACCCGGTGTCCATGTCGCCTTCCTCGACCGAGGTCGAGATGATCGACCACATCGGCACCACGAAGAAGACGATGAGCCAGGCGATGCCCGGCGCCAGCAGCAGATAGGGCAGCAGCGCGCGCCGCCGGCGCACCCGCCGGTCCGCCCGCAGTTCGGCCTGAGTGGCCACCGCGCCGACGGCCCCGGCCGTCTGTGCCGGCTCGGTGGCGGCCTCCGCGCTCACGAGGCCGCCTCCAAGTCCGCCTCCGCGCCGGCGTCGATGTCCTGGCGGCCGTCCAGGCCGAAGCCCTGCGACGGGTCCCAGGACACGACGACCTCGGTGCCCGGGCGGAAGATCTGGGCGCCGTCGTTCTGCACGAACACGCCGATCTCCTCGCTGCCGGCCGCCTTGACCAGGTACTGCGTGGAGACGCCGACGAAGCTGGTGTCGGTGACCAGGCCCGGGGCCAGCACGTTGCGCCCGGCCGGGACCTCGGCGGCGGAGGCGTGGATGGACATCTTCTCCGGGCGGACACCGACGATGATCTGCTCGCCAACCGCGCAGTTGCGGGCGGACGGGACCAGGACCCGCGTGCCGTCGTCCAGCGTGACCTGCACGTGCTCACCGTCACCGCCGACCGTCCCCACGGCCTTGCCGGGCAACAGGTTCGACTGGCCGAGGAAGTTCGCGACGAACGTCGTCTTCGGGTTCTCATACAGGTCGGTGGGTGACCCGAGCTGCTCGATCCGCCCGTGGTTCATCACCGCGATGGTGTCGGCCATCGTCATGGCCTCCTCCTGGTCGTGCGTGACGTGCACGAAGGTCAGGCCCACCTCGGTCTGGATCCGCTTGAGCTCGATCTGCATCTGCCGGCGCAGCTTCAGGTCCAGCGCGCCCAGCGGCTCGTCCAGCAGCAGCACCCGCGGCCTGTTGATCAGCGCCCGGCCGAGCGCGACGCGCTGCTGCTGGCCGCCGGAGAGCTGGTTGGGCTTGCGGCTGCCGATGTGCGAGAGCTCGATCAGGTCGAGCATGTCCTGCACCGGCTGCTTGACGTCCTTCACCCCGCGCCGCTTCAGGCCGAAGGCGATGTTCTCGGCGACCGTGAGGTGCGGGAACAGGGCGTAGTTCTGGAAGACGGTGTTCACCGGGCGCTTGTAGGGGCGCAGCCGGGTGATGTCGCCCTCGCCGATCAGCACCCGCCCGGCCGTCGGCTCCTCCAGGCCCGACACCATGCGCAGGGTGGTGGTCTTGCCGCAGCCGGACGCGCCGAGCAACGCGAAGAACGAGCCCTGCGGGATCGTCAGCGTCAAGTCGTTCACGGCGGTGAAGTCGCCGAAGCGCTTGGTGACGTTCACCAGCCTCAGGTCGCCGGCCACCGATCCCGCGGCCAAGGTGTCAGTGTTCTTGCTCATGTACCGCTGCCTGCCTGTCTTGCTGTCGAAGAGCGTCTGTGGAGGTACAGGGCCGGACCGCCCGCGGTGAGCGAGCGGGGCGCGCGGGCGGGCCGGCCGCGATCGGCGGGGCCGTGTCAGCCGGTGACTTCCTTGAACTGCGCGATGTACTTGTCCAGCGTCTTGAGGTCCAGGTCCTTGAACTCGTGCGCCTTGGCCTTGGTCGGGGCGTCCGGGAAGATCAGCGTGTTGCTCAGGGCCTTGTCGTCGATGTCCTTCATCGCGATGTCGGCGCCGGTCATCGACGGGATGTAGCTGATGTAGTCGTCCAGCGTCGCGGCGACCTTCGGGTCGAGCATGTAGTTCATGAACTTCTCGGCGTTGGTCTTGTGGGCGGCCAGCGCCGGGACGCACATGTTGTCGGCGAACCACATCATGCCTTCCTGCGGGACCACCCAGACGATGTTCTCGTCGTCGAGCTGCGCGACGTCGCCGGAGTAGGCCATGCACAGGGCGAAGTTCCCGTTGGTGAGGTCGTTGAGGTAGTCGTTGCCGGTGAACTGGCGGATCTGGTTGCTGTCGCGGGCTTTCTGGACGTAGTCCACGGCCTTGGCGAACTCGTCGTCGGTGAACTTCGCCGGGTCGATGCCGTTGGCCAGCATGGCGAAGCCGACGCCGTCCTCCATCTCGGCGAAGTAGCCGACCTTGCCCTTGTACTTGGTGTTGGTGAGCATGTCCTTGATCGACAGCTGCTGGGCCTGGTCCCTGGTCAGGCCCGCGGACTTCAGGTTGACGCCGAGCAGGGCGAAGCCGCGCGCCCACGGCACCGTGTGCTTGCGGTTCGGGTCGTAGGCGGGGTTCTGCGACTCGGCCAGCAGGCCGGTGAAGTTCGGGATGTTCGTCAGGTTCAGCGGCTGCAGGTAGCCCAGCTGCCGCAGCTTGCCGATCATCCAGTCCGACAGCACCATCAGGTCCCGGCCGGTGTCCTGGCCGCCGGCCAGCTGCTGGTGGATCTTGGCGAAGAAGTCGTCGTTGGAGTTGACGTCCTCGGTGTACTTCACCTCGATGCCGGTGGCTGCCTTGAAGTTGTCCAGCGTGGGCCGCTTGTTCTTGTCGTTGGGGTCGACGTCGATGTAGGAGACCCAGTTCGAGAAGTTGACGACCTTCTCGGCGTCCGACTTGTCGGTCCCGGCCTTGCCCTCGGCCGCCGACGGCGCGGCCGAGGTGCTGCCCGCCGTTCCCGCGCTGCTGCTGGAGCCGCCGGAAGACCCGGAGCTCTTGGCGGTCTTGGTCGCGCAGGCGCCGAGCACGCCGGCCGCGCCGAGACCGACTCCGGCGGCCAGGAAGCCGCGGCGCGAGGCGCTGCCCCGCTGGCGGCGGAACGCCTCGGGGTAACGGTCGGCGGCTTCGAGGAACTCGTCCCGGGCGCGGGATATGTCGTTCATGTGAGGGTCCGTCCTATCACCTGTGGGGTTGAACTGCGGGTGCGTTGATCGGGGCGGGGGTGGCGGGGATTCGCATTCGAGGCGGTTCAGAGCTCGAAGATGGTGCGGTGCCACGCTTTGCGCGCGACGCCGGTGATGTCGTGCATCGTGTGCTTGACCTGCGTGTACTCCTCGAAGGAGTAGGACGACATGTCCTTGCCGAACCCCGATGCCTTGTAGCCGCCGTGCGGCATCTCGCTGATGATCGGGATGTGGTCGTTGATCCAGACGCAGCCGGCGGCGATCTCGCGGGCGGCGCGCAGGGCGCGGAAGTGGTCGCGGGTCCAGGCCGAGGCGGCCAGTCCGTAGGGCGTGTCGTTGGCCAGCGCGAGCGCCTCGTCGTCGGTGTCGAACGGCAGCGCGGTCAGCACCGGGCCGAAGACCTCGTCCTGGACGATCTCCGAATCCTGAGCCACATCGGTGACCAGCGTCGGCAGGTAGTAGGCCCCGGCCGCGAGTTCGCCGCCGGGCGCTTCGCCGCCGACCACGACCTTCGCGCCGTAGCCGCGGGCGCGTTCGACGAACCCCGCGACGCTGTCCCGCTGCCGGTGGGAGACCAGCGGGCCGAGGTCGGTGGCGGGGTCGAAGGGGTCGCCGAGCTTCACCTTGGCGTATAGATCGGCCACCCCGGCCACGAACTCGTCGAAGCGGCTGCGGTGCACGTAGGCGCGGGTCGCGGCGGTGCAGTCCTGGCCGGTGTTGATCAGCGAGCCGGCGACGGCGCCGTGGATGGCGGCCTCCAGATCGGCGTCGTCGAACACGACGAACGGCGCCTTGCCGCCGAGTTCGAGGTGTACGCGCTTGACCGTCCGCGAGGCGATCTCCATGATCCGCTTGCCGACCGGCGTGGAGCCGGTGAACGACACCATGCGCACGTCCGGGTGGGCCATCAGCGCCTCGCCGGCCACCGGGCCGTGGCCGGTGACCACGTTGACCACGCCGTCGGGGATCCCGGCGTCGGTGCAGGCCTGCGCGAACAGCAACGCGGTCAGGGGCGTGATCTCGGCCGGCTTGAGCACGATCGTGTTGCCGGCGGCGATGGCCGGCAGGATCTTCCAGGCCGCCATCTGCAGCGGGTAGTTCCACGGCGCGATCGAGGCCACCACGCCGATCGGCTCGCGGCGGATCGCGCTGGTGTGGTCCGCGGAGTACTCGGCCGAGGCCTTGCCCTCCAAGTGCCGGGCCGCACCGGCGAAGAACGCGGTGTTGTCCACGGCTCCGGGCACGTCGAAGCCGGTGGTCAGCCGGATCGGCTTGCCGGTCTGCCGGGACTCGGTCTCGGCGAACTCCTGAGCGCGCTCGCCGAGGATCCGGGCCGCCTCGTGCAGCTTCGTGGAGCGCTCGGCCGGCGTGGCCCGGCTCCAGGCGGGGAACGCCGCCTTGGCCGCGGCCACCGCCAGGGCGGCGTCCCGCTCGTCGCCGAGCACGACCTCGGCCACGGTGCCGCCGTCCGCCGGATTCACCACCCGGTGCCCGACGGGCGACGAGCCGGTCCTGAGCTCCCCGCCGATGTACTGGTGCACGACGTTCTCCTTGACGGATTGTTCGGACAACGACCACCCGCGTCCGAGTGAGGATCGTTACAGACATCTGGCCGATAAACAAGGGATTCCGTCGACGAAATTGAACCTCGCAACGAAATCGGGACCTGGCCGTGGCCTGCACAGACCGATCCGGCGTTACCGTGCGATCAATTCGCAGTCGCCGGATCTCTTGCGCACCCCGCACGCACCTGGCAAGGTGCGTCGACAGAGCGATCCTTCTGAACACTTTGCAAAGAACAACCAGTAAAGGAATCCGCACAGCGGCGTCCGATCCCACCCCTTGAGCCCCCTGCCGTTTGGAGCCTTCCGTGAGCAGCGCCGACCGGCCCGACGACGCGTCCGCGCACCCGGTCCCCGCCGGTCCGCTCGGGCCGTCGGTATATGCCGCCCAATACCCGACGGTCGGCGACGTGCTCGGGCTCGGGCCGGTCAAGCAGGGCGGGCCGCGGGTGGTGGCCGGCGCCGCGGGTCTGGACCGGGTGGTGCGCTGGGTGCACGTCACCGAGCTGGTCGACGTCGCGACCATCCTGCGCGGCGGCGAGCTGGTGCTGTCCACCGGCATCGCCTGGCCCGACGACCGGGACCGGCTCGCCGACTTCATCGCCGACCTGGCCAAGCTCGGCACCGCCGGCCTGGTGCTGGAGCTGGGCCGCCGCTACACCGACAGCACCCTGCCCAAGGCGCTGCTGGCCGCGGCCGAGAAGCACAGCCTGCCGGTGATCACGCTGGCGCTGGACACACGTTTCGTCACCATTACCGAAGCGGTGCACGGCCTGATCATCGACGCCCAGCTCGCCGAGCTGCGGGCCTCCGACGAGGTGCACCAGACGTTCACCGAACTCGCGGTCGAGGGCGCTTCCCCCGATGAAGTGGTGCAGCAGATCGGCAGGATGTCCGGCTGCCCGGTGGTGCTGGAGAACCTGGCGCACCAGGCCCTCACCTACTCCCAGGCCGGCGCGGACCCCGCGGTGCTGCTCGACGGCTGGGAGGGCCGCTCCCGCTCGGTCCGCACCCAGGGCCGCACCTCTTATGACGAGCGCTCCGGCTGGCTGACCACCGTGGTCGGCGCGCGCGGCCACGACTGGGGCCGGCTGGTCCTGATCTGCAACGACCCCACGCCGGTGCCCCGGCTGTCCATGCTGCTGGAGCGCGCCGCCTCCACCCTGGCCCTGAACCGCCTGGTCGAGCGGGACCGGGATTCCCTCGAACGGCAGACCCACCGCACGCTGCTGACCGCGATCCTCTCCCACGGCCAGCCGGCCTCGGAGGTGGCGCTGCGGGCCCGGGCCCTCGGCGTGACGCTGGACGGCCGCCGCCTGGTCGGCGTGGTGCTGCGGCTGCGGACCACCGCGCACCCGACGGCGCTGGAGACCCAGGCCCGGCTGCGGGAGCTGACCGACCAGGCGGCCGCCGCCGTGCGCGACCGCCGGCTGTCGGCGCTGATCGGCACGCTCGACGAGCACAGCGTCGGTCTGCTGCTGGCCCTGGGCCCGCAGGATCGTGAGGACGCCGCGCTGGACGGCTTCGCCGAGCGCGTGCGCCGCCTGGTGGAGCGGCCGACGTCGCCCTCGGTCGCCGACGGCTACGTGATCGCGGTCGGCAGCTCGGTCGGCGCGGTGCGCGATGCCCGGCGCTCGCTGCTGGAGGCGGTGCAGGTCGCCGACGCCGCGGTGCGGCAGCCGCCGGGGCCGGCGGCCTATCACCGGCTGGTGGACGTCCGGCTGCGCGGGCTGCTGCATCTGCTGCGCGATGACGCACGCCTGCAGACGTTCGTGGAGCGCGAGCTCGGGCCGCTGTTGGCGTACGACGCCGAGCGCGGCACGGATCTGGTCCGGATGCTGACCGTGTATGTGGAGTCGGGCCGGAACAAGTCGGCGGCGGCCGATGCGGCGCACTTGTCGCGGCCGTCGTTCTATGAGCGGCTGCACCGGATCGAGCGGATCTTGTCGGTGGATCTGGATTCGGTGGAGTCGTGTTTGGCGTTGCATGTGGCGTTGTTGGCGCTGGAAGCTATTCGGCCATGAGCGTCGAAGAGTCTTACGACGAAGCAGCCGAGAAGTACGCCGCGCTGTTCAGTGACAGCCTGGACGAATACCCGCTGGAACGCGGCCTGCTCGCCTCGTTCGCCGAACTGGCGACGGCCGTCGGCGGGCCGGTCGCGGATCTGGGCTGCGGGCCGGGCCACGTCACGGCGTATCTGGCCTCACTGGGGCTCGACGCGTTCGGGGTCGACCTGTCTCCGGAGATGATCCGCATCGCGCGCGCGACGCATCCCGGGCCGCGGTTCGAGGTCGGGTCGATGGCCGCGCTGGACATCGCCGACGAGACGCTGAGCGGCGTTCTGTCCCGCTACTCGATCATCCACACGCCGCCGGCGGAAGTGCCCGCGGTACTCGCCGAGTTCCGCAGGGTTCTGGTTCCCGGGGGGCACGTGCTCGTCAGCTTCCCGGGCGCCGACGACGTCTCGGCGCCAGTGGTGTCGTACGACCACACCGTGGTCACGGCGTATCGGTGGTGGCCCGACCATTTCAGCACTCTGCTCGCAGAGGCGGGGCTGGAAGAGGTGGGGCGCATGATCGAGCGCGCGGCGCCGGACGCGCCGCGGCCGTTCCCGATGGTGACTCTGGTCGCCCGCCGGTCGAGCTGAGCCGTCCGAACTGATCCGTCCTGCCATACGTCATGCTGTCTACTGACAGGTAATCACGCCCACCCGGAAGGGCATCGACTCATGGCCTCCACCCCCGACCTCGGCACTGCCGCCCCCGACTTCACGCTTCCGGCGATCGTTTTGTCCGGAACGGACGTCGAGCGCCGCGACTTCACGCTCTCCGAGCACCGCGGCAAGCCGATAGTGCTCGCCTTCTACCCC
>JAEKKI010000126.1 GCA_019510485.1 Catenulisporales bacterium
TCGCGGTCGGCAAGGCGGTGGAGCTGCCCGAGGTGATCGAGGCCCTGGCCGAGGCGCGCTCGGCGGTGGCGGAGCAGATCGAGGCGTTCACCGCGAACACCATGGAGTACCTGCGCGCCGAGCGGGACCTGCTGTTCGACGGTGTCGGCGTGCCGGACATCAGCACGCGGCTGGACGGCCGCCACGTGCTGATGGTCGTGCGCGGCGCCCACCACAAGGACGACCTGGCGGTGCTGCGCCCCTACATCCGCGAGTACCGGCCGGTGTGCATAGGAGTGGACGGCGGCGCCGACACGCTGCTGGAGACCGGGCACAAGCCGGACCTCATCGTCGGCGACATGGACTCGGTCTCCGACGAGGCGCTGGCCTGCGGGGCCGAGCTGATCGTGCACGCCTACCCGGACGGCACCGCCCCGGGCCTGGACCGCGTCACCGCCCTGGGGCTGCCGTGCACGGTGTTCCCGGCGGCCGGCACCAGCGAGGACGTGGCGATGCTGTTGGCCGACGACAAGGGCGCGAGCCTGATCGTCGCGGTCGGCGGGCACAGCAACCTGGTGGAGTTCCTGGACAAGGGGCGCGGCGGCATGGCCTCGACGTTCCTGACCAGGTTGCGCGTGGGTGGCAAACTGGTGGACGCCAAGGGCGTCTCGCGGCTGTATCGCAGCCGGATCTCCAACGCCTCGCTGGCCGCGCTGGTGCTGGCCGCGCTCACCACCATCGTCGCCACAATGCTGGTCTCGCCGGCCGGGAAGGGATATCTGACCGTGCTCGGCTCGCTATGGGACGACTTCGTGTTCTGGCTGCGGAGTTGGTTTTCGTAGTTGGTCTACGTGCCCTGCGAAGTGCGTGTCATCCCAGCTCAGAGTGTCGGTTGTCGTCGTAGCTCCGTGCCTCAACTAACTGCGCGGCGCTTGGGGCCGACCGACAGTGGCCACGTCTCCGGCACCGTCGCCGTGGAGAAGCTGAAACCACTCTCCGCTCGCCTATACAACGTCTTGCTGCAGACTTCCGCCAAGCCTGCCGCGGTGATACAGAATTGAGGCCGGTGTGGCGCCAGGCCCGCCGATGTGCTCACCGGAGGTGTGAATGTCGCCAGGGTTCTGGGCGAATCGGCGCGGGTCGGCACTGGCCGGATGGCTGCGCGCCCATGATCCCGGGCTGGCCGCGACCCGCCGCGCCGGGCGTACCGCAGTGGTCATGCCGGCGCTGTTCGCGCTGTGCACGCAGGTGCTGCACTCGCCGACGACGGCCAGCTTCGCGGCGTTCGGATCCTTCTCGATGCTGCTGCTCGTCGACTACAGCGGCACCCGTATCCAGCGGCTGCGCGCCCAGATCGCCCTGGCCGTCACGTGGGCCGTTTTGATCTGCCTAGGCACTCTGGTGGCCCGCGTCACTTGGCTCGCAGTAGTGGTGACGTTGGCCGTGGCGTTCATCGTGCTGTTCTCCGGGGTCGTCAGTTCCGTCCTAGCCGGTAGCGCCACCGCACTGCTGCTGGCGTTCGTGCTGCCGGTCGCCACGCCGGTGCCGCTGTCGGCGCTGCCCGATCGCCTCTTCGGAGCAGGGCTCGCCGCCGCCGCGGCGCTGCCCGCTGTCACGCTGCTGTGGCCACGCCCCGCCGCCGACCCCCTGTCCGGACCCGCCGCCCGCGTCTGTCGAGCCGCCGCCGCACTGTTGCGCGCCGACGCCCGTGCCACCGGCGGCCACCGTGGCTTCACCGTCGGCGAGTGCCAGATCGCGGCCGAGGAGACCAACGCGGCCAACATCGCGCTGCGCCGTATTTTCGATGCCACCCCCTACCGGCCCACCGGCCTGTCCACCTCCTCACGGACCCTGGTCCGGCTCGTCGACGAACTCACGTGGCTCGTCACCATAGTCACCGACCGGCCCGACTACACTGAGCAACCACCGGCCTGCGACCCCGAGGCTCGTGCCGCTCGCCTGGCCGCCGCTGACGTCCTGGACCGCGCAGCCAACCTGCTCACCGACTTCCGCGGCGACGTCACCCCGCTGCAGACCGGCGTGGAGCAGCTGCAGAAAACCCTCGCCGCGATGGAGGCCAGCTCCACCGCGCGGCTGCCCGTCGACCAGCCCGTCGGCGACAGCCCCATCGAGGTGTACACCTTCATCTCAACCCTCGACTTCTCCTTCCGGGCCCTGGAACTGGGCTTCGCCGTCGCTCAGATCGCCGGAAACGTCGAACTCGCCGCTGCCGCCTACCAACGCAGCTGGCCCGACCGGCTCCTCGGTCGGGAGCCCGGTGCCCTGACCAAACCCTTGGCCTCCGCCCGCGAACGCGCCTCAGCACACTTCGGCTGGAGCTCGGTATGGCTGCACAACAGCCTGCGCGGCTCCATCGGGCTGGCCATCGCGGCACTGCTGGCCGACCTCACCAGCGTCCAACATTCCTTCTGGGTCCTGCTCGGCACCCTGTCCGTGCTGCGGTCCAACGCCCTGAACACCGGACAGAACGCCGCGCGCGCCATCTTGGGCACCGTTCTGGGCTCCATCATCGGCGCGGGCCTGCTGCAGGTGATCGGGCACCACGGCACTGTGCTGTGGTTCCTGCTGCCGATCGCGATCCTGATCGCCGGAGTCGCGCCGGCCGTGATCTCCTTCGCCGCCGGGCAGGCGGCGTTCACCGTGACCTTGGTGATCCTGTTCAACATCGGACAGAACCCTGACTGGCACATCGTGCTGCTGCGGATCCAGGACATCGCGCTGGGCTGCGGCGTCAGCATCCTGGTGGCGCTGTTCTTCTGGCCGCGCGGCGCCTCCGCCGCCGTTGACAAGGCCCTGGCGACGGCCTACAACGACGCGGCGCGGTATCTGTCGGGGGCGGTCGCCTACGCCCTCGGGCACTGCGACGCCGCCAAAACCGCCGAGCCGTCGCCGGACCCGGTGGCGGCGCAGAGCCGCGAAGCTGCCGCCTCCGCGCGGCGCCTGGATGACGCCTTCCGCACTTACTTGGCCGAACGCGGCGCCAAGCCGCTGTCGCTGGCCGAGACCACCACGCTGGTCACCGGCGTCGTCGGGTTACGACTGGCCGCCGATTCGGTGGTGGCGCTGTGGCAGAACGCCGGCAAGTGCAAAGCCATGGCCGACCAGAGCGCGGCGCACAACGCCATCCTGGAAGCCGCCGACAACGTCGTCGGCTGGTACCGGAGCCTGGCCGACAGCCTCGGCAGCCACGGCCCCATCCCCACTCCGGTGGAGTCGCGGCCCGAATCGGCGGCGAGGCTCGTCGATTCGGTGCGCACCGACCTGGTCGATCAGGACGGGCAGGCCACCGCCACCGCAGTGCGGGTCATCTGGACCGGCGACCATGTGGACGTCGCGCGCCGGCTCCAGCCGAGTCTCGCCGCGGCGGCGACGGTGGCGGTGCTGAACTGAGCTCTGTGCCGGACGGCCGTAGCCGACAACTGTCCACAGCCTGGCGAGCGCGTAGGCTTCACCTGACTTGACCTGTCGTTGGATCGAGACCGATTCGTCTGTGAGCTGGGAGATACGTGCGGCGACGACGGCCCGAAGGGAATGATCCTCTGTCGACGGCGGCCCCCGCGCGCCCGGCAGGGGTCGGCGCTGCTCCCAGCGGGGGTCGGGGTCTGTTCACGTGATCGACTTCCGCTACCACGTCGTGTCCATCGTCGCGGTCTTCCTCGCCCTCACCGTCGGGCTGGTCATCGGCTCCTCCTATCTGAGCAAGATCGCTTACGACGGCCTGAACCACCAGTTGTC
>JAEKKI010000127.1 GCA_019510485.1 Catenulisporales bacterium
CCTTGCGCAATTCCTTCTCGTGCGCCTCGGACAGATCGATCTCGTAGGCCTTGCCGTCGAGGCCGAACTTCACGGTGCTGGCACCCTCGGAGCCGTCGAGGTCGTCGTGAATCACCACGGTAGTGCGCTTGGCCATCGGGCGGCCCGCCTTTCTCCAGTACGGGTTATTCCGTCCGTTAGCAAAGCGCATTCCGCTGATGAAATCAAATCCCGCACCTGAGACGGGCACCGTCCTACAAGATCCGCAGCATGCGCGTATTGCCCAGAGTGTTGGGTTTGACCTGCTCCAAGTCCAGGAACTCCGCCACTCCGCCGTCGGGCGACTTCGACAGTTCGGCCTCGATCTGCGGCGGGACCGGGACGCCGCTGATCTCGGAGAATCCGTGGGCGGCGAAGAAGTCCACTTCGAAGGTGAGGCAGAACAGCCGGCGGACGCCGATGCGCGCGGCGGTACGCACTAGTTTGTCAAGGATTCGCGCGCCGATCCCCATCCCCCGGCAATCCGGGTCCACCGCCAGGGTGCGCACTTCCGCGAGATCCAGCCAGAACACGTGCAGCGCGCCGCAGCCGACGATTCGGCCGTCGCCGTCGTGTTCGGCGACCCAGAACTCCTGGATGTCCTCGAAAAGCGTGACGTCCGGCTTGTCCAGCAGGATGCCTTTGTAGCTGCGGAGCAGTTCCCGGATGGACTCGACATCGTCGGTGCGGGCCCGGCGCACCGTGATATCGGAGGGTGGTGGCGGGGATGTCGGCCGGGGCGTCACGGTCATCCGAACAGATCGCTTCTCACGTCGGCGGGGTCGGCCCCGGCGGACGCCAGGACCGCGAGGCAGCCCTGGACCGCCGCGGTCGAGCCGACGGCCACGCCGCCCCACCCGGACAGTCTCGCGCCGTTCGCGAGCCCCTTGACGTACTCGTCCAGATGCTGAGGCAGCTCCTCGGCGGGCCCGAGGTGGACCACGGTGACGTTGCCGTGCGCGGCGGCGAGCTCGGCCAGGCGGGGGGTGAGGTAGTGGTCGGCTGTGTCGGGGGCGGACGCCGCCGTCTGGGCCGTCTGGGCTGTCTCGGCCGGCTTGGCCGTCTTGGCCGTCTTCTTCGCGCCGCCCGAGGCCGCCTTCGCCCCGCCCGGGGCCGCGGCCGCCTTCTTGGCGGCGGCCTTCTTCACCGCCGCGGACTTGCCCGCGCCGCCCCGCAGCGAGCTCCCCACCACGACGTGCACCGGCCGGTCGTCCCCGGCCGCCATGGCGTCCTCCAGCAGCGCCACGATCGGCGCCAGCCCGGTCCCGTGCCCGACCGCGATCAGCCGCGAGGCGCCCGCCGGGAAAGCCAGCTCCCCGACCGGCGCGGCGATCCGGATCCGATCGCCGGTCTCCAGCTCATCGTGCACCACCGTGCTCAGCCGGCCGCCCTCGGACCGCTGGACGTGGAATTCCAGCACCGACTGCCCGCCGTCCGCGTCCTGCTTCGGCGCCGTCGCGAACGAGAAGTCCCGCCACACGTGCGGCAGCCGCCCGAGCTCGATCGCCGCGTACTGCCCGGCCTGGTACGGATACGGGAAAGCGGTCTTGGCCCGTAAGCACACCACGTCCTCCGCCAACCGCTCCAGGCCGACGACCTCCGCCTCCCAATACGCCGGGTTCTGCGAGTCGGCCTCCGCCGCGATGCCGAGCATCGCAGAGGCCACCATCGTCAGCTCGTCCACCCATGCCACGGCCGCCTCGTAAGTCCAGGCGTCGCCTATCGTGCGCTCCAAGGCGGTCATCACCGATCCGGCGAACGCGCGGTAGTGCGGCTCGCGGACGCCGTACTTGCGGTATTCCAGCGCGAGGCGGCGCAGCAGCGGCAGCAGCGCGCCGGGACGGTCCAGCTCGGCCACTATGCGCGCCGCGGCCTCCAGCGTCTGCTCATCGCGCCGCTTCGGGTCGCCGACGAAGTACTTCCGATAGCGCGGGTTCGATGTGAAGAAGTCCTCGTACAACTCGGCGGTGAAGACGTCCGGCCGGGCCGTGACCGCCGCGAAGCATTGCCGGACCAGGGTCAGCGCTCGTGCTCGGTGGGCCAGCAGGTCGCCGCCCCGGGGTTCGCCGTCCACAGCCAGAACTTCCGTCACCTGCGCCACAATACCGGGACGCTATGCGGTGTCGGACCGGCCCACCCGTCTCCCACCGCCACCCGTTATGGAGGCGCTGCGCGCCGCTGTATCAATGCGGCGCTGACTCATTCGAGACGAATCTCGGATCGTTCCGCTCCGCGTCCAATTCCCGGGCCCGCGCCTCGGCACGTTTCTGCGGGTTCTGCGACACGATGATGAGCCGGATCAGATAGACGAACAGGATCGCCATCACGACCGACGGTACGTACAGATCCAGATGGTCCAACATCGTGCCGCTTCCCCCAGGGGATGAGATGGTGCAGTGCCCGCCAGGAATTCCTAGACGGGCTTCACGAACGGGAACAGGATGGTCTCGCGGATGAGCCTGCCGGTGAGCGCCATCAGGATCCGGTCGATCCCGGCCCCGATGCCGCCGGCCGGCGGCATCGCGTACTCCAGTGCCCGCAGGAAGTCCTCGTCCAGCTGCATGGCCTCCGGATCGCCGCCGGCGGCCAGCAGCGACTGCTCGGTGAACCGCTCGCGCTGGTCCACCGGGTCGATCAGCTCGGAGTAGCCGGTGCCGATCTCCGCGCTCCAGCCGACCAGGTCCCAGCGCTCGGCCAGCCGCGAGTCCTCGCGGTGCGCGCGGGTCAGCGGCGAGACGTCCTTCGGGAAGTCCCGGTAGAACGTCGGCAGCACGGTCCGGTCCTCGACCAAGTGCTCGTACATCTCCAGCACGACCTGCCCGCGCGTCCAGTCCGGCGCGTACGGCACCCCGGCGGCATCGCAGAGCTTCTTCAGGTCGCCGACTTCGGTGTCGGCGCTGACTTCCTCGCCGAGCGCCGCGGAGATCGCCTCGTTGACGGTGATGGACTTCCAGTCGCCGCTGATGTCGAACTCCTCGACCTCGCCGGCCTCGTTCACGCGGCGCGCCACCTGGGCGCCGAAGACCGCCTCGGCGCCCTCCTGGATCACCGACTGCGTCAGCTTCTGCATGACGTTGTAGTCGCCGTAGACCTCGTAGGCCTCCAGCATCGTGAACTCCGGGCTGTGCGTGGAGTCCGCGCCCTCGTTCCGGAAGTTGCGGTTGATCTCGAAGACCTTCTCCACGCCGCCGACCAGCAGGCGCTTGAGGTACAGCTCCGGCGCGATGCGCAGAAAGAGCTTCATGTCGTAGGCGTTGATGTGGGTCTGGAACGGCCGGGCGTTGGCGCCGCCGTGGATCGGCTGCAGCATCGGCGTCTCGACCTCGGTGTAGCCGCGGTCGGCCAGGCTGTCGCGCAGCGAGCGCACCAGATCCGAGCGCGTGAACAGCATCCGCCGCGCATCGGGGTTCACGATGAGGTCGACGTAACGCTGCCGCACCCGGGACTCGGGGTCGGTCAGCCCCTTGTGCTTGTCCGGCAGCGGCCGCAGGCACTTGGCGGTGATAGCCCAGCTGTCCACCATGACGGACAGCTCACCGCGCCGGGAGGTGATGATCTCGCCGGTCACGCCGACGTGGTCGCCGAGGTCGATGTCGGTCTTCCAGGCGTCCAGCGACTCCGGGCCCAGGCGGTCCAGGGAGAACATGGCCTGGATCTCGAAGTCGCCCTCGCGCAGCGTGGCGAAGCACAGCTTGCCGCCGGTGC
>JAEKKI010000121.1 GCA_019510485.1 Catenulisporales bacterium
GGGGCGAGGGTGGCGCGCAATGCGTCCAGGTCGGCGGCGGCGGAGGCCAGGTACTGGCGGCGGACCACGTCGGCGGGCGCGGTGCTGGTGGCGAAGTCGGTGTGCGTGTCGGCCATCGTGTTCAGCCCCAGCTCATTTCGCCCTTGACGACCTTTGGTCCGAGCTGCGCGGCGATCTGCATGCCGGCGCCGGGGTAGGCCTTGAGCAGCGCCTCGGTGGCTGCGGCGCCGTCGGCGGCTTCGGCCACGATGCGGCGGAACGCGGCGATGTACTGGCGGGTGTAGGCCAGTGCGGACGTATCGGCGGGCGCGGCGGGCTGCCGGTGGCCGGGCACGACCAGGACCGGGTCCAGGGCCTGCATCTCGGCCAGCAGGGCGTCCCAGGCGTCGAGCTGTTCGGCGCGTGGGGTGTCGGCGAGCCAGACGTGCTCGTCGGCGAAGACCAGCACGCCGCCCAGGATCGCCCGGTCTTCGGGCTGGTACAGGTAGGTGCGGTCGGGCAGGGCGGCGGGGGCGCCGAGCAGTTGGAAGGTGTGGCCGGCGAAGGTCAGGTCGCCGGTGAGCGGCGCGGTGCCGATCAGCCGGGTCGGCAGGTTCGCCCCGAGCTGCGCCCAGGCCTTCAGTTTGCCCTCGTACTTGGCGGCCATCGCGGCGGCGACCTCGGGGGTGGCCAGGAAGGTCGCGGCGGGGAAGGCATCGGCGATCACTTCGGCGCCGAAGTAGAAGTCCGGGTCCGCGTGGCTGATGACCACGGTGGTCAGCGTCTTGTCGGAGTCCAGCACGGCGGCGGCCAGCCGGTGCCCGTCCGCGCGGGTGAAGCCGGCGTCGATCAGCAGCGCCTCGCTCTGGCCGGTGACCAGAGTGGCGGTCTTGTTCTTGACCGCGACGGGGAAGTCCCCGTCGATGATCGTGTACTTCAGGTCAGTCATGGTCCTCACCCTGTCCTCGGAGGCGGCCCGGGAGGTCCGGCACCGCCAATATACCTCGCTGGTGAGTTAAAGTAGCTCACTGGCGAGGTTTATTCCAGGGGGTCGGTTATCATCGTCTCCGTGGACGAGGAGTTGCGTGCGTTGGTGGCCGACGAAGCCGTGGTGCTCTGGGGTCGGGTGGTGAACCTGCACCGGGCCCTGAACACGCTGCTGCACGCCGACATCCGGGCCGCCACCGGACTGGACGGCACCGAGTTCGAGTTCCTGCTGCGCCTGGCGCGCCTGCCCGGCCCGCGCGCGCACGCCAGCAAGGTCGCCGCGTTGATGGGCTTCAGCTCCGCGGGCACCACCAAGCTGGTCGCCCGGTTGGAGGACAAGGGCATGATCGACCGGGTACGCGACCCCGAGGACGGACGCGCGTTCCAGGTCGCCCTGACCGACACGGGCGAGGCGGCACTGCGCGCCGGGCTCAAAGCCCACATCCCACGCCTGGACACCGAGGTGGTCACCCGGCTGACCGCCGCCCAGCGCCGACAGCTCCAGGACCTGCTCAGCCGCATCGACCCGGGCGAGCGAACCGCCGTCTCCAGGCCGGACACCCAGTGACTTCATCGCGTGCGCTCTAGAAGGAAGCGCCGCCCGAACCGCCGAAGCGGCCCGGGCGACGCGTTGACAACACTTCGCTACGACGTGCGGTGCGCCGGGTACTGCACCACCTGCTGGAACGTCGGCCGGTTCTGCCAGTTGCTCTCGGCGTCCGTGATGCCGCCCAGCGGGTGCTGCTGGATGGAATCGGCGCACCACTGGTCGCCGGCCGAGCAGACCGAGTCCGCCGGATACACCGTCGTGGCCGGCGTCGCGGCCGCCGCGGACAGCGTCGTGAGCAGTACCTGACGGCACTGGGCCGGATCGCCGCCGCCGCACCAGGCCCGGGTCAGGCCGCCCTGCACCGGCTTGCCCAGGATCGTGCGGATGTCCTTGTCGACGTAGGAGTACCAGCCCGACTGGAACGACGAGCCCTTGTGGGACACGCCGGCCTCCGAGCCGCCGTAGGGGGAGTCGTCGATGCTGAGCGCGCCGGTCATCGCCGAATAAAGCGCGTCGCCCATGCCCGGCTGGAATTCAGCCTTCACCAGCAGCGGCCACCAGGCGTCCATGATGCGGATCGCGTCGGAGTCGGCGTACTTCTTGCTTCCGGCCGAGGTCTCCTTGCGCTTGGCGCCGTCGGTCAGCCAGGTCCGCAGCTCGGTCACGGCCTGCGCCTGCGCCGGATCGCTCGGCGTGCCGATCACCTGGAGCAGCTCCGGCAGCACCGTCTCGCCGCGCAGGTCGGTGACCGCCGCGTCCTCCATGGCCCGGGTCAGCGAGGCCCGGGTGACCTTCTGCCCGCCGGTGATCAGATTCTTGATACGGGTGTTCAGCAGGTTGCTGCGATAGATCGAGCCGTCGCCGAACCCCGACACCGTGTAGCCGGCGGCGATCTTGTTGTTCCACGACTCGTAGTAGTCCTGGTCGATGGAGTTCGGGTGCGCCGCGAACGGCGTGTCGGCCACCGTGTTCGTGCTCGGATCCCAGTTCAGCCACTGGTGCGCGGCGTCGGCGGTGATCGGCAGGTTCGGGTCGTCATTCGCCGGCCGCGTCGGGTTCAGTCCCGAGTTGTAATACGCGGTGTGCTGGGAGTCGACGTAGAACCAGTTGAACGTGTAGGTGATGTTCGACGCCGCCTGCTGGAAGCCGGCCGGGCCGGTGATCACGCTCGGGTCGTTGAACATCTGGAAGCCGATGACGGTGTCCACCTCGTGCAGATAGGTGGAGCGCAGCGAGGTGTAGGCCACCGGCTTGCCGCCGATCGTGGCGCGCGCCTGCACGATGCCGAAGGCGGTGCGGAACGCGATCAGCTTGTAGGAGCCGGCCGGCGTGCTGTCGGCGACGGTCGGGCTCCAGGAGTCGTCCCGCTCGATCTGCTGCATCGGCGTGCAGACGCCGTTGTAGAGGTAGGCGTTGGAGTTCTTGGTGGCCGGCGAGCCGTCGGTGTTGCACAGCTGCACGGCGAAGGTGTCGATGATGTCCTGGCCGGCGGAGGTCGCGCTCCAGGAGTAGTCGGCGCCGCGGCCGAGTTCGACGTAGAAGTTCAGGCCGGCGAAGGCCGCGCCGCGCGCGCTGATGCCCGGGGCCTGGATCTCCTCCAGCATCAGCAATTGCGGGGCGAAGTAGCCGGTCTGCGGCCCGAACACGGCGACCGGATTGCCGGTGTCGGTGTACTGACCGGAGACCACCAGGGCGTTGGACATACCGCGCTTCTGGTTGAACAGGTTGGCCGGCAGGACGCTCTGCACGGCAGTGTTCGCAGTCGCGGAGCTCGAACCCGTCGCGGACCCGGTCGGGTCGAAGACGATCTGCTGCGGGGTGACCGAACCCGGGTCGGGCAGCGCCACGCCGGTAGCGTTCGCCGGGCTGCCGTTGAACGGGAAGCTCTGTCCGGCGTGCAGCGTCAGGTCCGCCTCGGGGTCGTTCTCCTCGCGGAACGCCTGCCAGACCTGATCGCCCTGCGTCACCCCGTACTTGGCCTCGGCCGCCTCCTTCACCAGCGCGGACGCCACCTGGTTGCCGCCGCCGGCGCCGAACAGCGCGCCGATGACCGAGCCGATCGCGACCAGGTCGGTGGCCTGGAACGGCTGGATCCCGTCCCCGGTGAGGATGTTCGCGTTGCCGGTCAGGTCGTACTCGCCCGGGAAGTCGGCGCCGGCCTTCACGTCGGCGATGTAACGGTTGAGCCCGGCGAGGTAGTCGGTCATGTCCTGGTAGGCCCGCGCGCCGCGGGCGCCGTTGTTCTTCACCCGGTCGATCTGGGCTTGCAGATCCGCCTCGGTATAGGCGCCGTTGAGGTAGAACTGCTGCTCCAGCTGCCGGTTCCCGGCCGCGCCGCCGGCGAAGCCGCTGAGCTGCCCGCGCCCGACGTGCCGGAAGACGTCCATCATCCACAGCCGGTCCTGCCCGGCGGCGTATCCGGCCCCGTATTCGGCCCCCGAACGGGTGCTGCCGGTGATGTGCGGGATGCCCTGGGTGTCCCTGACGATGGTGACGTCGGAGCGCCCGCCGGGTTTCAGGGTGCTGCTGACCTGGCCGGCCGGCACGCCGAAGGCGGAGCTGTTGAAGAAGCTGCCGAGGTTCGCGTCGGTCAGGCCGGTGTAGCCGTCGACCAGGCTCGCGTACTTGCCCAGCTGGTCGTCGGTGTTGGCCGGCCGGCCGCCGGTCGCCTTGAACCACAGGATCTGCGCGAGCGTGGCGCTCCCGTTCTCCCCGGGCGGCAGGATGTCACTGCACTGGCTCGGGCAGTAGTCCGCGGGCGCGGCGACGGCGGCCGCCCGGACCGGACCGGTGGGAGCAGCCGCCGAAGCCGTCACGGCGTTCACGCCGAAGGCTCCGCCGACCACCAGCGCGACCAATGCGGCAGCCATCGTACGGGCACGAATACGCATGCTCGGTCTCCTCTCGCCGAAGGGGGCGCCGCGCACGCTACTACCGGGTAACCCAACGGGAAAGGGGCTTGGGGCGATCGACTGGGTCAAAAGGCCCAGTCGATCTCCGCTGGTCGGGGGTGGTCTTGACGTCCCGCCTATCAGAGCTCTGTATCGAACCCAGGTCCTGACGCCGGGTCGCGGTATCCGCCGGAAGGGTAGGGCTCAATGCTCCATCCCGGCACGCGGCCACAGCCTGACGCGGGCGCAACGCCAAGCCGACCTCGGCGAACACCGCCGCGATCCGCTCGTACAACGCCATGTCCGGCCCGGCTCCACGCCCCGCCGGGCCACCACCGGCAACGATCGCTGCACCTCTCCGCGTTCGTTGGTCGCCCGTTACCCTCGATGTTGGTTTTTCGTGGATTCAGCGCCTTGATTTATGACTACCGTTGCGTAGAATCCACAAAACACCAAGCGGCGTGGTGCGGCGCCGTCGAGGGAGGGCATGGTGTCGACCCGAATACGTTCCCTGCGAGGCCGTCGCGCGAAGGTGGTCGCGGCGCTCGTCGTGGCCGGTGCGGTCGGTGTCGGGACGGCCGGTCCCGCGGCTTCGAGTGCTGACGTCGGTGGACCGGCTGCCGCCGCCGCTTCGCCGAGTTGGCTGCCGCCGACGCCGGATCAGTGGCCGCTGGTCGTGGACGAGACCGTCACCCCGGGTCGCACCCTCACCCACGGCGTGCTGCAGCATGCTGATCTGTTGAAGACCGTCGGCGGTGCGCAGCGTGCGCAGGTGCTCGATGTGGATCTGGCGGATCCGAACGTCAGGTTGGGTGTTGTGGAATCCCACGACCATCTCACCGATCCGGTCGATGAGGTGCCGTCGTCGATGGCGCATCGGACCGGGGCGGTGGCCGGGATCAACGGCGACTTCTTCCAGATCTACGGCAGCGGGCGGCCGCTGGGCATGGTCGTCATCGACGGGCGGCTGGTGAAGAGCCCTGATCCGACCCGGAACGCCGATTTGTGGGTTCGGCACGACGGCAGCATCGGCATCGGCACAGAGGCCTACACCGGCAGCGTCACCGACGGCGCCGCCGGCGCCGCGCTCACGGGAGTCAATACGGTCGACGCATTGTCGGGTAACGCTCTGATACGCGTGACCCCCGACCTCGGCACTCCGTCGCCGATAGCGGCGTCGACAGTCGCCGCGGGCCACCTCGACACCGCCACCAGCCTCATAGTCGATACCGTCACCCCCGGCGTCACCTCCCTTCCGCAGCTCGCCAAGGGAACCGAAGACCTGGTCGGCTCCGGCACCCAGGCGCAGTGGCTGTCCCAGAACGTCCACCCCGGCGACCGGATCGCCGTCGGCGAGAGCCTGAGCCCTGACACCGACGTCGTCCAAGCCCTGTCCGGCGGCGCGATCCTCGTCCAGAACGGCGCCCGCGCCGTACCCCTGACCGGCCCCGGCGAGAACAACGTCGACAACCCCGTCACCGCGGTCGGCGTCACCCGCGACGGCGAGCACGCGATCTTCGCCGCCTTCGACGGCCACCAGCCCGAGGACACCGCGCAGGGCCTGACCCGCCCGCGGATCGCCGGCTGGATGATGCAGCACGGCGCCTACAACGCGATCCTGTTCGACAGCGGCGGCTCCACCCAGATGGTCGGCCGCCTGCCCGGCCAGGCCCAGGCTTCGGTCCTGAACGTCCCCTCCGACGGCCACGAGCGCCCGGTCGCGAACGGCTTGTTCCTCTACAGCACCGAGCACCAGCCCGGCCCGGCGACTCAGGCCGTCGTCAACGACGACAAACCCCTGACAGTCCTGGCCGGCAGCACCGTCCCGGTCTCCGCCCACGGCCTCGACGATCGCGACAACCCGGCGCGCGACGCCGCCGATCTGTCAGCCTCCCCGCCGTCCCTGGCCACCGTGAACGGCAGCACCCTGACGTTCTCCGGCCGCACCGGTCCCGGCGTCCTGCACGTCACCGCGGGCCACGCGCGTTCAGCGATCCCGCTGAACGTCGTCTCCCAACTCGGCAGCCTGGCGGCCACGCCCGGCAAGGTCGATCTCGACAACGGCGCCACCCAGCTCATCACCGCCACGGCCACCGCACCTGACGGCAAGGCCGTCACGCTCCCCGCCGAAGCCGTCACCTGGTCCGTCGACCAGCCGTCCCTCGGCTCGGTCGCCCCCGACGGGACGTTCGCCGCCGCGTCACAAGGCTCCGGCCTCGTCACGCTCACCGCGAGCGCGGGCGGCCGCACCGCCACCGTCAGCATCGCCGTCGGCCGCTCCACCGTCGCCGTCGACCCCCTCACCGACGTCTCCCGGTGGTCGGTCACCGACACCTACATGAACGTCTACCCGCGCAAGGTCCCCAGCCCCGGATCGCAGACCACGTCCGACGGCACGCTGTCCTTCGACCCGGACACCAAGGCGTTCCCCGGCGACGCAGGGTCCTTCGACGTCCACTACAGCTATCCGTACGTCAGCAAGACCCTGGACCTGAGCGTCTACCTCAACGACCCGAACAGCGAGCGGATCCCGCTCCTGAACGGCACCCAGGCACCGATCGGCATCGGCGTGTGGGTCAAGGGCAACCCCGACCTGGCCTCCCGCCCCGGCGCCGGCCTGGCCCCGGGCATCGTCACCCTCAACGTCGGCATCTGGCAGTCCACCGATCAGCCGACCAGCTTCTATCCGACCGGCATCACCTTCGACGGCTGGCAGTACGTGGTCGCCAAACTCCCGCCTGGCCTGCAGTACCCGCTGCGCGTCAACTACCTCGGCCTGGTCGTGATCAAGCCCGGCCCGAACCTGACCGGCGACGTCCACCTGGCCGACCTGCAAGCGGTCTACTCGCCGCGCCCGCCGGTGCCGCCGGCCTACACGCCGATCCCGGAGAATCCGTCCTGGCTGAAGTACACCGACGTCAGCCGGTTCACCCCCGGCGGCACGACCGTCGCAGCGTTCGACGACGCGCACGTCAGCGCCGCCAACCCCACCGGTACCGGCAGCGTCGCGCTGAAGGCGATGCCACAGCTGCTGGCGAACCTGCCGGCGGCGGCCAAGCCCGCGGTCGTACAGGCGCTCGGCGACATGGCGGACGACGGCCAGACCGCCGACCTGACCTATCTCAAGGGCCTGCTCGACGGGCTCGGCGTGCCGTATCACGACGCGGTCGGCAACCACGAGATCACCCAGGGCGCCACGCCGGAGAACGGCGACTTCGCGAGCGTCTTCGGAGCCACGCACTATGCCTATAACCAGGGCGCTGCCCGCATCATCGTCACGGACAGCGGACATGTCGGCATCACCGCCTCCGATCCGTACCAGAACGTCGACACCGACCGGTCGCAGTACCTGTGGCTGGCGCAGCAGCTGACGCAGAACACGCAGAAGGTCGCGATCGTCACCACCCACGTCCCGGCCTTCGACCCGCATCCGCGCGCCGACAGCCAGTTCTCGGACCGCTTCGAGGCACAGATGTACGAGCGGCTGGTGCAGCGGTATCAGAAGACGCATCCGTGCGTCCACGTGCTGATGCTCTTCGGCCACGCCCGCGGCTGGGCCGAGGACGTGCGGCTGCCGGACGGGACCGAGTCGCCCGACGGCGTCCCGAACTTCGTCGTCGCCGACCTCGGCGCGACCCCGTACGCCCCGGTGGACCAGGGCGGCTTCTACAACTACGGGCTCTTCGACGTCCAGCCGGACGGGACGGTGCAGTTCGCCGTGCAGCCGCTGCTGACGTCGGTCACGGTCTCGGCTCCGCAGACGCGGCTGTCGATCGGGGCCACGGAGCAGCTGACCGCCACCGGAACGTCCCTGACCGGTTCCGACGCCACGGCGTTGCGAGTGCCGATAGCCGACCCGGCCTCACGACACTGGGATTCGTCGGATCCCGCGGTAGCGTCCGTGGATCCGGACAGCGGCGCGGTGACAGCCCGTTCTCCCGGCAGCGTGACGATCACCGTGACGACTGGCGGGATGTCCGGATCGGCTTCCATCACAGTGAGGTAGCGATGACGATCGTTCCCAGCCGTAGGACGTTCCTCGGGGCGTCAGCCGGCGTCTCGGCGGCCGCGCTGGCCGGTGGCGGCCTGCTGCCCGGTGGTGTCCCCGCTGTGGCCGCCGACCCTTCAGCCGTGCCGTCTGCCACCTGCACCGGCGACCCCGCGCATCCCAAGCGCCAGCTCCGCGGCGTCTGGATCGCGAGCGTCTCCAACATCAACTGGCCATCGGCGCCAGGCCTGTCCGCCGGACAGCAGCAGGCTGAGCTGATCGCTCTCCTCGACGCCGCGGTGCGCATGCGGATGAACGCGGTGTACTTACAGGTCCGGCCGGCGGCCGACGCGCTGTACGCCTCGCCCTACGAGCCCTGGTCGCAGTACCTGACCGGCCAGCAGGGCCGGGATCCCGGCTACGATCCGCTGGCGTTCGCGGTCCAGGAGGCGCACCGGCGCAACCTGGAGCTGCACGCGTGGCTGAATCCGTACCGGGTCTCCACGCAGCCTGATCCGAGCAAGCTCGCGCCGACGCATCCGGCGCGCGTGCACCCGGACTGGTGTGTCCAGTACGGCGGCCAGTTGTACTACAACCCGGGTGTGCCGGAGGTGCTGGAGTTCGGCGTCAAGGTGATCACCGACGTCGCCAGCCGCTACGACGTCGACGGCATCCACTTCGACGACTACTTCTACCCCTACCCGGTGGGCACCACGGACTTCCCGGACGATGCCACGTTCGCCGCGTACGGCGGCGGCTTCGCGACCAAGGCCGACTGGCGCCGCGCGAACATAGACCGGCTCGTCAGCACCCTGCAATCCGAGCTTCGCGCGGTGAAGCCGTGGGTGAAATGGGGGATAAGCCCCTTCGGCATCTGGCGGAACGCGGCGACCGACCCCCTGGGCTCGGCCACCAACGGACTTCAGTCCTACGACGCCCTGTCCGCCGACACCCGCGGCTGGGTGCTCAAGGGCTGGCTGGACTACGTCGCCCCGCAGCTGTACTGGAGCATCGGCTTCCCGCCGGCCGCCTACGACGTGCTGCTCGCCTGGTGGGCCGAACTCGTCGCCGGCACCGGCACCCAGCTGCTGATCGGCCAGACCGTCTCCAAGATCGGCACCTCCAATCCGCCGGCCTGGCTGGACCCGAACGAGATGCCGAACCACCTCATCCTCGACCGCCGGTACCCTGAGGCCGTCGGCGACATCTTCTTCAACATCACGAAGCTGCTCACCGACCCCCTCGGCTTCCGGACCCGCCTGATCGACGATCTGTACGCCTACCCGGCCCTGGTCCCGGCGATGGCACGGCACGCCGGCCCGGCACCGGACCGAACGGCCCTGGTAGCGGCACGCCCCACGTCCTCCGGCACCGTCCTGGAATGGCTGCACCGCCGACCGCAGGGCCCTGAAGCCGCGTACTACGCCGTGTACCGCTTCGCCGGGCTGCCGCCGCGCCAGGCGTGCGATTTCGCCGACGCGAAGAACCTGCTCGGCACGGTGCGCGCGGTGCCAGGACTCTTCAATACGTGGACTGACGCCGGTGCGGTCCCCGGGCAGGCCTACACGTACTACGTGACCGCGGTCGACCGGCTGCACCACGAGAGCGAGCCGAGCGATCCTCAGGTGGTGTGCGGCCGGCCGCGACTACCATAGGTGACGTGATCACGCTTCCGCCCGAACGGTTCGAACAGCTGGTCGGCGAAGCGCTGGACTCGATTCCCGAGGCGCTGGCGTCGCAGATGCGGAACGTGGCCGTGGTGGTCGAGGAGCAGGCGCCGTACTCCGGGCTGCTCGGCTTGTACGAGGGCGTGCCGCTGACCGGCCGCGGGGAGTGGTACAGCGGCGTGCTCCCGGACCGCATCACCATCTACCGCGACGAGATCCTCAAGATCTGCGATTCCTATGAAGATGTGGTGCGCGAGGTGCGGACCACGGTGGTCCACGAGGTCGGGCACCACTTCGGGATCGACGACGAGCGGTTGCACGAGCTGGGCTGGTAGCCGTAGCCCCTACCGGAACTGCCCCTTGGCCCGGCCGGGGCCGCTGGGCCCGGCGAACACCTGCGCGATGTCCAACCAGGTGTTCGCGGCGGGCCCCTCAGCGACCACGGCGAGGTCGTCGCGGTGCCGCCGCTGCGCCACCAGCAGACAGAAGTCGGCAGCCGGGCCCGTCACGCGCTCGGCGGCCTCCGGCGGACCCCAGGTCCACAGCTCGCCATCGGGTCCCGTGAGCTCGACGCGGAACTCCTCGGCCGGCGCCGGCATCCCGCGCTGTACGAAGGCGAAGTCCCGGGTGCGCACGCCGAGATAGGCGACATGCCGCAGCCGCCCGGTCGGCTCGCGGCGCAACCCGAGGGCGTCGGCGACATCCTGACCGTGCGCCCAGGCCTCCATCAGCCGGGCCGTGGCCATGGTCGCCGCACCCATCGGCGGACCGAACCACGGCAGCTTCCGGCCGTCGGGCACGGCGGCGAGTGCGGCGGCCAACTCGCGGCGGTCGGCACGCCACTGCTCCAGCAGCACAGTGGGATCGAGCTGCGCGCCTTCCTCAGCCGCTTGATCCACGAACCCCGGGCCACCGGCCTCCTGCAGAGCGCGGGCTAGAAAGGCGCTGAACTCCCCGGGATCACGCGCGGCCAGCGCCGCCACCTCATCGGTCCAGGCCAGGTGGGCGATCTGATGTGCGATCGTCCACCCCGGCGCGGGAGTCGGCGTGCGCCATCCGGCGGCGTCCAGCGGCGCCACCAACGCGTCCAGCACATCGCTCTCGGCGTCCAAGTCCTGGAGCAGGTCGTCGAGCACCGCCATCACGCCTCCCAAAGACTGGCGAGTGGGAATCAACCATGCATGCTTGGTTCTTGCCCCGGCGCTGTCGGCTGACTCTGGTAGACAAAGCTCTATGACGGACGACCTGCGGGCACTCCTCCAGCACTTTGTCGGCCTCGGCTCGATCGCGGGCGCGGTGGCGCTCGTGGCGCACGGCGACGACGTGGAGGTGGCCGTCGCCGGGGCCACCGAGCTGGGCGGACCGGTGCCGATGGCGCGCGACTCGATCTTCCGGATCGCCTCGATCACCAAGCCGGTCCTGGCCGCCACGGCCATGCTGCTGATCGAGGACGGCCGCATCGGGTACGACGATCCGATCGCGCGCTGGCTGCCGGAGCTGGCGGGCCCGAGCGTCGTGCGCACGCCCGACGGCCCCGTCGACGACCTGGTGCCGGCGCGGCGCCCGATCACGGTGGAGGACCTGCTCACCTTCCGCGCCGGGTGGGGCTTCGCCGACGACTTCACCTGGCCGGCGGTCGGCGCGCTGTTCGCGCGCGGCATCCAGCAGCCGGTGAACCCGCAGCGGATGCGGCCGCCGGAGCAGTGGCTGAAGGACCTCGCCGAGGTGCCGCTGGTCGGCCAGCCCGGTGAGCGCTGGCTGTACAACACGTGCAGCGACATCCTCGGCGTGCTGCTCGCGCGCGCCGCCGACATGCCGCTGCCGGAGCTGATGGCTGAGCGGATCTTCGAGCCGCTGGGGATGTCCGACACCGGATTCGCTGTTCCGCAAGACAAGCTGGACCGGTTCACAGCGTTGTACAGCCAGGGCGACGACGGCTTGCGGCTGATCGACCCGCCGGCCGGCGAGTGGAGCAGCGTGCCGGCTTTCCCGTCCGGCGCCGGCGGGCTGGTCTCCACCGTCGACGATTACCACGCGTTCGTCAGCACCCTGCTGCCCGGGGCGTCCGGCCCGCTGTCCCCGGAGTCCGTGCGCCGGATGACGACCGACCACCTCACCGCCGCCCAGCGCGAGGCCGGCCGGCTGTTCCTCCAAGGCCAGGGCTGGGGCTTCGGCGGGTCCGTCGACATCGCGGAGCTGGAGCCGTGGAACGTCAAGGGCCGCTACGGATGGGTCGGTGGCACCGGCACGGCCGCGTATGTCATCCCCGCGACCGGCTCGGTCACGATCCTGCTGTCGCAGACGGCGATGACGTCCCCGGAGCCGCTGCCGTTGCAGAGCGCGTTCTGGGCTTACGCGGCCTGACGACTGAGCCCTCAACCACTCCAGCCCCACACGATCCCCGTACCACCAACCGGGTCGCCACCTGCACCGGCGCCTGCGTCACACCCTCATCGTCCAGCGCGCTCAACAGCGCCTGCACGGCCCCGGCACCGAGCGCCACCCGATCCTGCGCGACCGTGGTCAGCGCCGGCCGCACCAACGACGCCGCCTCGATATCGTCGAAACCGACCACCGCCACGTCCTCCGGGGCCCGCAGCCCCGCGTCGGCGAGGGCGTGCATCGCGCCGATGGCCATCTCGTCGCCGGCCGCGAAGATCGCGGTCGGGGGTTCCGGCAGCGCCAAAAGCCGGGCCGCGCATTCGTACCCGCTGGCCATGAAGAAGTCCCCGTGCACGATGTGCTCGTCCTCCGGCGTCAGGCCCAGCCGCTCCATCTCATGGCGATAACCGGCCAGCCGCTCAGTCGCGGGCATCAGCGTCAGCGGCCCGGTGATCGTGGCGATGGCCCGATGCCCCAGTGCGTGCAGATGGCGGACCGCCAGCGCCGCCCCCGTGCGGTTGTCCGACGTGACGTACGTCGTCCGTCCCCGGTGCAGCGGCAGGTCGCCCGGCGTGCCGCTGTCCACCAGTGCCGTGACCGCCGGATGCGACTCGTCGACGCCCATCATGATGACGCCCGCCAGGCTGTGCTGCCGCGCCGCCCGCACGTACGCGTTCCCCGTCGCGGCGGCATCGGCGGTGGACAACAGCATCAGGTGATGGCCGCTTTCGGCCAGCGTCTGTTTGATACCGATGAACAAGTCCAGCAAGAACGGCTGCCGGCGGTTCTGCGTCGTGTAGCCGGTGTCCCAGATCAGCCCGATCATGTCCGACCGCCGACGGACCAGCGTCCGGGCCGGCTGGTTCGGCGA
>JAEKKI010000135.1 GCA_019510485.1 Catenulisporales bacterium
GTACCCTGCCCGGTGCGGCGCTTGATGAGAACACATTGACGACCGCCGAGCGGGACGCCGCCTCGCTCGCCTCCGCCGCCGCGAAAGGCCGAGATCGTTGAGTGACCAGCCCGACCCGACCAGCCCGCGCGTCCTGGTGATCATTCCGACCTACAACGAGGCGGAGAACCTGGAGAAGATCGTCGGCCGTGTGCACGCGGCCAACCCGGACGTGCACGTCCTGGTCGCCGACGACAACTCCCCGGACGGCACCGGCAAGCTCGCCGACGGCCTGGCCGGCGCCGACGAGCGGGTCAAGGTCCTGCACCGGGCCGGCAAGGAGGGCCTGGGCAAGGCGTATCTGGCCGGGTTCGCCTGGGGCATCGAGCACGGCTACGACGTGATCTGCGAGATGGACGCCGACGGCTCGCACCGGCCCGAGGACTTCCCGGCGCTGTTGAAGACCCTGATCGATCAGGATGCCGATCTGGTGATCGGCTCGCGGTATGTGCCCGGCGGTAGGACGGTGGGTTGGCCGAAGCGGCGGGAGGTGTTGTCCAAGGGCGGCAACACCTATGTGCGGCTGGTCACCGGTATGCGGCTGCGCGATGCGACCGGCGGCTATCGGCTGTTCCGGCGGCACACGCTGGAGAAGATAGACCTGGCTTCGGTGGCCAGTGCCGGCTACACCTTCCAGGTCGATCTGGCCTGGCGTACGGTGCGGGCCGGGTTGAAGGTCGTGGAGGTGCCGATCACCTTCGTCGAGCGGGAGCTGGGCGCGTCGAAGATGAGCGGGAACATCGTGGCCGAGGCGCTGTGGCGGACCACGGTCTGGGGAACCAAATACCGCCTGGGCCGCCTGGTCGGCAGGAAATGAGCACGAAAAGGCCCGAGCCGCACTGTCGGGGGGATGCAGTGCGGCTCGGGGATCGTGGCGCGTCCGCGATGAGCGGCGCTACGCGTCTTCTACTGTAGTCGTATCCGTCGGTTCTGTGCGCGCTCCAGTGCCCGCCCCAGGCTCGGGCAGCCGGCCGGGGCGATCAGCTGTCGGCGCGCGCCGCGGTCTTGCGCGCGGCGGAGCGGCCGGCGGTGTTCTTCGGCTTTCCGGCCGGGGCCTTGACCGCCGAGGCCTTCGCGGCGGCCGCGGACTTCTTCGCCCGGCCGGCGATGGTGCGCGCCGGGGCCGGGCGGACGATGTCGGCGCCGGCGATGCCGCCGTCGCGCAGCACGGCGAGCCGCTCGGCCAGGACTTCCTCCAGGTCGGCGACGCTGCGCCGCTCCAGCAGCATGTCCCAGTGGGTGCGGGCCGGCTTGCCGGCCTTCTCCTCCGGCGGGGCGCCGTCCACCAGCAGGGCCACGGCGCCGCATACCTTGCATTCCCAAGTTGGGGGTACGTCGGCCTCGACCGAGAACGGCATGATGAAGCGGTGCTCGTTCGGGCACACGTACTCGATGTCCTGGCGCGGGGCGAAGTCGATTCCCGCGTCGTTTTCATAGCTGGTCGCGCCCAGGCGCGTCCCGCGCAGTGCCCGCTCGCTCATTGGTGTTCCCTCCAGACGGTCTCACCCGCTCACAACGCGTTGCGGCGCACGTTTTGTTCCGCGTCGGGCGCCTGGCGTGGGCGGGTGTGCTCCGGTCAGGCTCCCATGGATGGGTTCCACCGGGCAAAAACGGGCAAACTTCGCTTGTCGGCTCACCGGACTAACTGCAGCGCAACATCAGCGCGAGGCCGGGCAAGGGGAGCGTAACGCATCTCACAGTCGTTCTCATAGTCTTTCCGGCACCGGGTTCCCGGCGGTGCGGATCGCGGTGCGCAGATCGGTGCGGCCCAGCAGCGCCAGTCCGAGGGCGAAGAACACCACCAGCGAGATGATCGCCAGCCGGTAGGAGCCGGTGAACTGGATGGCCAGGGCCACGGTGAGCGAGCCGATCCAGGCCACGCCGTTCTGGCTCACCTCGTAGAGCCCGAAGTATTCGCTCTCCTGTCCGGCCGGGATGATGTGCGCGAACAGCGAGCGTGACAGAGCCTGTGTGCCGCCGAGCACCAGCCCGATCGCGCAGCCCAGGGCGTAGAACTGCAAGGCGGAGTGCTTGGCCACGAAGAACGCCGCCGCCAGCAGCGCGATCCAGGCCAGCAGCGAGCCGGCGATGGTACGGCGGGTGCCGTGCCGGGCGGCCAGCCGGCCCAGCCACAGCGCCCCGCCGAACGCCACGAACTGCACCAGCAGGATCGCGCCGGCCAGCGTCGCCTGCCCGAGGTCCAGCTCCTTGGTGCCGTAGGTGGAGGCGAAGGAGATGACGGTCTGCACGCCCTCGTTGTAGGCCATGTAGGCCAGCAGGAACAGCAGTGCGTCGCGGTTGCGGGCCAGCGCCGCCAGTGTGCGGCCGAGCTGCCGGTAGCCGGTGCCGGACTCCGCCGAATACCCCGGGGGGCGGCGCGCGGCGGGCAGCCGGGAGGTGCCGGCGGTCAGGCGCCGCACCCCGGCGGTGCCGAACACCAGCCACCACAGGCCGGCCGAGGCCAGCGCCACCCGCGCGGCGTGGCCCTGGGACAGGCCCAGCGGGCCGTGCGCGGTGTAGACGGCGAGGTTCAGCACCAGCAGCACAGCGCCGCCGAGGTAGCCCACGGCCCAGCCCCGGGAGCTGATCGCGTCGCGCTCGTCGGGCTCGGCCAGTGTTGGCAGGTAGCCGTTGGCCAGCACGTTGGCGGTGGAGTAGCCCAGCGACGCGGCCAGGAACAGCGCCCCGCCCCACAGGTACGCCCCGCCGGTGACGGTGTAGAACAGCAGCGTCGCGCTCACCCCGAGCACCATGGCGGCGGTCAGGAAGGCGCGGGTGCGGCCGCTGCGGTCGGCGGCGGCGCCGACCAGCGGCAGCAGCGCGGCCTGCAGGAGTGCGGCGGCGGTGACGGCGAAGGGGTAGAACGACTCGGCGCGGATGCTCAGGCCGGCCGGGTGCAGGTAGTGGTTTTCCCCGCCGGCGGCGTCGCGGGCGATGTCGGTGAGGTAGGGGCCGAGGAAGACGGCGGTGACGGTGGTCGGGAAGGCATGGGCGCCCCAGGCGTAGCGGTACCAGCCGGTGCGGCGGGAGGCCCGGCCCGGGTCGGTCGCGGGTGGCGGCGCGGGCAGTTCGGCGGTGAGGTCCGGATCGGTGGCCGGTGGTGCGTCGGCGGTGTCGTCGATCTGCATCAGGACCAGGATCCTCGTTTCGTCAGCACGGTCTTCAGGGCGTCGAGATCGTCGGTCATGATGCCGTCCGCTCCCAGGTCGAGCAGCTCTTCCATGGTGGCGGCGTCGTTGACCGTCCACACGTGGACCGGCAGGTCCAAGGCGTGGGCGGCGGTGAGCAGCCGGCTGTCGACGACGACGATCCTGCCGAGTGCGGGCGGTAGCTGTAAACAGTCCGCGGCCAGGCGCGGCAGCGTGGCCGGGTCGGGCTGTTCGCCGGGCCGCAGGCGGCGGGAGGCGCGCCACAGCCGCCAGGCCTCGCGGGGTCCGGCGCTGGTGCACAGGCGCGGGCCCAGGGCGGCGCGGATGGCGGCCAGCCGGGTGTCGGAGAAGGAGCTGATGCAGACCCGGTCCAGGGCGTCGGTGCGGCGCAGCAGGTCGGCCAGCGGCGCGATGGTGTTGGGTTCCTTGACGTCGATGTTGAAGCGGGCCTCGGGGAACGCTTCCAACAGCTCGGCCATGGTGGGAATGGGCTCGTCGCCGATGCGGGCCCGGGCGATCTCGGCGGCGCTCAGGGCCTTGACGCGGCCGCGGCTGTCGGTGACCCGGTGCAGCCGGCGGTCGTGGAAGGCCAGCAGGACGCCGTCGGAGGAGGCGTGGACGTCGGTCTCCAGATACCGGTATCCGGCCTCGACGGCAAGGCGGAACGCGGTCAGCGTGTTCTCGACGGCCGGGCCCGCCGCGCCGCCGCGGTGGGCGAACGGGATCGGGCCGGGATGGTTCAGGTACGGGTGCCGGGCGGTGCGTTCGGGCATGGCGGCCAGTATCGCAAGCCCGCGGCCGACAGCCCGGTCACCGGGTCACAACTTAGTCAAACTGAGCGTGGCGGCGTGCGGGCCGGCGCGCGGAGTCCCTACTCTGATGCGATCGCTGCCGCCAGGGGAGCGCGGTCGAATGTGAGCGGTGGCGCGCCTGACGCGCCGAGGCGTGGGGAGTGTGCGTGAAGGCGGCGGGCCGAGCGGAAGACGGTGCCGGCTCGGCCGGCGGCGGCGGCGACGAGCCCGGGTCCTCCGCGCCGCGTGAGGGGCGGTTACGGCGCGCCTCGGACGTGTTGTTCGGCGGGGCCGGGCCGGGTCGCTCGCGGACGGCTCGCGAGAGCGAGGCCGGCGGCGATGCCGATCCGGGAAGCGGCGGCGACAGCGGAACCGGTGCCGGGCCGGGCGATTTCGGTATCGGTGGTGCCGTGCCGCCGGCGGCGGCTCCGGCAAGTGCGCGTCGCACGGCGACGCTGTCCTGGGACGCCCCGGGCCCCGGCGATGAGGCGACCCGCTACCTGTGTGCCGCCGCGCACGTCGACGCGGGTTTCGCGCGTCGGGCGTTGAAGGAGTTCGTGTTCGACGACGGCCGGGCGCCGGCGCCGTCGGCCGGGATCGACGAGATCCTGGTCCTGCGGCACTGCCTGGCGGCGCGGGCGCGGCGGCTGCACCGCGATGCGGCGTTGGTGGCGCTGACGGTGGTCGCGTTGCTGGTTTCGGTGTGGACTGTGGCGGCGTGGCTGGTGTGGGGTGCCGGACTGCGGCTGTTGCTGTCGGGCGGTGGCCAGGCCCCGGCTTCCCGTTCGGGCCTTGATCCGCGGGAGCCGCGCTCTGCCCCGACCGCCCCTGTGGCGCGCTTCGCCGCGCTGCTGTGGGGCGTCGGCGGCGCGGCGCTGATCCTGGCCGCCGCCGGGCTGGCGCGGCCGTTCGGCCTCACCGTCGCGGCGCGCGCGGAGGACGTCGGCCCCGGGTCGCCGGCGGTGGCGTGGCTGTTCGTGCCGGCGGTCGGAGCGGTCACGGCGTGGCTGATCGTGTTCGTCGAGCGGCTGGCGGCCCGGCACGTGCTGGTGGACCGGCTGCGCCGGGACCGCTTCGGCACCCACCGCTGGGTGTCCACCGAGACCGTGTGGGCCCGCCGCGCCCTGGCCGAGCTCGCCGCGCGCGACGCCTCGGACCGGCAGCTGCTGGCCGACCCGGCGCGGCCGTTCGCCGGCTCCGGACGCCAGGTGCTGCGGCGGCGCTGGCTGCTGGCGACCGGGCCGATCCGCTACGACGTCGAGGACCTCATCGAGCGCGTCACCGACGCCCTGGCCGGCGGCGTGCCGGGGCTGGGCCCCGAAGGGCTGCTGGACGCGGTGGCGTGGGACGACTTCGTGGTCGCGACCGGCCCGGTGCTGGCGGTCGGGCAGACCACCGACGCCTCGCTGCGGCTGCTGCCCTCCCCGCGCGGCTCGGCGGCGCCGCGGGTGTTCCGCCGCTTCCGCATCCAGTCCGACCCCGCCGAGACCGTGGTGACGGTCTACCTGTCGGCGTCGGCCGCGCCCGGGCTGGCGCTGGTGGAGCTGCACGGCCTGGTGCTGGAGCCGGTGGCCGCCGCCTACCGGGGCGTGGACCGGCTGCCGCGGCTGAACCTGCCGGCGGTGCTCGTCGAGAGCTGGCAGGCCGCCGCCACGCTGCCGCGTCTGCTGTTCGGCGCGCCGAGGGGGGCCTGCGGCGCGGCCGCGGACCCGCTGCGGCGGCGGCACCGCCGCGCGGTATTGGACCGGGCCGCCGCGACCGGGTTGCCGGCCGCCGACGGCGCGCGCACGTCGCTGCGGGAGCTGGCGGTCGCGGGCTCGGCCGGCTCGGGGGTCCGCGCGCCGCTGGTGGATCGGGAAGGTGCGCCGTTCGCCCGCGAGGACGCGAACTTGGCGCTGGCAGTCGTGGAACGACGGGTGCGGGACGCGCTGCGGCCGCTGATCTGAGCGCCGCCGGGGATCCGCCATGGGCGCCGCCGACAGCCGACATGGGTGCCGCAGCGCCGCTAAGCGCTCACAGCCGCCGAGCACCGAGCCACCGCTCGGGCACCGACCGCCGCGGCGTCGCTAACCGTCGCTGGGCACTGAGCGTGACTGAGCGCCGCGGCGCCGCCAGGCATCGCCACCCACCGGCGAGCGCCGCCAACCGCCGCCGCCGACAGCGACCCGGCTCACACCGCGTCCGCACCCATCTCCGCACCCATCTCCGCCCACACGATCTTCCCGCGGTCGGTCGGCCGCACGCCCCACCGCCGCGACAGCTGCCCCACTATCAGCAGCCCGCGATGCCGCTCGTCCATCACCTGCGTCACCGCCGGGCGCGGGATGCGGCCGTCGCAGTCGGCGACCTCCACCATCAGCCGGCCCGGATGCGAGCGCAGCGCCAGCTGGCTGGTGGTGGCCGCGTGCTGGGTGGCGTTCGGGTCCGGGTCCAGGTCCAGCGCCGCCTTGCGGATGACGGTGGCGCGGGTGCGGACCAGCAGTAGCGCCACGTCGTCGTGTTCGTCCCCGGACAGCATCGCGTGCAGCAGCCGGTCGCAGGTGCGCTGGACCGTCTCCGGCTCGCCGGGCGCGCGGCGCGGGGCGGCGAGCGTGCCGCCGGCCGGGCCGACCGTGCCGACCAGCGCCGGGCCGTCGTCGTCGCGCACCAGCTCCGTCGACAGCCGCGTCAGCCGCTCGGACAGCGGGGCGTTGTGGCATTCCACCAGGCCGTCGGTGTAGAGCAGGAGCCTGGTTCCGGCGGGCAGCCGCTCCACCTTCTCGTCGAACACCGCCTCCTCGATGCCCAGCGGCATCCCGAGGTCGTCCTCCAGCAGGTGCGCGATGCCGCCCGGGGTGATCAGCGCCGGCGGCATGTGTCCGGCACTGGCCCAGGTCAGCGCCTCCTGCGCCGGGTCGTAGACGGCGTAGACGCAGGTGGCGATCTGCTCGCCGATGCCGTCGTCGAACGGCACCTGCGTCCCGGCCGCCGGATGCGTGCCCGTGGCACTCAGGCTGCTGCTGGTGGGCGCCGAGGACGAGGACATCGTGCACACCAGCCGGTTCAGCAGGTGCATGATCTGCCCCGGCGGCAGGTCCATCACCGCATAGGCCCGCACCGCCGTGCGCAGCTGCCCCATGATCGCCGCGGCCCGGATGCCGCGGCCCATCACGTCCCCGATCACCAGCGCCACCCGGCCGCCGGCCAGCGGGATCACGTCGAACCAGTCGCCGCCGACCTGGGTGCCCTGCGCCCCGGGCAGGTAGGTGAACGCGATCTCCAGCTCCGCGATGTGCGGCGGGGAGGCCGGCAGCAGCGAGTTCTGCAACTCCACCGCGGTCTCGCGCTCCTGCCGGTACAGCCGCGCGTTGTCCATCGCCGAGGCGGCCTGGGCGGCGATGCCCTTCACGATCTGCTCGTCGCGCTCGGTGAACCGGCCCGGCTCGGAGTGCCCGAAATACATCGAGCCCAGCACCGTGCCGCTGATCGTGGTGATCGGCAGCGCCAGGAACGACTTCACCGGCGGATGCCCCGGCGGCAGCCCGTGGAACGGCGCGCGCTGCCCGTAGCGGGGGTCGGTGGTGACGTCGGCGCAGCGGATCGGCGCCGTGCTCGGGAACACCGCGCCCACCAGCTGCGTGGGCCGCGGCATCGGCAGCGACTCGAACCGCTCGGCCGGGATCTTCCCGGCCAGCACGAACCGGGTCTGGGCCTGCCCGTCGGTGGAAACCAGCGAGTAGAAGCAGGTCCCGAATTCGGCGTCGATAGCGGTCGTCGCCGCGTCGGTCGCCAGTTTCGCGATCTTGCGGGTGTCCAGCTCGCGGGCCAGCGACTGCCCGATCATGTAGAGGGTCTCGACGATCCGGGTCTCCTGCGTCAGCCGCCGCTGGGAGGCCCGCAGTTCGGCTTCGGCGGCCAGGGCCGCGGCGTTGCCGTCGCCCGGCGGCGTCGCGACCGACGAAGGCGGCGGAAGCGGCGGAAGCGGAGGATGCGGCGGCTGGGTCGGCGCCGGCGCGGCCGGTGACGCCGGCGAGGCGGAAACCTGCTGGGGGACCAGCGTCACCGACGGCCGGTGCCCGTTCCCCGCGCCGTTCTCCCCGCCGCCGGTCTCGGCGGGCACCCCGTTGCCGGCCCCGAACAGCTGATGCCCCGATCCCGGTCCGGCAGGGGAGAACAGCGGCGCGGCGAGCAACGGCGTCAACGCCAACCGGATCGCCGCCGCCAGTGTCCGGAAAAGCGCCGCCGTTTCCGCCGGGACCTGCACCCGCGAATACAGCAGCGCCGTGTAGAGGGACGTGTTGCGCACGCCCGGCAGATCCGGGTGATCCGGCCCGCCGGAATCCAGCACCGCCCCCAGCGCGATCGCCGAGCGGATCTGGTAGTCCCGCACGAACTCCGGCGTCGGCACATACGGGCTGCCCAGCGCCTCCGGCACGTGGAACACGTCGAACCGGTCCCGCAGCCGCGCCGACAACCCCGGGCCGTGATCGCCGCCGGCGCCGTTGGACCGCGAACCGGTCGCCGCCGGCTGCGGCGCCGGCTGCAAGCCCAGCAGCCGGTCCAGCAGCGCCAGTGCCAGCGGCGCGCGCCGTACCACGTCGGCCGCGGACAGCGGGATCGCCTGGTGGTCGCGGGAGTTGCGGCGGTCCGACCAGTGCGGGTGGTCGCCGGAGGTGGCCAGCAAAGTCAGATAGGGCAGGCCGTCGTCGTTGGCGGCGGCGGCCGGGTCCCGGGTGGCGATGTAGGAGTGCAGGTCCGGGGTGAGGCGGTCCCAGGTGACGGTGTGGAACATGCGGGCCAGCGCGAACGCCGGGCGGCCGGACGCGGGGTCGGTGAAGGCGCGCCGCAGCCAGTCCACGACCGCGGCCGAGGCCTCCTCCATGGTGGCCGCCCCGGCGGTGGCGGCCCGAACCTCCCCGGAGGCGACGACCATGTCGGTGACCGAGAAGCCGGTGAGGTCGAAGCCCGACGCCATTCCCGCCGTCCTGTGGGTGGTCCGTGTGGCCCCCGGCGGGGGCCCAGACACAATCATGCCGACACATCCTCGTCCGCCGCGGTGGTTTCCTCCATCCGGCGCGCCGCCGCCGCCGGGTCCGGCGGCCGTCCGACCTGCGCCTCTGCCACCGGTGTTGTGCCCGGGGCAGGCCGGGGCGATAGCTTTTGCCCACGATCGGGGCACCGGCGGCAGCAGATCGCGGCAATGCCTGGCAGCGCCGGGGCGGCGGCAGCGGAGGCGGACGGGACAGCGGACCGGTCGGAAGCGGATCGCAGTGGGTGAGCACGCGACGACGGCGGCCACGCGGGCGCCGGACGCGGCGCGGCGGACACCGGGCAGCGCCGCGCCGGGCGCCGGCGTACCCACCGCGCCCGAGCAGCGCCAGGGCCACTCGCTGCCGGCCTCCTCGGCCGCTCCGCCCGCCGCCGCATCCTCGGCTCCCGTCTCAGCCTCCGCACTCGTGCAGTTCAAGGTAACCAGTCATGGGGACGACGGCTATCGCGCGGCCGTTACGATCACCGACACCCGGCCGCGCCGCCCGACCGCACGGCACCTGACGTTCCGCGTCACCGGCTCCACATTAGATCAGCCTACTGATACTGGCGAGAGGGTGGCGGTGGGTGGCGTGGTGACCCGTCACCCCGCCGGCCGTCGGATCGACGGGGCGCCGTGCCACCTGCGGTACGTACCTGGATAGGCGTTCGCGACAGGGCTCAGCGTTACAGGGCCGGCATGACAGGGCCCGATATGACAGGGCAGAGGACTGAAGCGGGGTTCAGAAGCGGCCGACGCCGCCGAGCACCGAGCCCACGACGCTGCCCAGCGGGCCCAGCACCCCGCCGAGCAGTCCGCCGAGACCGCCGTCACCCTGGGTGCCGTCGCCAGGCGAAGAAGGATTGCTGTGTGAGGGCTTCGACGGGGTGGTCGACGAGGGTGACGGCTCGGTCGGCTGCGAGGGCTGCGCTGGCTGCGAGGGCTGCTGCGTCGGCTGGGTCGGCGGCGGCGAGGAGATCGACCGGGAGCGCGGCAGCGGCTCGGGAATCGGCGTCTCCTGCGTCGGCGGCGGGGAGAAGCTGCCGTTGGCGTGCGGCGGCAGCGTGGACGCCGGGGGCGCCGGTGACGTGGCGCTGTGGTACGCCGGGGCGTCCTGTATCCGGTGATCGAACGGTGCCGAGCCGCCGGTCGTGGTCGGGACGGCCGTGGGTGAGCCGGTCGCGCTCGGCGCTCCCGGGGAGGACACCACGATCGCCGAGTTGGACGCGTCGCCGCCGGCGACGGCACTGGACGACCCGGGCGCGGCCGACGCCGGCGAGCCGGCCGAGACGGTCCCGGAGCCGGAGTGCAGCGCGGTGGCCACGGCCGTCACCGCCCCGATCCCGGCGGCCCCGCCCAGCAGCGTCTCGGTGGCCTTGCGTATCGGGCCGGTCTTCCTGTGCCGGGTCGCCACGCGCCCACCTCCGTCTGCGCCGCACGCGACACCGGTGCGGACTTCGACGATCAGTGTGCTGCCGCCCCGGAGCGGCGCGCCGCGCTCCCAACCCCTGGTTCCCTCGAACGAGTGATGCAAAGGCCTGGGAAAGCCCGCCCCGGTGCGTCGGAGACCCGCGCGAGTCCGGTCGCCTGCGATACTCCGCGCCGGCCCGGATGTCAGCCATCCGGGCCGATCGGCCTACCGCCCCGCGATCGGACTCTTCGGACTCTTCGCCGCTCACCGGTGCAGCTTCGGCAGCACCTCGCGCCCGAACACCTCGATCCACTCGGCCTGGTTGCGGCCCACGTTGTGCAGATAGATCCGGTCCACGCCCAGGTCCAGGAACTCCTGGATCGACGCCCGGTGCACGTCGGGATCCGAGGAGATGACCATCCGGCCCTCGAAGTCCTCCGGCCGCACCAGCTTGGCCATCTGCTCGAAGTCGAACGGCGAGCGGATGTCCTGCTTGGGGAACTTCATCCCGCCGTTCGGCCACTCCTTCACCGCGTTGCCCAGCGCCTCCTCGTCGGTCGGCGCCCACGACAGGTGCAGCTGCAGGATCTTCGGCATCGCCTCGGGGTCCTTGCCGGCCTTGCGCGCCCCGGCGGCGAAGTTCTCGAACACCCCGGACACCTTCGAGTGCGCCGCGCCCGGCGTGATGATCCCGTCGGCCAGCTCCCCGGTCTTGCGGGAGGTGTAGGGGCCGGCGGCGGCGATGTAGATCGGCGGCGGCGCCTGGGGCATCGTCCACAGCCGCGTGGTCTCCAGCGTGAAGTACTTCCCGGCGTACTTCACGTCCTTGCCGGTGAACAGCTTCTGGATGACCTCGATCGCCTCGAACATCATCGCCACCCGGGTCGGGGCCTCCGGCCAGTACCCGCCGATGACGTGCTCGTTCAACGCCTCACCGGAGCCCAGGCCCAGCCAGTGCCGCCCCGGGTACATCGCCTCCAGCGTCGCCGAGGCCTGCGCCACCATCGCCGGGTGCATGCGGAACGACGGGCACGTCACGCCCGGCCCCAGGTCCGTCGTGGTCTGCGCGCCGATCGCGGTCAGCACGTTCCACACGAACGGCGCGTTGCCCTGCTGCGGCACCCAGGGCTGGAAATGGTCCGCGGCCATGGTGCCGGTGAAGCCGTGCTGCTCGGCCAGCGCCGAATAGTCCGTCACCTCCACCGGGCCGAACTGCTCCAGCATGGCGGCGTAACCGATGTGCGGTGCGCTCACGTTTTTGGCTCCCAACGAAACTGGCCCCACGAAACTGGAACGTGTTCACTTCCTCGTCATCCCCGACTTTAGCGGTCAGCGGCGATCGCGCAGCGTGACCCCGCGCACATACGCGGCCTGTCCGACGTGCTGCAACGTGTCGGAGACGACGCTGACCAACCGCACCCCCAGCGTCACCGGCGGATCCCACCGCCGGTCGACGATCTGGTCGAAGTCGGCGTCGTTCAGAGCGCTGACGTAGGCCACCGTCTGCTCGTGGACCGCGTCGTGGTAGCCGGTCAGCAAGTCCGCGGCGGACACCCGCAACTCGCCGACGTCCCGCGCGGACTGGCCGTAGCCGGTGGCGCCGGGGGCGTACGGCGTGCCGAAGCGCTCGGCCCAGCCCTGCGCCGTCCACACCTGCTCCAGCCCGGCGACGTCGGCGACATGGTCGTCCTGTACCCGCGCCAGATGCCACAGCAGCCAGGCGATCGGGTTGGACTCGGCCGCCGGCCGCCAGTGCAGCTGCTCGACGGTGAGACCGTCGACGGTGGCGTGGACTTGTTCGCGCACCCGCCCGAAGGCGTCGATGAGGAGATCGTTACCTTGCATTCTCGTCACGCTACCGGACCCTCGCGAGTTCGGTATGGACAGCGTCCCGGCCCTACGCCACACTCGGTCAGGAGTTCTATCAGATTACTGACATCCGGACATCCGGACATCCGGACCTTCAGGCATCCCACCTCTGTAGAGCACAGCGCGACGGGGCGCCGCGTGTCCGGCGGCGCCGCGGGACATGGCAGCCACCGCCATTTGCAGAGGAGCCGCACGTGCACATTCCCCGATCTCGTCATCTGGGCCGGGCCATCGCCCTCACCACGGCGCTCGCGCTGACGGCTACCGTCAGCACAGCGACCGCCGGTACCGCCACCGCATCGGCCAAAACCGTGACGACCAAACCCGCCGGCACCGCCGGCGCCAAGCCCGACGCCCGCGCGGTCTGCCCGCCGGCCGCCAAGGGCGCCTTCACGTGCTTCGCCTTGCAGCGCACTGACATCCCCGCTTCTCCCGCCGCCGGCCGCCTTGCCACCACCCCCGCCGGCTTCGGCCCGGCCGACCTGCGCAGCGCCTACAACCTGCCGCCCGACGGCGGCGCGGGCGCCACCGTGGCCGTCGTCGACGCCTACGACGACCCCAACGCCGAAGCCGACCTCGCCCTATACCGGGCCCAGTTCGGCCTGCCCGCCTGCACCACCGCCAACGGCTGCTTCAGCAAGGTCGACCAGACCGGCGGCACCACCTACCCGGCGCCGCACCCCGGCTGGGCCGGGGAGATCTCCCTGGACCTGGACATGGTCTCGGCCGCGGCCCCGCGCGCGCACATCATCCTGGTCGAGGCCAACACCCCGAACTTCACCGACCTCGGCGCCGCCGTCGACGAGGCCGTCGCCCTCGGGGCCGGCTACGTGTCGAACTCCTACGGCACCGACTACAGCTCCACCTCGGGCAGCGGCGAGGACCCCTCCGAGCTCACCGCGATGGACCCCTACTACAACCACCCGGGCGTGGCCGTCGTCGCCAGCTCCGGCGACAGCTCCTACGGCGTGTCCTACCCGGCGGCGTCGCAGTACGTCACTTCCGTCGGCGGCACCTCGCTGATCAAGGACGGCAGCGGCCGCGGCTGGTCGGAGTCGGTGTGGCAGAACTCCTACGGCGGCCCCGGCTCGGGCTGCTCGTTGTATGAGCCCAAACCGGGCTTCCAGCACGACTCCGGCTGCGCGAAGCGCACCCTGACCGACGTCTCCGCCGTCGCCGACCCGGTCACCGGCGTGTCCGTCTACGACAGCTACCAGGCCGAGGGCTGGGCGGTCTACGGCGGCACCAGCGTCTCGGCGCCGCTGATCACCGCGGTCTACGCCGACGCCGGAGCCCCGGCCGCCGGGACCTATCCCAACGCCTACCCCTATGCGAACGTCTCAGGGCTCAACGACGTGACCCAGGGTTCGACCAGCACCTGCACCCCGTCCTACCTGTGCACCGCCGGCACCGGCTACGACGGCCCCACCGGCCTGGGCACCCCGAACGGCCTGACCGCCTTCACCAGCGGCCCGCACGCCGTCGTCACCGGCAAGGTCACCGACGGCACCGACCCGGTGGCCGGCGCCCGCGTGTCGCTGGGATCGGGCGGAGCGCCTAGCACCACCACCGGCGCCGACGGCAGCTACACCCTGACGGTGCCGCCCGGCACCTACACGATCACCGCCAGCGCCTTCGGTTACGCCGACCAGTCGGTCCCCGGCGTCCAGCTCGCCGACGGCGCCACCGTCACCGAGAACTTCGCCCTCGCGGCCGTGGCCCGGGTCACCGTCAGCGGCAAGATCACCGACGGCTCCGGCCAAGGGTGGCCGCTGTACGCGACGATCTCCGTCGACGGCATGCCCGGCGGACCGGTGTACACGAATCCAAAGACCGGCGCGTACTCCATCCAGCTGCCGGTCAACCAGACCTACCAACTGCGCACCGTCGCCGCCTACCCCGGCTATCAGGCCACGACCACCCCGGTCACCGTGGGTGTGAGCGCCGTGACCCAGCCGATCCCGGTACCGGTGGACACCGCGTCCTGCACGGCCGCCGGATACGCCGTCGGCCATCGGGGCCCGTACCAGAGCTTCGACGGCACCACGGCCCCGGCCGGCTGGACCGTCACCGACGACACCACCACCGGCGGCTGGGAGTTCGACGACCCCGCCGGACGCGGCAACCGCACCCCGGGCGCCGGCGGGTTCGCGATCGTCGACAGCGACTACCACGGCAGCGGCAACTCGCAGGACACGTATCTGACGTCCCCGGCCGCCGACCTGTCCGGGATCAGCGCGCCCGAGCTGGACTTCGCCACGTACTACAAGCCCTACGGCAACTCCGCCGCGACCGTCGAGGTCAGCCTCGACGGCGGCGCCACCTGGTCCGCGGTGTGGTCGCAGACCACCACCGCCGTCAGCGGTACGAAGGTGCGCATCCCGCTGCCGCAGGCCGCGGGCAAGACCGGGGTGCAGGCCCGCTTCCACTACACCGGCACCTGGGCGTACTACTGGGAGGTCGACGACGTCCTGCTCGGCGTGTCGACCTGCGACCCGCTGCCCGGCGGCCTGGTGATCGGCCAGGTCACCGACGCCAACACCAAGGCCGCGCTGCCCGGCGTCACCGTCACCGAGACCGCCGCGCCCAGCGTCGGCGGCACCTCGGCGACCACCACCGACCCGGCGCTGAAGGGCGCGTTCTACTGGTTCTTCTCACCGGCCACCGGCTCGGTGCCGCTGACCGCGACCAAGTCCCACTACAGCACCGGGACCGCGACGGCGACCGTGACGGCCGGCAAGGTGGTCGAAGCCGACTTCGCGCTCAAGGCCGGGCGGCTCACCGTCACCCCGGGCGCCATCACCAAGACCGTGCCCTGGGCCGGCACCGCCGGCCAGACGGTCACGGTGAAGAACACCGGCACCGCCCCGGCCACGCTGAACCTCGGCGAACAACCCGGCGGGTTCGTCATCGCCGGCGTCCCGGCCGCGCCGACCCAGATCGTCCCGGCCCATGTCATCACCGGCAGCGCGCTGCTGGCGGCCAAGCAGCGCGGCGCGGCGGCGGTGCACAACACCGCCCCGACCGCCGGCGACACCTGGCAGCCGCTGGCCAACTACCCGACCCAGATCCAGGACGACATCGCCGACTTCTCCGGCGGCAAGCTCTACGCCGGATTCGGCTACGACGGCACCACCGACTCCAGCAAGCTCAACTCCTACGACCCGACCACCGGGGCCTGGACCGCACTGGCCGGCGCCCGCGACACCCGTGAATCCCCGGCCCACGGGTTCATCGGCGGCAAGCTGTATGTCGTCGGTGGCTGGGGCCCCACCGGCGACCCCGACCCGAGCATGGAGATCTACGACCCGGCAGCCAACACCTGGAGCGCGGGCACGCCCGCGCCGGTGGCCTACGCCGGCTCCGGCAGCGCCGTGATCGGCTCGAAGCTGTACGTCGTCGGTGGCTGCGCCTCCACCTGCGGCACCACCGACGTCTACGCCTACGACACCGCCACCACCACCTGGAGCAAGCTCGCCGCCTACCCGGAGACCACGTCATGGCTGTCCTGCGCCAACGCGCAGAACAAGCTCTACTGCGCCGGCGGCACCGCGACGACCGCCAGTAAGAACACCTATGGCTACGACCCGGCCACCGGCACGTGGACCAAGCTCGCCGCCGCCCCGGCCGCGTTCTGGGCCGCCGCCACCGCCGGCGCCAACGGCAAGCTGCTCGTCACCGGCGGCGTCGTCGACGGCGGCCTGACCAACCAGGCCTTCGCCTACGACCCGACCGCCGACGCCTGGTCGGCGCTGCCGAACTCCAACGTCAGCGCCTACCGGTTCGCCGGCGCCACCGGCTTCTACACCGTCGGCGGCGGCCAGGGCTCGCTCACCCCGCCGCTGGCCGCGACCCAGGTGCTGCCCGGCTACACCGGCGGCCCGACCAACGACGTGCCCTGGCTCAGCGAGAGCGCCACGACCCTGACCCTGGCCCCCGGCGCCTCCGGGACGGTACAGGTCACCGTGGACGCCTCCGACGCCTCGATCACCCAGCCCGGCGCCTACACCGCCGGCGTGGCGCTGAGCTCCGACACCCCCTACCCGCTGGCCGCGCTGCCGGTGACGATGACCGTGAAGCCCCCGACCACCTGGGGCAAGATCACCGGCCTCGTCGAGTACACCGACGCCGGCGGCGCCAAGGTCCCGCTGGCCGGGGCCACCGTCCAGATCGACACCTGGGCCACCCACTACACCCTGCACACCGACATCAACGGCAGCTACGCGCTGTGGCTGGACTACCGCAACAACCCGCTGACCGTCATCGCCGCCAAGGACGGCTACCAGCCGCAGGTCACCACGGTCAAGATCAAGAAGGGGGCGACGAGCACGGTGACGTTCGTGCTGCTGAAGGACTGAGGACTTCGGGCCGGCCGCCGCGGTCTTGCGGGCCGCGGCGGCCGACACCGATCCAACGCATCCGCCCAATACATGTCGCACTATTTTGCGATCCCTGCGGTCGCCGCGCTGACCCGGCCGCGGCGCAGCGCCAACCGGCCGCCGCCGAGAAACTTTCGCAGAACCCTGTCCACCCCGACCGCCGCCGAACCCGCCGAACAAGGCCCCTGACATGCCGATTCACGAACCGGTCCAGCCCCGCCCGCACGGCCGCGCCCCTGACCGGCGCAACCGTACGCGGTGATCGAGCTACGCTCCGCCCGACACAGTCCGCCACATGTGTGGAAAGGCGAGCGATGTGAGAGGAAACATCCGCAGAAAGCTCACCGGCGCGTTGTTAGCGCTGGCCGGCCTGATCGGGACCGTGATGGCCGCGCCGGGGGCTTCGGCCCACGGCGCGATGATGATCCCGGGCAGCCGGACGTTCTTCTGCTATGAGGACGGCCTGACCTCCACCGGTCAGATCGTCCCGCAGAACCCCGCCTGCCAGGCGGCGGTGGCCCAGAGCGGCACCAATTCGCTGTACAACTGGTTCGCCGTGGGCAACCGCGCCGGCGCCACCAGCGGCGGGACGGTCGGCTTCATCCCCGACGGCAAGCTGTGCAGCGGCAACAGCAACTACTACGACTTCTCCGGCTTCGACCAGGTCAGCGCGGACTGGCCGGTCACCCACCTGACCGCCGGGGCGAACGTCACCGTCAACTACAACCGGTGGGCCGCGCACCCCGGTACCTTCCGGCTCTTCATCACCAAGGACGGCTGGGACCAGACCAAGCCCTTGACCTGGGCCGACATGGAGGCCGCGCCGTTCTCCACGGTCACCGACCCGCCGAACACCGGCAGCGTGGCCACCCTGGGCAGCTACTACCACTGGGACGCGACCCTGCCGGCCAACAAGACCGGCCGGCACGTCATCTACTCGGTGTGGGCGCGCTCGGACAGCTCCGAGACCTTCTACGGCTGCTCCGACGTCGTGTTCGACGGCGGCAACGGCCAGGTCACCGGCATCGGCGTCACCGGCGGGACACCGCCGCCGCCCACCCCGTGCCAGGCCACGTACTCGGTGGCCGGCAGCCCGTGGTCCGGCGGTTTCCAGGGCCAGATCACCGTGAAGAACCCGAACACCACCGCCATCAACAAGTGGACGGTCAGCTGGGTCCTGGCCAACGGTGAGACGGTGACCAGCGTCTGGAACGGGACGCTGACCCAGTCCGGCTCGCTGGCCACGGTGAAATCCGCCGACTGGAACTCCCAGCTGGCGGCCGGGGCCAGCACCAGCTTCGGCTTCGTCGCCAACCAGACGACGGCTCCGAGCCCACCGGAAAGCATCTCCTGCACCAGCCCCTAGCAGCACCACCCCAGGCGGCCCGCCATCCCCGGCGGGCCGCCGCCCGGCGGCGTCTCCCACCTTCGCGCCGTCTCCCCGCATCCACGCCGTCGTCGATGAAGGGCCCTGCCATGCCTGTCCCCACCCGCCGCGCCCTGGCCGCCGTCGCAGCCGCCTGCCTCACCGTCGCCGCCCTGGCCGGCTGCGGCGGATCGGCGAAGAGCAGCGCGCCCCGTAACGTCCCGCCGTCGTCCCTGAGTCAGGACGGCATGGACATGAACGGCATGAACGGCATGGACGGCATGAACATGAACGGCTCCGGGGACGACATGCCCGGCATGGGCCAGCCCAGCGGCCCGAAGATCGCCGCCGCGACCCCGGCCGACAACGGGCTGCACGCCGGCCTCGGCGGCTATTCCTACGTCGCCGACACCGCGATGCTGCCCGCCGCCTCGGCGGCGCCGTTCACGTTCCACATCACCGGCCCGAGCGGCAAGACCGTCACCAGGTTCCAGCCGTATGAAGCCCAACTCCTGGTGTTCTACATCGTCCGCAGCGACCTCGCCGACTTCCACCAGCTCACCGCGACGATGCGCGAGGACGGCACCTGGACGGTCCCGATGCCCGCCCTCGCGGCCGGTTCTTACCGCACCTACGTCACCTTCGCCGCGCCGGACTCCAGCGCCGGGACCCCGCTGTCGTACTCGCTGTCCCAGCCGCTGACCGTATCCGGAAACGCCACCGCCGCCCCGCTGCCCGCCGGGAACGACACCGTCACCGCCGACGGCTACACGCTCCACCTCACCGGCTCACCGCGGCACGGAACCGACACCGACCTCGGCGTCACGGTGACCAAGAACGGCCAGCCGGTCAAGCAGTTCGACCGGATCCTCGACGGATACGCGCACCTCACCGCCTTCCACAGCGGTGACGCCGCGTTCGTCCGCGCCCTGTCCACCGGACGCTCGGCCGGCGGCCCCAGCGGCGCCGGGGCCCTGACCGCGAAGATCCTCTTCCCCCAGTCCGGCACCTGGCGGCTGTTCGTCCAGTTCGACACCGCCGGTGCCGAACACACCGCGGCGTTCACGGTCGACGTGCCCTGAGATCTACTTGAGGCCTTGCCCGGGGGAGTGATTCAGTGCTTGACGGCCACGCCGGCGTACATCGCGATGTCCTGGTCGCGGATCGGCTCGGCGTCGGCGTCCGGATGCCAGTGGTGGACCAGGGTGACGCCGGGGTCGAGCAGCTCGTAGCCCTTGAAGAACGCCTCGGTCTCGGCCTTGTCCCGGACCTGCAACGGGATGCCGCGCGCGTTGTACTCGCGGCTGACCCCGCCGACGCCCTCCGGATCGGTATCGCCGGTGAACACCGTCAGCGCCAGGTAGCTGCCGGGTGCCAGCGCGTCCATGAAGCGCCGCACGATGCCCTGCGGGTCGTGCTCGTCCAGCACGAAGTGCACGATCGCGATCAGCGACAGCGCCACCGGCCGCGTGAAGTCGATCACGTCGCGCAGCTTCGGGTCGTCGATGATCGACTCGGGATCGCGGAAGTCGGCGTCCAGATAGCAGGTGCGGCCCTCGGCCGTGCTGGACATCAGGGCCCGGGCGTGGGTCAGCACGATCGGGTCGTTGTCCACGTACGCCACCCGGGCCTCGGGGGCGATCGCCTGGGCGACCTCGTGCAGGTTCGGCGAGGTGGGGATGCCGGTGCCGATGTCCAGGAACTGCCGGACCCCGTGCTTCTCGGTGAGATGGCGCACCACACGGTGCATGAACGAGCGCGTGGTGCGCATCGATATCGGCAGCGACGGCCAGGCCTCCACCGAGGCGTGCGCGGCGATCCGGTCCGCCTCGAAGTTGGTCTTGCCGCCGATCAGATAGTCGTACACCCGCGCCGAGTGCGGCACGTCCATCCGCAAGTCCACCGAAGGGTAATCGTCCTCCGGACCCGGCCCGGACCCGACCTCGTTCGCCATGCTCGCCCTCTCCTCGGTGCTGGACATCGGCCGCGAACCGCCACGACGGCCCGGCGCATCGAGACGATACTACGGGCCGTCACCGGGAACTGATATAGGGTGCGCGCCGGCGGTCCGCTATGACGGATAGGCCACGCCGATCTGAGCGCGCGCCGCGTCCATCGTCCGCATCACCGCGAGGGTCTCCGACCACGGGGCCAGCGGGCTCTGCCGAAGTCCTTCCCGCAGGCAGCGCTGGGCCTCGATCGCCTCGTGCACCATGCCCCGGGCCAGATACGGCACCTCGACCCGCTCGACGACGTCGTCGTGGCGGAACACCGTGAACCCCGCCGGCGCGGTGAAGTTCCGCCCGAACTCGATCCGGCCCCCGGTGCCGGACACGGTCGCGCTCCAGGGCCCGTCGGCCGAGATCGAACACGTCAGCGCCGACACACCGCCGCCGGGATGGACCAGGGTGACGGCGGTCGTGTCGTCCACGCCCTCCGGGGTCAGCGTCGCCACGGCCTGGACGACGTCCGGCTCGCCGAAGACCAGCCGGGAGATCGCCAGGGGATAGATGCCGAGGTCCAGCAGCGCGCCGCCGCCCAGCGCCGGGTCGCGCAGCCGGTGTTCGGGGCCGACGTCGAAACCGATGGAGAAGTCGGCGGTGACCAGGCGCGGCTCGCCGATGGCCCCGGCCCGCACCATCTCCACCATCCGCAGCACGGCCGGCACGCAGCGGGTCCACATGGCCTCCATGAAGAAGACCCCCGCGGCCTCGGCGCGGCCGATGAGGTCCTCGGCCTGGCCGGCGTCCAGGGTCAGCGGCTTCTCGCAGAGCACCGCCTTGCCCGCGTTCAGGCACAGCGCCGCCGCGCCGTGGTGGGCCGAGTGCGGGGTCGCGACGTAGACGATGTCGACGTCGGGGTCCGCGGCCAGGTCGGCCCACGACCCGTGGGCCCGGGGGATGCCGTACCGGTCGGCGAAGGCGCGCGCCGATTCCGGAGAGCGCGATCCGACCGCCGCGACTTCGGCGTCGTCCAGGGTGAGGAGGTCCTCGGTGAAGGTGGCGGCGATGGCGCCGGTCGCCAGGATGCCCCACCGGATCTTGCCTTCAGCCACAGGTTCAGCCTCGCTCTGGGGGTTCGACGATGCAGGGAGTTCGACGATGTCGGTAGACGATATCCCTCGACCGCGCACACCTGATCACCCGGCCTGGTCGTCCCGCGACCTGCGCGTCGCCCCGGGCGCCGGAGGCGCGATCCGGTGCGGCCGGCGCGTCACCTCCGGACGTCGGCTTCGCCGCGTCGAGCCCGGGAGCTCCAGAAGGTGAACGTCCGAAGCGGGTCGGCGGTGGTGCTCCACGGGAACGGGGTCATGTGGCGCCCGACGCGGTGGAAGACCGGTTCGGCTTCCCGGGTGCGCTGCGTCATCGTCAGGGCGAAGGCCAGGATGTTCAGGTCGGCGATGGCCTGGGCATGGGGCCGCGCGGTCGTGCGGACGCGGAACCAGCGTTCGAGGGCGGCGTCGGTTTCGCGGGCGACGGCGGGTCCGTGCCAGTGGCCGCTCAGTGCCGGCGCGTCGCGGCCCATGGTGGAAACGCGGTGAGCGTAGTACTCGGCGCGGGCCGCCAAGGGCAGCACCGCCATCGGCGAACCGGGCGCGGCGATCGCCGCCCGGTGGTCGGCGAAGTCCTTCATCTCGAACGCCGAGGTGCCGGACGCGCGGGGCGACAGGCAGCGCAGCATCTCGTGGTGGGCGGTTCGGTTCCAGGGGTCGCGTCTCACGGCTTCGTCCCAGACCGGCCAGGCATGGCCCACCGGTATCCGATGACTGCGGAACAGGGACAGCAGGGCGATCCACGGGGTGGGGTCGTCCGGAACGGCGAGGGCGGCTTGTGCGCATGCCGCTTCGGCCGTGTGCAGGGCCGCGAGGTTGTCAGCCCTGCCTGCGCGCACCACTTGTACGTACGCGCGCACGGTGAGCATGTCCCTGTCCTGAGGATTGCGGGTGGCCCAGGCGTCGACCACGGCGGCCGGCAGCGTGCGGGCCAGGACCGACACCCGGTGGGCGCGCCGGTCCCAGTCCGCGGCGGTCTCGCGCAGCAATTTGGCGACCGGCGTCCACACCGCCGTGCCGCCCCCGGCTCCCAGGCCGTGCATCTGCTGGACCGGCCGGGTGGCCGTGATCGTGCGGTGCAGAGGTTCGTCGTCGAGCTCCGGGCGGATCAGCACCTTGTGTCGTCGATCGAACATCGTCATGCCTTTCGCGGGGCTGATCCGGGTGCCGGGTTCCGCCGCCCGCCCCTGAGCGGACGGCGGAACCCGGCGCGCCAGGCGGTGAGGGGATGAGCGTGCCTGACGCCGATTCAGCAGCAGCGGCTCGCGGGGTGGTGCTCCCGGTGCCGTGCGCGGTCCCGCTCATACTCACGCCGCGAGGGCGCCGGCGCGCCGGGGTGCTCGCGGCGGTGCCTGTCGACGTGGCGGTCATAGGCGGCGTCGCCGGAGATCTCGCCGAGGTACCAGTGCAGAAAACGCAGAGCCCGGATCAGGATCTTCGTCATTTGCTGGGCCCGACGCCGCCGGCGCCACTCGTGACCAGCTCCCCGCGGCCGGCACCGATGTCGAGACCGGACTCGACGTACGCCGCCTCGGCGAGGGGGAGCTGCGAGGGCGAACGGATGGCGCGCAGACACACCCAGGCCGCGTTGGCGATCACGATCGTGACCAGGAGCAGGAACGTCGCCATCAGGACGCCGTCGACGGTGGAGTTCAGCACGACGGTGTGCATCGCGGCGGGGGTTTTGGCCGGGGCCAGGACCTTGCCGGCGTGCAACGCCGTCGCGTAGGTGTGGCGCTGGGCGAAGAAGCCGACGCGGGGGTCGCCGGAGAAGATCTTCTGCCAGCTCGCGGTGAAGGTCACCGCCACATCCCAGGCCAGCGGGAGCCCGGTGATCCACGCCCAGCGCAGCTTGCCGGATTTGATCAGCACCGTCGTGCACAGCGTGAGGGCGATCGCCGCGAGCAGCTGGTTGGCGATCCCGAACAGCGGGAAGAGCTGGTTGACGCCGCCCAGCGGATCGGTCGCGCCGACGTAGAGGAAGTAGCCCCAGGCGGAGACCACCAGTGCGCTGGACAGCCAGATGCCCGGCTTCCAGTTGATCCGCGCGGCCGGCTTCCAGATGTTGCCGAGCATGTCCTGGAGCATGAAGCGGCCTACCCGGGTGCCAGCGTCGACCGTGGTCAGGATGAACAAGGCCTCGAACATGATCGCGAAGTGGTACCAGAACGCCTTCATCGAGGCGCCGCCGAACGTGCTGAGGATCTGCGACATCCCCACGGCCAGCGTGGGCGCTCCGCCGGTGCGCGCCACCAAGGTGTTCTCGCCCACCGCGGAAGCCGCGGCGTGCAGCTGCTCGGGGCTGATGCTGAAGCCGAGATGGGTGACCGCCTGGGACGCGGTCTGGACCGTCGGGCCGAGCAGGCCGGCCGGTGCGTTCATCGCGAAGTACAGGCCCGGGTCCAGGACGCACGCGGCCGCAAGAGCCATCACGGCGACGAAGGACTCCATGAGCATCGCGCCGTAGCCGATCATCCTGACCTGGGATTCCTTCCGGATCAGCTTGGGCGTGGTGCCGGAGGCGACCAGCGCGTGGAACCCCGACAGCGCGCCGCACGCGATCGTGATGAACAGGAACGGGAACGCCGATCCGCTGAACACCGGGCCGGTGCCGGAGCTCGCGAAGCGGGTGACCGCCTGGGCCTTGAAGTGCGGCGCGGTCACGAGCACACCGGCCGCCATGAGCGTGATCGCGCCGATCTTCATGAACGTGGACAGGTAGTCGCGGGGGGCCAGCAGCAGCCACACCGGCAGCACCGAGGCGACGAAGCCGTATCCGGCCAGGCAGAACACCAGCGTCGTCGGGCTCAGGGTGAACGCGGAGGCCAGAGCCGAATGATCGACCCAGTCCCCGGCGACGATGGCGCCCAGCAGCAGCGCGACCCCGATGCCGCTGGCCTCGACGACTCGGCCGGGACGCAGGAAGCGCAGGTAGACGCCCATGAACAGGGCGATCGGGATCGTCGCCGCGATGGAGAAGGTGCCCCAGGGCGAGCGGGCGAGGGCGTTGACCACGATGAGCGCCAGCACCGCGAGCAGGATGATCATGATGGCCAGGACTGAGACCAGGGCCGCGATCCCGCCGACCGTGCCGATCTCCTCGCGCACCATCTGCCCCAGGCTCTTGCCGTCGCGGCGCATGGACAGGAACAACACGACCATGTCCTGCACGGCCCCGGCGAAGATCACCCCGGCGACGATCCAGATGGTGCCGGGCAGGTATCCCATCTGCGCCGCGAGCACCGGCCCGACCAGCGGTCCGGCGCCGGCGATGGCCGCGAAGTGATGGCCGAGCAGGACCCTGCGGTCGGTGGGTTCGTAGTCGACGCCGTCGGCCAGCCGCTCGGCCGGGGTCGCCCGCCGGTCGTCGGGGCGCAAGGCGCGCCGCACGATGAACCGGGCGTAGAAGCGGTACGCGATGGCGTACGACCCGAGTGCGGCGACGACCAGCCACACGGCCGAGACCCGCTCGCCGCGGGACAGCGCGAGCACGCCCCACGCCACCGCGCCCGCGAGGCCGACACAGCTCCACCCCAGGATCGACGCCGGGGTCGTTCTTCTACGATTGCTGCCACGTGCGGACAAGGTGACTCCTTGCTGGGCGGGGGACCGTTGGCGCGATGCCACGGGTGCGATGAAGGCGTGTGTGGTGCCGGCGATGGGCGCGAAAAGGCCTGTCAGATCCCTTGCGCGCCTGCCGAGGCGGTGATCCACTTGCGGGGTGGCCGCAGTCTGAACAGGAGTTGCGGGCACTCCCGTATCGGTTGACACGAGATTTCGCGAAGGTTTCCGAGGATTCCCTGTCAACCGAACCAGCCCTCGCGCAACTGGCCAGTACAGAGTCCGCGCACGGCATCCCGGATGGAGAGACATGGCGCAAGGTGCCACGGTCGCCGCGTTCTTCGCCGTGGTCGTCGGAGCATCGCTGTTCGCCGCCACCGCGCGTCGGCTGGCCGTCTCCGGCGACCTGCCCAGCCTGGACGGCTGGGCGCTGGCCGACCGGCGGCTCGGCGCGGGCTGGACGTGGCTGGTGCTGGGCGGCACGATCTTCACCGCCTACACCTTCATCGCGGTCCCGGGCCTGGTGTACGGGGTGGGCGCTTTCGGTTTCTTCGCCGTGCCGTACACGGTGGTCGTCTGCCCGGTGATCTTCCTGCTGCTGCCGAGGTTCTGGGTCGTCGCGCGCCGGAACGGTTACGTGACGGCGGCCGACTTCGTCCGCGGCCGTTTCGGATCGCCCGCGCTGGCGCTGGTGATCGCCCTCACGGGGATCCTCGCGACGATGCCTTATCTGGCACTGCAACTGGTCGGGGTACGCGCCGTGCTCGCGGCGGCCGGACTGCATCCGGCGGGCGCGCGGGGCGACCTCGTGATGGTCGCGGTGTTCGCCGCGCTGGCCGTCGCGACATACCGCCACGGGCTGCGGGCTCCGGCCGTCATCGCGGTGGTGAAGTCCGTGGCCGTCTTCGGGTCGGTGGTCGCCGTCGCCGCGTTCGCGCTGCACACGCTGGGCGGACCCGGTGCGATCTTCGATGCCGCAGCGCCGCGCCTGGCCCGGCACGCTCCTCCGGGAGCGTCCCTCACCGGACTCGAACCGAATCAGTACGCGGCCTACAGCAGTCTCGCGCTGGGCTCGGCACTGGCGTTGCCGATGTACCCGCATGTGCTCACCGCCGGATTCGCCGCGTCCGGGCCGGACGCCCTGCGCCGGGCCGCGGTCGCCCTGCCCGCCTGGACCATGGTGCTCGGGGTGTTCGGCCTGCTGGGGGTCACGGCGCTGGCCGCGGGCATCCACACCCCGCCGGGGCACACCGAGGAGGCACTGCCGCTGCTGGTGAACAGGCTGATGCCGCCGGCCGCGGCCGGGCTGGTCTTCGGCTCGATCGCCGTCGGGGCGCTGGTGCCGGCCGCGGTGATGTCGATCTCGGCGGCGACGTGCTTCGTGCGGAACATCCACGTCGAGTTCTTCGACCCGACGGCGACCCCCAAGCGGCAGGTCCGCACGGCGCGGTGGGTCTCGATCGCGGCGAAGGCCGGCGCGGTCGCCTTCGTCTTGGGCCTGCGCGCCCAGGACGCCATCGATCTGCAACTCCTCGGCGGAGTGTGGATCCTGCAGACCTTCCCGGCGGTGGCCGCCGGGCTGTACACACGGTGGCTGCACCAGGGCGCGCTGCTGGCCGGCTGGGGCGTCGGCATGGCGGCCGGCACGGCTCTGGTCCTGCGCGGGGGGTTCTCCCAGGTCGTTCCCATCACGATCGGCAGCCACGCGGCGCGGCTGTATGCGGGTCTGGTGGCCTTGGCGGTGAACATGGCGGTCGCCGTCGTGCTCACGCTGGTGCTGGACCGGCTCGGTGTGCCCCGTCGGCGAGATCTGACCGCGATGGTGCCGTCTCCAGCCCCGGCGTCGGGCCTGCAGGCCGGAGGTGTCGCCGCATGAAGCGAATACGGATGGACGCCCTGGCCGCATCGCCGTCACCGGAGCTTTCCGCTCCGGACTTCAACGAGGCGATCGCCGTCGGCCGGCAGTATGTCGAGGGAGCGGCGGACGCGGAACGCGAAGCCGCGATAGCCCGCCTGTTCGACGTCAACTACACACCGCTGCTCCGGCTGGCCGCGCTCCTCGGCGCGGACGACCCGGAGAACATCGTGGCCGAAGCCTTCTACGAGCTCTACCGCAAGTGGCGCAAACTGCGTGCGACCGACTCCGCGGAGGCCTATCTGCGGTCCGTCGTCCGCAACCTGACCCGGATGCGGATACGGCATCTACAGGTCGCGCGGCGGCACGTCGACGACCCCGTCGAGTCCGACACGTCCGCGGAGAGCAAGGCTCTGCTGAACGACGATCAGCGAGTCCTGATCAGCCAGCTCGGGCGGCTGCCGGTCCGGCAGCGCGAGGCGCTGGTGCTGCGCTACTGGCTGGGCTTGCGGGAGAAGGAGATCGCCGACGAGATGGGGATCTCGGTCGGGTCGGTCAAGACTCATACCTCGCGCGGACTCGCGGCCCTCACCAGCGCGATGGAGGCGCGGCGATGAACCACACGTACGACATGAACGAAACCCATGACGCGTATGACACCGAACAGCAGCTGTCCCAAGCGTTCGCCGCGTTCGCCGACACGATCCACCCGGCCGCGGACGCCTACCGCAGCGCGCAGCGCGAGTGGCACCGACGGGAGCGGCGGCGGCGCATGATCCTCGCCACGCTGATCATGGTGGTGTTCGCCTCGGCCACGCTGATCGGGCTGTGGGTCCTCAACCAGGCCTCCGCCGCGCCCCACTCGGTCTTCGGGGGCGCGGTCTCCGCGCCGGTGGCTCGCGTTACTTCGACAGCATCGTGGTCATGATCTCCCGGTATCCCAGGAGCGTCGACCTCAGAGCCTCGGTGTCGAACGTGGCTCCGTCGCCGTTATTCACGGCGGAAAGTCGCGATCGACGTTCCTCGACGGCTTCCTGGTACGCGGCGGCGACCTCGCTTAGGAGAGCCTCCGCGTCTGTGACGGATTTGCGCGGATCCTCCACGAAAGCGATCTGCACCTCCGACCAGCGCTCAAAGAACTCCTCGGCCTGGGAGGGTGCCAACAGCGGCTCCGTCACCGGGGCCGAGGGCTCGGTGACCTGTTCGTCAGCCTCTGGGTCCGGCGACTCGGCGACGTGCTCCTGCTCGTGCTCGTCGGCCTGAGCGTCTGACAGCTCGACGGGATCTTCCCCGCGGAGTTCCTCTGTCTCGTCAGGCTCGACCTCGACCGCTCCCTCGTCCGCGGCACGTTCGCGGCTGTCGTCAACGTCCTCGGCGTATGCCTCGACGGCTTCCCTGTTCATCGCCGCTCCTCCAAGCTGAGTGCCCGTCTGGAATCCCGATCCCGCGTCGGCGGGGCGTCGTCCGCCGCACCGGATGCGGCGAGCATGTCCTCGAAGAAGGCGCCGTAGCGCTGGAGCGCTTGCCGCAAATCTTCGGTGGATGCCCCCTGCGGATCCCTCTCCATCGCCTGACGGACCCCGGTCGCTTCGCGGTAACCGGTGATGGTGGTCCTGTGGGCTACGGACAGCAGGCTCAGCAGGTCCTCTTCGCCGGTGTCCGGGTAACCCCTGGACCGGGCCAAGCGACGAACCAGGGCGTCGGCGTCGGCCACCGCGGCGCGGGGATCGTCGACGAACGCTCCTTGGACGTGCTGCCACTCCTCGGCGTAGTCCGCACGCTCGTCATCGCTCAGAGCTCTGAGATCGAGCTCCGCATACGCCTGGCGGCGGCGGCTCAGCTCGTGGTCGGCGGCCCGCGTCCCGCCCTGCCGGCGGACGATCTCGTCATACTCCGGGCCGAAAGACGCCCGCATCCGGCGCTTTTGGTATTCGACCACTGCGATGGCGGCCACGGCGGCGATGAGGAGTATCGCGACGATTACACCAATGATCATGATCGCTCCCTGAGTCGGGGCTCTCCGGGTACCCCGTCAGAGCGGTTCAAACAAGCGAACGAACGCTGCGACTGTGGCGGGGCCGCCGACAGCTGTCTATTGCAAGTTCTCGCCGGATGTGATGAACGTGTTCTCGTTTCGCGCGACACGCCGGTCGCCACGGCCGGACCGGCCATCATGAGGGGACGACACCATGGGCGGCACCGAGCACTGCACCGTCGAGCGCGACGGCCACACGATGATCGTCACGATGAACCGGCCCGAGGCCAAGAACGCGCTGTCGCTGCCGATGCTGGTCGGCATGGCCGACGCGTGGGTGGCGGCCGACGACGATGACGACGTGCGCAGCATCGTGCTCACCGGCGCCGGCGGCGCGTTCTGCGCGGGCATGGACCTCAAGGCCATGAACATGTCGCAGGGCTCTCCCTATGCCGACCGCCTCAAAGCCGATCCCGACCTGCACTGGAAGGCACTGCTGCGGCACTACAGCCCGCGCAAGCCACTGATCGGCGCGGTCGAGGGCTACGCGGTGGCCGGCGGGACCGAGCTGATCCAGGCCTGTGACATCCGCGTCGCCGCCGCCTCGGCCACGTTCGGGCTGTTCGAGGTGCGGCGCGGCCTGTTCCCCGTCGCAGGCTCCACCGTGCGGCTGCCGCGGCAGGTGCCCTATACGCACGCCATGGAGATGCTGCTCACCGGACGCCCCTATACCGCCGCCGAGGCGCGCGACATCGGGCTGGTCGGCCACGTCGTCGACGACGGCAAGGCGTTGGAGAAGGCGCTGGAGATCGCCGGCCTGATCAACGCCGCCGCCCCGCTGTCGGTGGAGGCGGTCAAGCGGTCGGTGAAGGAGGCCATCGGCATGAGCGAGGCCGACGGACTGGCCCGGGAGTTCGAGATCGGGTGGCCGGTGTTCGCCACCGAGGATGCCAAGGAGGGGCCGCGCGCGTTCGCCGAGAAGCGCGAGCCGCGGTGGAAGCGGAGGTAGCCCTTGCGGCCCGCGCCGGGGGCCGAAGTCCGTACCAGATGAAGATCACAGAACATCGCCGCTGGTCACGGCGTGGTCGCGGACCGTACCAGAACCCGATGTAAGGGGCATCCGGCGGGCCTCGATTGGGTTACGGAGGCATTCGCAGGGCAGAGTATGAACCGTGCGCCTCGATCACGTTTCTTACGCTGTGTCCAACTCCGAGCTCGGCTCCACCGTGAACCGGCTCGGCACGCTGCTAGGCGCGACCTTCCACGACGGCGGAGTCCACCCGCGCTTCGGCACCCGCAACTTCGTGCTGCCGCTGGCCGGCGGCTCCTACGTCGAGGTGGTCGCCCCGCTGGACCATCCGGCGACCGACTCCGCGCCGTTCGGCAAGGCCGTCAAGGCCCGCGCCGAGGACGGCGGCGGCTGGCTGGGCTGGGTGGTCGGCGTCGACGACATCAGCCCCTGGGAGCAGCGCCTCGGCCGGCCCGCCGCCCAGGGCCACCGCGTCCGCCCCGACGGCTTCGACCTGTGCTGGAAGCAGATCGGCGTGCTGGACCTGATGGCCGACCCGCAGCTGCCGTACTTCCTGGCCTGGGACGTGGCCGCCGAGCAGCGCCCCGGCGCCGGCGCCGGCGACACCCCGGCCTTCGAGCGCCTGGAGATCGCCGGCGACCGGAGCCAGGTGCTGTCCTGGATCGGCGGCTCGCCCGAGCACGACCCGCTCGAGGAAGTCAAGGTCGACTGGGTCGACGCCGAGGAGCCCGGCGTGCTCGCCGTGCACTTCAAGTGCAACGGCGGCAGCGTCCGGATCGACTGAGGGCGCCGGCGCCGAAGGGCGGAAAAGGGGGGCTCGTCATGTCCGGAGCCGACGCCGAACACGTCGTCGCCGACCGCTACCGGCTGCTGACCCGCATCGGCCGCGGCGGCATGGGCGAGGTGTGGTCCGGGCGCGACCTGCGGCTGCACCGCGATGTGGCCGTGAAGATCTTCCACGGCGGGCCGGGCGCGACCGCCTCAAGCCTGCCGGGCTGGCTGCGCCGCGAGGGCATCGCCGCGGCGCAGATCGTGCACCCGAACGTCGCGGTGCTCTACGACCAGGGCGCGCACCAGGACCAGATCTTCCTGGTGATGGAGCTGGTCTCCGGCGCCACGCTGGCCGACGTCATGCGCGGCGGCCGGCTGTCGGTCCGCGACACGCTGAAGATCGGCTCGCAGGTCGCCGAGGCCCTGGCCGCCGCCCACGCCGCGCGCGTGGTGCACCGCGACATCAAGCCGCAGAACGTGCTCGTCACCCCGGACGGCACGGTGAAGGTCGTCGACTTTGGCATCGCCGGCTTCCTGGCCGACACCCGGTCGTGGAGCCTGGGCGGATCCAGCGCCACGGTCAAGGGCTCCGGCACCCCGGACTACGCCGCCCCCGAGCAGGTGATGGGGAACAACGCCGACGCCCGCAGCGATCTGTACTCGCTCGGGACGCTGCTGTACGCGATGCTCACCGGCGAGGTGCCGTTCCAGGCGGCGAATTTCCTGGACGTCATGCGCCAGAAGGCGACGGAGGACGCGCCGCCGCTGCCGCCGGGCTCGGGTGCGCCGCGGGAGCTGGCCGAGCTGGTCGCGGAACTGCTGGCACGGGAGCCGGAGCGGCGGCCGACCGCTGCGCGGCAGGTCGCGGCGCGGCTGCGGGCGATGCTGGAGCGTTCGGGGCGGAGTGAAGCTGAGGTTGAGGTTCAGGGTTCGACCTCACTCGATGAGACGTTGAGGGTTGGGGAAGCGGGCGGTGCGAAGGCGCTGCTCACTGAAACAGGGCCCGAAACGCCGCCGGTGTGGGGCCCCGGCCCGTCCAAGGATCAGGTCGCGCCACCGGAGCCGTCGGCGTGGGAGCCGCTGGCGGCGACCGGCGCGACGGTTCTGTCGGCGCTGGCCGCCGTCGAGGTGCGCGGCCGGTCGTTGTTGCCGTCCCCGGCGCCCCTGCCGTCGGGGGAGCCGGTAGGGGAGAGCGGGTATCCGTTCCCCTGGCGCTCAGTCTTGATCAGAGCTCTTCTGCTGCTCGTCGCGGCGGCGGTCACGCTGGTGGTGGTTTTCGCGACCGGCTGATTCACCCCCCGAAACCGAAGCACACGAAGCCCCCGATCCCGGTCGCCGCCGACGCCTCGGCCAACGCCAAAGCCGGGGGACGTCCCTTGGCCAGGGCGGCGTGCAACGCGAGCATCAGGGTGCGGGTATCAGAGTCGTCGACCGGGGTGACGCTGGCTATCAGGGTGCGGGTGCCCAGCGCGAACACCGCCGAGGCCAGGCCCATCAGCTCATCGCCGGGACGCACGCCGGACAGGGCCGACTCACATGCCGACAGCACCAACAGCTCCGGTGTTGAGCCCAGGCGTTCGAGGTCGTAGACGTATAGCGGGCCGTCGTGGGCGTCCAGGCTGGAGAACAGCGGATGATCGGACCGGAACCGGCCGTGGGTGGCGACATGCGCCAGCGTCGCGCCGTCCAGCGCCCGGGTGACGTTCGTGGCGGTGGCTTGCTCCCCGGCGAGCACCACGGCCTCCGGATACCGCGCGGCCAGCGCGGTGATCTCCGGCTCGGCGTGCGCCAGGCCCGGGCCGGCCATCAGGACCGTGCCCCGGCCGGTGGCCGAGGCGCCGTGGCCGGCCGCGGCCGCCCGCGCCGCCGCCTTCCACAGCCGCGCCGACGGCGTCACGCTCACCGCCCGCCCGGCACATGTCGGCAGCGCGGTCCAGGGCAGCGCGTGCAGCGACCCGGTCGGGACGATCACCAGCGGACGCTCGGTCCCACCGGCCTCGCCCCCGCGCCCGCCGTCCATCGCCCGCCGCACCGGCCCGAACAGCAGCCCGTCCAGCACCGCCCGGCTGTGGTCGTAGGCCTCGACCGCGGCCTTCTGCATCACCGGCGACCCGAACCGCCGCGACATCCGGTTCATCGTGAACCGCACCGCGTCCAGCTGCCGCAGGACCGCGGCGTACGAACCCAGACGGTGCCGCCGCACCACCCCGTCGCGCACCGTCACCGCGTGCAGGTCGTCGTCCAGGCGCATGAACTCCACCAGCACCCGCTCGCCCAGCGTCTCGGCCAGCGCCGCCGGCGCGAACGGCGGCTCGGGGGCGTAGGCCCCGCGCGCATACCGCGAACGGTCCCGCACCGCCGCCTCCAGCCGCAGCCGTTCGGCGTTCAGCCGCGACACCTCCGAGCGCGCGGCCCCCCGCATCGCCGGCGACTCGATCGTCGCCAGGTCCGCCACCACCCGCCGCAGCTGCGCCAGGTCCGCCGCCAGCTGCTCGTCGTCCGGCGGCCGCACCGGACGCCGCCGCAGCGACGCCGCCCGCCACGTCTCGGCCCACCGCAGCACCGCTCGCGCATCGCCGCGCTCCAGCGCCAGCCGCAGTCCGAGCGTGGCCAGCTCCTCGCCGCGCGCCGCCGCGTGCGCCCGCAGGTCGGTGGCGCCCAGGACGGCGTTGTTCTCCGCGTGCACCCGCAGCCCCGCGCGCAGCGCCTGCTCGGCCGCCGAGGGACGGCCCGCGCTGAGTGCGTGCAGCGCCTGGGCGTGCCAGGCCAGAGCCCTGATCTCGGCTACGCCCCGGTGCCGATGCCGCGCCACCTGCTCGAACAGCTCCCGTGCCTGGTCGTGCCGCCCCAGGTCGGTGGCGACGCGTCCGGCGATCAACCGCGCCTCGTGCGGAGCCACCGGCCACTTGGCCGCCGTCAGCCGGTCGCCGAGGCCGGAGGCCTCGCGCAGCAGGGCCGGGGTGCGCTCGCCGGTGGCGAAGCGGGCGGAGACCTCGGTGTGGCGGGCCAGGTCGGCCCAGGCGGCGCGACGCTGTCGGCTGAACATGCCGCGCGCAGTGCGCGCCGCTGTGGCCGCCGCGGCGGGGTCGCCGTCGGCCAGCGCGGTGCGCGCGTGCATGAGATGCGATTCGGCCAGGTTGTAGCGGAATCCGCTCCTCTCCTGCTCGGCGATCGATTCCGTGACGGTGGCGCGGGCTTCGGTGGCCAGCCCGGCAGCCAGGAGCATGTCGGCTCGGTCGGCGTACAGGTTCGTGCCGCGCTTGCCGTGCGCGGCGTACAACTCGGCCGCCGAGTCGAGCCGGTCCAGGGCTTCGGGCAGGTTGCCGGTCATGCGGGCGAGGTAGCCCAGATTGAGCTGGATCATGGCGTTGAGCAGGCGGTAACCCGCTTGGCGGCTGAGTTGTTCGCCCCGGAGCAGGTTCGCGGCTGCCTCCCGGTATCGCCCGGCATACAGGTGCAGCACGGCGCGGCAGTTCAGCAGCAGCGTCTCCCAGCGAGCGTCGCCCGCGGCGCGCAGCACCGGCTGGCCGCGGTCGAACGCCGCCAGTGCCTCGCTGGTGCGGCCGATGCGAATCAGGACCAGTCCCAGGTTGACGTCCAGCCGGGCTGAGTCCGCGCCGGTCAGCACCGCGGCGGCCAGTGTCGCCTCGGCCAGCGCGGCCTCGGTCTGCCCCAGGTCGGAAAGGATCACCACCAGCGACATCCGGGCCTCGGCGGCGCGATAGCGCTCGCCGCACTTCTCGGCCACGGCGATCGCTCGGCGCAGGGTTCGCACGGCGCGCGCCAGGTCGCCGTTCTCCTTCCACGACAGGCCCAGTGCGCGCAGGGCTATGGCGGCGGCCTCGTCGTTCCCGGAGTCGGCCAGCACGGATTCGGCGGCCGAGCGTCCCGCGGCCGGGTCGGCGAGCACCAGATCCACGGATTCCAGTGCTCGCGCGAGCCGGTCGGCGAAGATTGGCATGCGGATACTGTCTCAAACCTGGTGCGTATCCTCACGCCCCGTACCGAAAGAGGCTGCCGCGGCCGCGGCCCGAGCGCGGCGGCGATCACGAGTTCGGCGGCGGCCGCGGGGGAAGTCGCGGTCGCGGCCGGGTCTTAGACGGTCACCCAGCTGGTGACCACGGCGCCGCCGCCGGGTGTGCTCAACGCGACCCGTGCGGGTCCGGCTGGCACCGCCTCAGCGCTGAACAGGCCCTGCTCGTCCACGGCGACGGTGGTGGCGCCGGCCGGATGCTCGATCCGCAGTGTGTCCGAACATGCCGGTATCAGCTGCCCGACGAGCTTGCGGCGGTCGCCGATCTCGGTGACCTCCACGACCACGTTCACACTCGGCGCCTCGAACGTCAGCAGCCTGGTGTCGGTCCCGCGCACCGAGCCGACGCCGGCCAGCCGGGAATCCTCGGCCAGCTCGGCCAGCTCGGCGTCTATGGTCCGCCAGGTGAAGGCCGCGTGGCCGGCCCGCAGCACCCCCGGCGGCACCGGGTCCACCTTGTCGAACATCTCGCCCACGGCGGACAGCAGTCCGATGTCCTCCGCTGAGGCCCCGTTCGTCAACTTCGGCATCGTTCCCCCTCCGGTCGTGTCCCTCATCGGGCGCTGATGTGTCGGTGTGCTGGATGTTCACGAGCCGGTGGTCTCCGGCACGCTGGATAACGCCTTCAGAGCCCGCTTGAGATGCTCCAGGCAGCGCGAGCGGGTCGGCCCGATCGACCCGACGCGCATGCCCAGGGACTCGGCGACGGCCGTATAGCTCTCCAACGGCGTCACCGCGACCACCCGCAGCAGGTTCCGGCAGCGCTCCGAGAGCGTGGCGAACGCCTGCCACAGATCGCTGCGGTCCTGCTCGGCGACCAGCGCCGCCTCCGGATCGCCGTCGTCCTCGGCATCGCTGAAGAACGACGGGTTCTGATCGGCTTCCTCCGAGTCCGGGATCTCCCGCTGTGCCTTGCGGAGCAGGCGCAGCGACTCCCTTCGCGTCGTGGTGGCCAGCCACCCCGCCAACTGGTCCGGGTTCTGGATCCGGTCGAGGTTCTCCACCAGGCGGAGCCAGGTGGTCTGGCTGACGTCGGCGGAGTCGGCGACCGACAACCGGAACCCGCGCGCCACGGACCACACCAGCCGGTGATAGTCGTCGACGATCTGGTTCCAGGCTTGTTGGTCGCCGTCCGCCGCCGCTTTCAGCAGCAGCGCGGGGGAGCGGTCCATGTCGTGCCTTCTCACTGTGTTCGGTACTCGGGGGGTGAGTGCGGGTCGGCCGTCAACGGCTCTCCGCGGGGCCCACGACCACCCCCAGGTCGGGGATCCGGTAGCGGTTGGGGTCGAGCAGCTCGCTGACGGCATCGCGCGCTGCCATGTCCTTGGCGGCCATCAGGGCCGCGATACTACCGGTCACGTACGGGGCGGCGAAGCTGGTTCCGCTCCACGTGGCGAAGCCGTGGAAGTCCTCGCCGTGCTCCCGGCCGTGGGTCAGGAAGCAGCTGGTGACATTCTCCCCCGGTGCGGCGGCGTCCACCCACCAGCCGTAGTTGGAGAACGAGGCCCGCTCAGGACCGTCGGCACCGTTCTCGCTCGCCAGCGCCGCCACGGCCACGACCTCTTTGAGCGCGGCGGGCCAGTACGGCCGGTCCGTGCCCTGATTGCCGGCCGCGGCAACCACCACGCTGTGCCGGGACACCCTGGCCACCGCGTTGGCCAGCACCGGCGAAGGGCGGTCGTCGAAGGTGTAGCAGCCCAGCGACAGGCTCACGAGGTCCAGCCGGTCGGAGTCGGCCGCGGCTCGCGCCTGCACCCGGGTCAGGCCGCGCAGCAGCTCCAGCTCGTCGGTGATGCCGTCGTCGCTCAGGACGCGCTCCACGCGCAGGTAGGCGTTCGGGGCCTGCTGCAGCACCATGCCGGCGATGAAGGTGCCGTGCCCGGCCTCGGAGTCCAGTTCCCAGTCGGTGTCGGCCTCGGCGCTCTCGTGTTCGTCCGGAGTGCAGCAGCCGTACCACTCGGCGCCGTCGAACCACGGGTGCGCGGCGATGCCGGTGTCCAGGACGGCCACGGTGACCCGACGGCTGTCGGTGCCGTTCGCCGTCGGCGCGGGCAGCGTGTCGGTCGGCCACGGTGCGCCGAACGGGCCGCCGGTCATATCCGGTGCCCCCCGCATCACATGGTTCGGCGTCACACTCATCCGCCGATGCGCCCCCGCCCCGCCCCGCAAGTCGTGCACCAGCCCCGGCGCGTCCACCCCGGCGTCGGGCCGCAGCCGCAGCCGCGCCACGCCGAGTTCGCTGAAGTCCTCCCGCGAGTCGACCCAGCGCCGTGCCTGCTCGTGCACCGCGTCGGCGTGAGCGCCGAGCACCAACAGCTCGTCCTTCTTGATCAGCGCCTCGGTGGCACCTTCGACGTGGACTATGTCGGGGTGATTCTCCAGCAGCCGATTCAGGCGCGCCGCATGATCCCTCATCCTGCCCTCCCTAGAAACTTCGTTGTCAGCAGCCATGGTGCACTGCTACACCCGTAGGCGGAACTGGACCCCCGTCCCAGTCCCGCCCTTGGCCCCTCCGGGTTGTGCGATTCCCCCCCAGCCCCTTGCCGTGCCCCCCCAGATGGTGCAACCCCGTGTCCCCCGCGGGGTCCCCCTCTTTCCCTCCTTGCCGGTGCGGTCGCTGTCCTGGACCCGGTTGTGGTGTGCCGCACCCACCCCCCGGCGTCACGGCACACCACATCCACCCCGGTCCGGCCGGCGGCGCGTCCCCCCTAGAGATCACACCGACGTGGACCACACCAGCGGGCCCCCCGACCCGCTCACTTACAAGAGCCGCCGGATGCGCCCCTGATACATCCGGCGCCATATTTTTTTGCGGAAGTTTTCGACACCCCGTCAGAGCTGTCACCGGCTGCGGATAGGTTCGGCGTATGCGTGAACTCATCCCCGCCTCCTGGGCGCCGGTGCTGGCCGCCGAGACCGAGCAGCCGTACTTCGCCGACCTGGAGGCCTTCCTGAAGAACGAGCGCGCCGAGCACCAGGTGTTCCCGCCCGAGGACGAGGTGTTCGCCGCGCTGGCCGCGACGCCCTACCAGGACGTGAAGGTCGTGCTGATCGGCCAGGACCCGTACCACGACGACGGCCAGGCCCACGGCATGTGCTTCTCGGTGCGCCCCGGTGTGCGGATCCCGCCGTCGCTGCGGAACATGTACAAGGAGCTGGAGACGGACCTGGGCATCCCGCCGGTCAAGCACGGCTATCTGAAGGCGTGGGCCGATCGGGGCGTGCTGCTGCTGAACACGGTGCTGACCGTGCGGGCGCACGAGCCGGCCTCGCACAAGGACCGCGGCTGGGAGAAGTTCACCGACGCGATCATCAAGGACGTCTCGGCGCGGTCCCAGCCGGCGGTGTTCGTGCTCTGGGGCGCGCACGCGAAGAAGAAGGCGAAGCTGATCGACAGCTCGCGGCACGCGATCGTCGCCGGCGCGCACCCCTCGCCGCTGTCGGCGAAGTTGTTCTTCGGGTCCAAGCCGTTCTCGGCGGTCAACGAGGCGCTGGCCGGCTTCGGGGCGGAGCCGATCGACTGGCGGCTGCCGGAGAGCGTGTAAAGGCTCGCGCATGCGCGCCGGCCCGGCGGAAAGTGCTTCCGCCGGGCCGTTGTTTCGCCGGTTCCACGTTTCCAGCTGCGGAGCCGGCGTATCAGCCCACGACCGCCGCCGTCGCCGCCCCGCTCTCCTCGTGCCCGGCCGCGAACGCCTCCCACAGCGCCGCGTACGTCCCGCCGGCCGCGACCAGCTCGGCGTGCGTGCCGTCCTCCACGATCCGCCCGCCGTCCAGCACCAGGATCCGGTCGGCGCGCGCCGCCGTGGTCAGCCGGTGCGCGACCACCAGCGTCGTGCGGACCCGCTCCCCGCTGCTGTGGCCCGGGCCCGTGACGCGCGCCCGCTCGGCCCGCGTCACGGCCGCCTCGGTGGCCAGGTCCAGCGCCGAGGTGGCCTCGTCCAGGATCAGCACGTCCGGATCGGCGAGCTCGGCCCGGGCCAGCGCGAGCAGCTGCCGCTGCCCGGCCGACAGGTTCCGGCCGCGCTCGGCGACCCGGTAGCCGAACCCGCCGGGCAGCGCCGCGATCATCTGCTCGGCGCCGACGGCGCGCGCGGCGGCCTCGATCTCGCGGGGTGCGGCGTCCGGGCGGGCGTAGGCGATGGCCTGGGCGACGCTGCCGTCGAACAGATACGCCTCCTGCGGAACCACGCCCAGCCGGTGCCGCCAGTCAGCGAGCTGATAGCGGCGCAGATCGTGGCCGCCGGCGGTGACCGCGCCCTCGGTGGGGTCGTAGAACCGGGCGATCATCTTCACGAAGGTGGACTTGCCCGCGCCGGTCTGCCCCACCAGCGCCACCGTCTGCCCGGCCGGGATCCGGACGCTGACACCGTCCAGGGCCGGCCTGGCGGCCGAGCTGTAGGCGAAGGTGACGTCGTCGAACACGATCTCGCCGATCCGCTCCGGTACGGCTACCCGCTGCTGCGGGGCCGGCTCCGGCGTGGACGGCGCGGTGCGCAGCAGGTCCCCGATCCGGCGCAGGCCGACCGCGGCCTGCTGGTAGCCGTCGAACACCTGCGACAGCTGCTGCACCGGGGAGAACACCATGTCGATGTAGAGCAGGTACGCGATCAGCGCGCCGGCGGTCAGCTCCCCGGAGTGCACCCGGGAGGCGCCGCCGATCAGCACCAGCAGGCCGGCGACGTCGGCCAGCGCCTGCACGAACGGGAAGTAGGTCGCGATGTACTTCTGCGCGCGCAGCCGCGAGACGCGGAACTCGTCCGACAGGTCGGCGAACCGCTTGGCGTTGGCGTCCTCACGGCGGAACGCCTGGGTGACGCGCATGCCCGCGACGTTCTCCTGCAGGTCGGCGTTGACCGCGGAGACCTTCTCCCGGGCCTCGGTGTAGGCCTTGCTGGACTTGGCGCGGAACACCGCCGTGGCCACCAGCAGCGGCGGCAGCACGCTCAGGGCGATCAGGGCCATCTTCCAGTCGATGACGAACAGCGCCACCACGATCCCGGCGAACGACAGGACGCTGACGACCGCCTGTTGCAGACCGGTCTGCAGGAACGTGGACAGGGCGTCCACGTCGGTGGTCATGCGGGTCATGATGCGGCCGGACAGCTCGCGTTCGTAGTAGTCCAGGCCCAGCCGCTGGAGCTGCGCGAACACCTTCACCCGCAGCGCGAACAGCAGGCGCTCGCCGGTGCGCCCGGTGACCAGGGCCTGGCAGGCGTTGATCCCGCTGTCGGCGACCACGATCAGCAGCGCAGCGGCCGACACGGCGAGGATCGCCGACAGCGAGTGCGCCAGGATGCCGGAGTCGACGCCGTTGCGGACCAGCGCCGGCAGCGCCAGGCCGGCCGCGGTGTCGGCGGCGACCAGCAGCAGGCCGAGCAGCAGCGCCGCGCGGAACGGGCGCAGCAGGGTGCGCAGGGAGAAGCCGGGATCGGCGGTACGGGCCGCGGCCGGGTCGACATGCGGGGTGTCGGTGGCCGGCGGGAGGGCTGCGACCTTCTCCAGTAGTTCGGGGGTCGGGGGCATGGAGGCCAGGAAGCCGCCGAAGCCGCCGCCACCGCCTGCTCCGCCGCCTCCGCCGCCCATGCCGGGGAGGGCTGTGGGGGCGCCTGCCTTGGTGGCCTTGTCGGCACCGGAGCCGGAGCCGGTCGAGGTGGTTTCGGCGGGCCACAGGCTCGGGGTGATGCCGTCGATCTGGGGTTCCAGGGCGGTGCGGCCACTTTGAGCGGCACCGCCGGCAGGGCCGATCGTCGCCGTTCCGTTGTCGGCGTGTGCGTGGGCTGCGACGGTGCCGTTGGTCGAGACTGTGCCGTTTTGGGGCTGGGCCTGAGCTTGCGCCGGGACTGTGCCGTTGGCGGTCGTCCCGGCGGCGGCGGCCGCGACCGACAGATCTCCGGCGTCGATACCCTCGGCGTCGTCACCCGGCCCCGACAGCAGCAGCCGATACAGCGGGCAGCGGGCCGTCAGCTCCTCGTGCGTGCCGGTGTCGACGACCCGCCCGGCGTCCAGCACCGCGATCCGGTCGGCGAGCGCCAGCGTGGAGCGCCGGTGCGCGATCAGGACCGTGGTGCGGCCGGCCATCACCCGGCGCAGCGTGTCGTGGATCTCCGCCTCGACGCGGGCGTCGACGGCCGAGGTGGCGTCGTCCAGGATCAGCACCCGCGGGTCGGTGATCAGCGCCCGGGCCAGGGCTATGCGCTGGCGCTGGCCGCCGGACAGGGTCAGGCCCTGCTCGCCGACCACGGTGTCGTACCCGTCGGGCAGCTGCTCGACGAACTCGTCGGCCTCGGCCATCCGGGCCGCGGCGCGCACCTGTTCCTCGGTGGCGTCGGGGCGGCCGTAGGCGATGTTGGCCCGGACGGTGTCGGAGAACAGGAAGCTGTCCTCCATCACCAGGCCGATCGCTTCACGCAGGGAGTCCAGGGTCACGGTGCGGACGTCCTCGCCGCCGACCCGGACCGTGCCGCCCTGCACGTCGTAGAAGCGGGGGAGCAGCATCGACACCGTGGACTTGCCGGAGCCGGAGGTGCCCACCAGCGCCACCGTCTCCCCGGGGCGCACGGTCAGGTCCAGGCCGCGCAGCACCGGCCGGGAGGCGACGTAGCCGAACACGGCGCCGTCGAACTCCACACCGGAGGCCTGCTTAGGCAGCACATCGGCATCAGGGTGCTCGGTCACCACCGGCTGGGAATCGATGATCTCGAAGATCCGCTCGACACTGGCCCGGGCCTGCTGCCCGATCGTCACCAGGGAGGAGAGCATCCGCACCGGCCCGAGCATCTGCGCAAGGTAGGTGGAGAAGGCTAGGAACGTGCCCAGCGAGATGGTGCCGCGCAGCGCCAGCCACCCGCCCAGCGCCAGCACGCCGACCTGCCCGAGCGCCGGGATCGCCATGATCGCCGGGTTGTAGCGGGCCGAGAACCGCACCGCGCGCAGCCGCGAGGCGAACAGCCGCCGCCCGGCCGCCTCCAGCTTGCCGAGCTCCTGTTCCTCCTGCCCGAACCCCTTGACCACGCGCACGCCGCCGACGGCCGCGTCCACCACCCCGGCCAGCGCCGCCGCCTGCTGCTGCGCCTCCCACGTCGCCGGGTACAGCCGCTTGCGCGCGGCCATCGACACCAGCCACAGCCCGGGCCCGGTCGCCAGGGCCACCACGGTCAGCAGCGGCGAGAGGAACCCCATCACCACCAGCGAGACCACGAACAGCAGCGCGTTCCCGGTCAGCATCGGCATCATGGCGAGCAGCCCCTGCACCATCGTGACGTCGGAGGTGGCCCGCGAGATCAGCTGCCCGGTCGCCAGCTCGTCCTGCCGCGCCCCATCAAGCCGCGACAACGCCCCGAAGATCCGGTTCCGCAGATCGAACTGCACGTCCAGCGACAGCTTCCCGCCGACATAGCGCCGCAGCCGCGTCCCGGAGAAGTTGGCCACCGCCAACACCAGCGCGAGCACCGCCCACGGCGCGAGAGTGGAGTGCCGGGTGATGATGACGTCGTCGATGATGTGCCGCTGCACCAGCGGCATCGCGGCGTTGGCGGCCATCGCCAGGAGGGAGCCGCCGAAGGCGATCAGGACGCTGCGGCGGTAGGTCCAGGTGACGCCCAGGAGACGGCGGAGCCAGGGGTTTCGGGGGGAGTCGGCGGCCTGTGGGCCCCCGGCATGGTCGCCACCGGCGGCTGTACCGCGGTTGTCGTTTCTCGGTTCGCGATAGCTTTCAGGCATCTCATCGCGCTCGGCGTTCGTCACATCCACCCCTTGTCGTCGTGCTCTTACTCGGCGCCGGCCCCGCTCCGCTCGGCCTCGGCCGCGGCCTCGGCGAGACGCCGCGCCCGGTGCTCGGCGAACCGCCGGTCCAGCGCGCCCTCCAGAGCGTCGAAGCACCCCAGCAGCGCATCGGCGCCGCCATCGAGGCGGCCCGCGGCATCGGCCAGCAGCGGCGCGACCGCCTCGGCCAACTGCTCCTCGGTGCTGCGCAGCGCGCCCAGCCCCGCAGGCGTGATCCGCACCCGCACCACCCGCCGGTCCCCAGGATCAGCCTCCCGCTCCAGAAAGCCGGCGGCGACCAGCGCATCGGCGGCGGCGGTGAGCGTGGGCTTGCGCACCGCGAGCCGGTCGGCCAACCGCGCCGACCGCTCCCCACCGCTGCGCACCATCGACAGCAGCTGGTACTGCGGCAGGCTCAGACCGGTCTCCACACGTTCCAGGGTCCGCCGCAGCCGCACCAGGACCTGCACGGCGTCGACCACGCGTTCCGGGGGGAGGTCGGTCAGTTGGTTCGACTCACTCATGGTTAGAGTGTCTAACCAAGTAGGTAGGGCTGTCAACTTGGTTAGGTCGTCGAACGATCGGCACCGACACATTCGCGACGCAGGCTTCGACGGACGCGCCGAGACCGCCAGCCCAGTTGCCGCACTCAGCCTGACCTCACGGCCGTAACGAGGCTGCACAGTCCAGTCGGTGCGGCAGCCAGCGGTCGTCGGCGGACAACACAGCAGTCCATCCCTGACTGTTGAGGTTGACCCCTGGGGAATGGTCGCAGGGGCATCACAGCGACCTGCGCCGTTCTTTGGCACCAGTCTGGGACCGTGGTCTGGCGGGCAGCAGCCGTCCTGCTCACAACGGCGCTGCTGGAGAGGAACCCGGAGCGGTAAGAAGAACCACCGATCCATCGAATCGAATAGCCGATAGGTTCGACCCGTGTCGCCTGCCGATCGCTACGAGCAGATGACGGTCAGAGAGCTGCTGGACGCCGCGGGACACCGCCCGCTCAGCGGCCGCCATCAGCGAAAGGCCGAGCTGATCGATGAGCTGCGGCTATGGACGAGCGGCGTGCGCGAGGAGAGCCAGAGAGTGGACTCATCCGGACGTCGCAACGCGGCCTGGCGCGCAACGTCACGACCGCCGGGCGAGCTCCTCCTCCGTGACCCACTTGGCGGTCAGGTCCCGGCACACCACGCGCACCGAGCTGTCCCAGAACGCGATCTCGTGCGAGCAGCCGTCCGGATGCGGCAGCACCTCGTCCAGGGCGAGGCTCTCGAAGCGCGTGCCGCCCTCCGGGTTCGGTGGAGCGACGTCGAGCGTCAGGCTGCTGACGTCCGAGTATCGGAGCACCAGCCATTCGTCATGTTTCAGCCCGCTTGGCGCCAGGCGGATCTCCACGTCCACCGCCTCGTACCCGATCTGGTGCGCGATCGGGCCCAGGGTCAGGTCCTTGACGCAACGGCGGCTGTAGAAGTCGTAGTGCGCCGGGTCGCTCGCGAAGGCACGCGCGCCCGGCGGCAGCTCCGCGGCCAACTCCGGGAGCGCGGCGAGGTAGGCCTGCGCCGACAGAACGCCGTCCTCGATGCTGACGTATCGCATCAGGAGTAGTTCCCGGGCGCGATCCGAGGCCGCTTCCAGTTGTCGCCCGTCACGTCGTCGACGCCCTTGGGGCCGAGGCGCCCCTGTTGCCGCATGGTATCGATGGCGATGCCTTTCAGGTGGTTCTCGATGTTCTGCGGCACCGTGATGTCGTCGCCAAGGCTGTGCTTGGCAAACCAGCCGTCGCTGCCGAAGGCGCCGATCTCGGTCCCGCCGCCCTTCTTCTTACCCTTCCACACGTGGATCTCGAAGTCCTGCTCGCCGGCGGTGTCGAAGCGGTCGAGCTTCAGGGTCCAGCCGTCCGGATGCCAGAACTCCCTCCGCTTCTGCGAGCCCATCAGGCCGAGCGGGTCGGCGAGGACTAGCGGGTTCCGGACGTAGGTGTAGGGGTTCGGCGCCGGCGTCAGGCCCAGCGGATCCGGTGAGGCGAAGGTGCCCGTGGCGCTGTCGTAGTAGCGGAAGTGGCTGTACTCCAGCCCGGTCTCCGGGTCGTGGTACTGGCCGGGGAACCGCAGCGGGAACACGGTTTCGGCGGCGCCGGCGACGACTGTTCCGGTCGGCGCGCCCCACAGCGTGCTCTCCCGCCGCCAGGCTATCCGGCCATCCGCGTCGACCAGCTCGGTTGGGGTGCCGACGCCGTCGGTGACGATGGCGTGGAACGCCCGGTCCACCTCGGCCGTCGACGCGCCGTCCACCCAGGTGCGCCGGGTCTGCGCTGCGACGGCGAACGTGCCGGGCTCGAAGTCCCAGCTCAGCGCGGTCCAGGTGCCGTCCGCGCCGCGGCCGGACTGCTCGGCCAGGTCGCTGCCGTCCCAGCTGAAGACAAGCTGCTCGGCTGGGGTGCCGTCGGCGCCGAGCCGGGTCTTGGCCACCCGGCGCCCCAGCGCGTCGTAGGTGTAGTGCCAGACTGTGCCGTCCGGCGTCTCGGCCCGGACCAGGCGGTCCTCGGCGTCCCATGTGTACGACCACTGCCGCACTTGCCCAGACAGCAGTCGCCGACGGACCCGGACAAGCCGGCCCTGTCCGTCGTGCTCGTAGTGGGTGCGTCCGGCTCGGCGGATGCCGAGCCCGGCAAGCTCGCGGTTGCCGAGTGTCGCCGCCGCGTCCGAGTCCGTCGACCTGCTACCGGCGGACCACGCGGCGTTCACCACCACTCCCGCTGCATCGTAGGCGTACTCCTCGTGCCACGACCCAGCGTCCACGGCAGTTACGCGGCCCACCGGGTCCAGGCGGAATCGGCGGTCGCCCTGCCGCTCATCGACGATGTGCAGCGGGTAGCCGTCGGCGCGGTAGCCGAACTCGCGGCCGAGAACGCGGACGTCGCGTCCAGTGGGCGTGGCTGCGCCGCCCCCGACGCTAGTTCGGATCTCCTGGCCGACCAGCCGGTCCACTGCGTCCCAGGTTTGATTGAGCACCGCGGCTGTGCCGAGCCGGCGCATAGTTTCACGTCCGGCGGCGTCGTGGCCAAACTCCAACCGTCCGCCGACCGTGGCCAGCGTGCGAGGCCGTCCCGCGTCGTCGTACGCCCACTCGCTGACCGCCCCGGTTGGCGTGACCCGCCGGACCCGGCGGCCGGCGGCGTCGTACTCGGTCGCCGTGGTGCGTCCGTTCACCGTCTCGGCGACGACCCGGCCGCAAGCGTCGCGGGTGATCACCACCTCGGCATCCGGCGTGGTGGCACGGGTCAGCCGTCCGGCCAGGTCGAAGCGGTAGCCCGCGAGCACGGCGCCGTAGGAACTGGTCTCGATGATTCGGCCGCAGGCATCGCGCCGATGCCGGATCTCCTGACCGGCGCCGTTGACCCGGCCGATCAGGCGCCGCGTCGGGTCCCGAGCATAGGTCAGGGTTCGGCCATCGAAGTCGGTCTCACCGATCAGCCGGCCGGCCGCGTCGTACACGTAGCTCCAACGCGGGCCGTCGGCCCCGTCGGTGAGCCCCGGTCCGGTGACGGCGGTGAGCCGCAGCTCGGTGTCGAACGCGAAGGCGTAACGCACACCGTCCTGCGCGGTGCGGGCGACCGGCTTGGCGAAGGGCCCGTACTCGGTGCTGATCACGCCTCCGGCCGGGTCGATCTCGCGGACCAGGTTGCCGGCGGCGTCGTACTCACGTTCCTCGCGCGTGCCGTCCGGCAACACCCGCCACAGCAGCGCGCCCTCGACGGACCAGCCGGTGCAGGACCGACCGCCGAGCGGGTCAACGGACTCCACGACCCGGCCGAATGCGTCGCGGCGCAGCCGGGTGATCGCGCCGAGCGGATCGGTCACCGCGACGGGCAGACCGGCTATGTCGGTCTGGAAACTGGTGGCCGCGCCGAGCTCGTCGACCACGGCAGTCAGCCGGCCCCGCTCGTCGTATTCATAGCGGGTCTCGGCGCCAGCCGGATCGACGACCACGACGACGTTCCCACGGTCGTCGTACCGCCGACGCCACTCCGCGCCGTCGGGGAGGACAGCACGCGTCGGCAGGTGGTGCACGTCGTACTCGAAATCGACCGCGCCGCCGTCAGGCCGCTCGATGCGCACCAGGTCGCCGCGATCATCGAGGTCATAGTGGTAGACGTGGCCGAGCTGGTCGGACTCGTGCAGGAGCCGGCCGTACCGGTCGTACCCGAAGGCCTCGGCGTGGCCCAGCGGATCGGTGATCCGTACGATGTGGCCGTTCTCGTCGTATTCATAGGTCATCGCGTGGCCGAGCGAGTCGGTGACCGTGGTGGTACGGCCCTCCTCGTCGTAGGCGAACCCGGCGGACAGCACACCCCCGACACCGACGCTGCGCCACACCCGACACCACTGGTCGTACTCGTACTCGTAGCGGAACCCGACCCGGTCGATCCAAGCCGTGATCTGGTGCAGCGCGTCGTACTCGTAGCGGTACGGGACGCCGCTGGAATCGACGATCTTCGTCAGTCGGCCAAGCTCGTCGTAGCCGAACTCCTTGACCGTAGTGCCGGCGTCCGGCCCGTCGGTGGAGAGCAGCCGCAGCGCGACTACCCGGATCCCGGCAGCCGACGCCGCGGTGTCAACAGCGATCCGATAGCCGGGGTGCTCTATCGCGGTCGGCGTGCCCTCGGCGTCGCGGTGGAACTCGATCCGGTTGCCGTTGCGATCGGTGAGCGCGGCCAGGTCCCTGATCTGGCCCCGGTCGTCGGTATGGTGCACGGTCGGGAAGTGCCGCACATGGCCGGTCTCCGGGTCGGTGATCCGAATCTCATCGGTCGACCGGTCCCAGAGCAGCGGCCAGCGCACGCCGTCCTCGGGCAGGACCTCCTCGCCACCGGCGGGCAGCGGGTAACGCAGGGTCCTGGCATCATCACCGGCGAAGTGGATCCCCGTCGCGGTGACCGCGATCCGCTGGTCCAAGCTCGACGACCAGCCAGGCCCGAACAGTCGGCCGGTCGCATAGCTCGACGCGTAGGCCCGCTCCAGGACCAGCGGGAGCACGCCGGGCAGACTCAGGTCGACGGCCTCGGCGATCATCTGCCCGCATACCACGTCCACCGGGTCGCCGGCCTTGGTGGCAGCCCGGTTGCCGCGGGCCTCGATGCGCTCCATCAACTTGCCGCCGAACTTCTGCAGCAGCTTTCCACCGACCATGGTGCCGACCAGCATGCCGCCATCCAGCAGGGCGTCGCCCCAGTGGCCCTGCATCGCGTCGCCGCCGACCTGGATCACAGCCCCAGCGGTGGCGACACCGGCCAGCACGTTGGCACCCACAGCCAGACCAGCGGTGATGACGTCCAGGCCAGGGACCCAGGACGTGGCCAGGGCGACGACGTCGAGGACCACCGCCGCCTCGCCCGCGTACTCGGCGATCTTCCCGCCCCACTCGGCCAGGTCCTCGCCGACGTGCTCCCACCAGTGTTTGTTGTGGATCCCGTCGGACTGTGCATGGTGCAGGGCCTTCGCGCATTCCTTCGCGGCGGCAATGCGGTCGTCGTGGGCCTGCTTGGCTTGTGCGGTCAGCGCATCCAGCTTGCCCTTGGCGGCGTCCAGGTTCTTCTGGGCGGCGTCGTGCGCGGTCTGCGCGTCCGTGACCGCCTGCGGGTTCGGTGCTGCGGCCTGGTTTTGCCGCGCGGTCTTCAAGTCGGACACGGCACTATTCGCGGCGGTGGTGGCGCGCTGCAGATCGGCATGCGCGTCCTGCGCCTGGCGCAGTGCGGAGTCGGCCTTGTTCTGCGCCGCCAGAAGCTTCGGCGCATACGCGGACAGCGCGTCGGAGGCCTCGCTGTAAGAGACGTACAGCTTCTGCAACCGTCCCGGCAACGGACCGAAGTTGCTCTTGAACGCATCAGCGGTCTGACCGATCCATGTCAAGGCGGCAGTGTCACCGCCGAACGAGTTCAGGCTCCGAAATGCAGACTCGACATCGTGCGCAAAATCCCCGAACTCCTTCGCCAGCGCTTCGACCGACTCCACCACCCCTGGCGTTGGATCCCCATCCAGACCCAGAACATCCCAGCCAGACGGACGCGCCATCAGCGAACCCTCCCCGTGTTCCGGCTCTCAACCACACGGGTATGACAGGACTCTGCCATACCAGTAATCGCCTCACGGGAGTGTACTCAGATGCGCTGCGTTCCGGTAACCCCTTTGCTCGCCTTGACTACGCGCAGTAATCTTCCCGCGCCGGTCGGGGTGTGCGTGATGGGCGATATCAATGTCATCCATGGCAAGCCCTACGCGTCCGTGCAGAGCACCTCGGTGCCCTTGAGAAGATCCGAAGTTCGTATACGCCTGGGGCGTCAAATAGCTGACCCGCGGGTTTGTAGCCCGAGAGGTCAATAAATATCCGAGTTGAGTAATTTCGGCGATTCGAGTGACACACCAGTGACACAAGACGTCGCCAGATCGCGAGTCGCCAGGCGGACAGGCGACTGAGTCTGGTCCCGCGCTGACCTTCACCACGGACGGGAAGCGGGCCAGACGGTGCGGGCTGTGCCGCGTCCATCGACGCCGTAGCCGGCCGGGCCCCGACGTTCGGCGGCGTCCGTGCTCCCGTCGGAACACGCTCGCCGATGCGCTCGCCCATCCGATCAGCGTCTCCTCAAGATCCGCCCGGCGGCCAGCCGAATGGGCCAACTCACGCCAGTGCGCGCGACGCGATCGGCCGCACCTCGTAGGGTCGGTGCATCACGAGAGTCGCGCCGACGCCTCCAGACCAGAGCCGGTGAAGATCAGTGCCCCCACGCCATCCGTCCCCGCCGGTCGACCGCCGGATTCCCCTGCTGATCGTCAAGGT
>JAEKKI010000122.1 GCA_019510485.1 Catenulisporales bacterium
CGATCCCCAACCCAAACTGAACGGCGTTGCGACTAGTGCTGCAACGTCAACACGCCCGGCCACCACGGCAGCCGGTCGTAGGGGCCGGAGGCCGTGGGCGACTTGCCCTGGTACAGGAATTGCAGGTTGCAGGGGTCGACGGTCATGGTCTGGTCGGGGTTGTTGCGGACCAGGTCGCCGTGGCTGATGTCGTTGGTCCAGGTGGCGCCGCTGTTGGCCTTGCCGGCGAAGGGGTTGCTCTCGCTGGCGGCGTTCGGGGTCCACGAACCGGACAGGCTGCTGGCGGTGAAGGAGCGGAAGTAGCGTCCCTTGGACCCCTCGGCCTCGACGATCATCAAGTATTGGCTCTGGCCGGCGACCTTGTAGACCTGGACCGCCTCGAACAGGTTGGGCGTCGAGTCGCTCATGACCGTCGTGTAGTTGGAGCCGAAGCTGCCGGGGAAGTTCCCGATCGGCATGCTGGCCCGGTAGATGCTGCCGTTGTCGCCGGCGAAGAACAGGTACATGTTGGTGCCGTCGCCGATCAGGGTCTGGTCGATCGGGCCGGTGCCGGAGTTGGGGATGCTGCCGGTGAACAGCGGCTGCGGCGAGGACCAGCCGTTGGGGTTGGTCGGGTCACTCGACGTCCGGTAGATGAACGGCCACTGACCCCATTGGTAGGCCAGCACCCAGATGTTCTTCGGCGCGAAGTAGAACAGCGTGGGCGCCACGGCGGACTGGCTCATTCCGGTCTGGGTGGCCGAGGCCATGTCGGACCAATTGGTGAACGGGGCGAAGGCCATCGAGCCGTAGGACGCGCCGGTGACGTCCGAGGCGTAGACGATGTGCTTGCCCTTGTAGACCACGTCGGTGAAGTCCTTGACCGCGCCCCACCCATTGGCCGGCTGCGCCAACACACCCGTTGACGACCAGTGGTACGACGACGGAAGAGAGCAGCTGCTGCCTCCAGCAGGCGCAGGCACAGCCGTAGTCGGGGGCCGGGGTGGCGGAGTAGTGGAGCTCGCAGCGGAAGGCTTCGTCGAAGTACGCGAGCCTGACGTCGGCGCGGGACTCGCACTACTTGAGGTACCGGTCGTGGTCCCCGCAGGAGTCGACGACGGCGAACCGCTCGTGGCAGTCGGTGTCGCAGGGTGTGAATCGCTCGCGGCGACCGGTGCCGCACCGTGGGGTGAGCCGCCCGCGGCTGCCGGCGCCGCGGGCCCTGAGCCGTTCGAACCCGAGCACGCGGCGAGCGTCGCCGCCGATGCGATGACCGCCACGAATCCGACCGTGCCGCGAAGAGCGCGCCGGACTCGCCGACCTCGATCATTCCGCATGCTGACCCCTCTCCCCGCCGGGGTCGACGACCCCGAACCGGGATGATCCTAGGCCTTCGCCGACCGGGAGCCCGCGGTTGTGGCGCAGCCGCCGTAGGGTTTTCCCGCAGATCGGCCACGCGTAACGAGAGCGAAACCAAGTCCCCGTCGGCGGCTGCTGGTAGAAAGACCCGCGTGAAACCTGCGATTCCGGCGCGCTTCGCGGTGGTCGGCAACCCCGGCAACCGGCGGGTCGCGCTGTTCGCTGCCGCCGCGCGGGCTGAGGGCCTGGCCGAGCCGCGGGTCGTGCCGTGGCTCGATGTGCTGCGCGGCGACTTCGCGTTCGAGGCCGGTGAGATGGTGCGCGTCGATTCGCCGGGGGAGGACGCCGAGGTGGCCCGGGTGCTGCGCGGATCCGTCGAGCCGGTCGACATGTATCGCGTCGAGGGCACGCGTGAGTGGTACCTGAGCTTCACCGCCGCGCTGGAAAAGCTCCAGGCGTCGATCGAGGAAGCCGGGGCGCTGGGCCTGTTCCGCCATCAGGACGTGGCGATCGCCTTCGACAAGCTGACGTGCCATGAACTGCTGGTCGACGCCGGGCTTCCCGTTCCCGAGGCGGTCGAGCCCGATGGGTCCGAGAGCGCGTTCATCAAGATTCGCCACGGTTCCTCGGCCTCGGGTGTGGTGGCGCTGACGGTGCGCGGTAGACGGCGCCGTGCCGTGACGTCGGTCGAGATGGTGCGCGCCGAGAGCGGGATCGAGCTCTACAACTCGCTTCGCGTTCGTAGCTATGTGCGCGACGCCGACATCGAAGACCTGCTTGCCGCGCTGCGCCCAGACGGGTTGCATGCCGAACGCTGGATCCCCAAGCTCAAGCAGGACGGCCGTGACTGCGACCTCCGCGTCGTGACCGTCGGCGGACGGACGACGCATACCGTCGTCCGGACCAGCGCGCACCCGATGACGAATCTGCATCTCGGCGGCCAGCGCGGCGACCTGGCACGGTTCCGGGCGGCGGTCGGGGAGGAGCGGTGGCGCAGGATCCTGCAATACGCCGAGACCACGGCGGCGTGCTTCCCCGGCGTGCACACGTTGGGGATCGACATCCTGCCCGGCGCCGACGGCCACGACTACATCGGCGAGGTCAACGCCTACGGCGACCTGCTGCCGAACCTGATGGGACTGCCGGGCACGGCCGGGGAAGGCGTCGATACCTACCGCGCGCAAGTACGTTCGCTGATAGGCCGCTTCGCATGAACATGAACGACGTCGTGGGCACGCACGACATCCTGTTCGTCACTCTCGACACGTTGCGGTACGACGTGGCGGTCGAGGAACTGGCCGCAGGTCGGCTGCCGAACGTGGCGCGCGTGCTGCCGAACGGATGGGAAGAGCGCCACACACCCGGCTCGTTCACCCTCGCCGCGCACGCGGCGTTCTTCGCGGGCTTCCTGCCGACGCCGGCGGCGCCCGGACGGCACCCGCGCCTGTTCGCGGCGCGTTTCGGCGGGAGTGAGACGACGGCCGAACACACCTGGGTCTTCGACGAGCCGGACCTCGTTGCCGGTTTGCGCGCAGCCGGATATCGGACGGTGTGCGTCGGCGGAGTGGGCTTCTTCAACCCGGAGAGCCGACTCGGGCAGGTGCTGCCGGGGATGTTCGACGAGGCGCACTGGTCGCCGTCGACCGGGGTGACCGACCGGGACGCCTTCGGCAACCAGCTCGATGTGGCGAAGCACGTGGTCGGGGACCTGGCGGACGATCAGCGGCTGTTCCTGTTCGTGAACGTCCCGGCTCTGCATCAACCGAACTGGTTCCATCTCGACGGCGCGACCAAGGAAGCCGGCGACTCACGGGAGACCCATGCGGCGGCGCTGCGCGCTGTGGACAAGGACATCGGCCGCCTGTTCGAGCTGATGGCCACGCGGCGTCCATGCTTCACCATCGTCTGCTCCGACCACGGCACCGCCTACGGCGAAGACGGCCACGTCGGACATCGGATCGGCCACGACGTGGTGTGGACCGTGCCGTATGCGGACTTCGTACTGCCGAAGGGATACCAGGCCTGATGCTGGAACGGCCGTATGAGGCCTATGTATACGCATACCCGCACAAAACCGCCTACCGGCCGCTCGATCCGAAGCCGCTGCTGGCCGACGTCTGGCGCGGCGAATCGCGGGATGCCCTGTCGTTCTATATGCACATCCCGTTCTGTGAAGTCCGTTGCGGCTTTTGTAACCTGTTCACGCGTACAGGAGCGCCAGAGTCGCTGACCGAGTCGTATCTCGACGCCCTCGAACGGCAGGCGGTGGCGGTGCGGGCTGCTCTCGTCGAGTCCGGTCCGGAACCTCGGTTCGCCACCGCGGCCGTCGGCGGCGGCACCCCGACGTATCTGAACCCTGATGAGCTTTCTCGGCTGTTCGACATCACGGAGAAGGCGATGGGCGTCGGGCTCGGCTCGATCCCGCTGTCGGTTGAGGCGTCCCCGGCGACTGCGACACCGGATCGGCTCGCCGTGCTGGCTGAGCGCGGTACCACAAGGCTGAGCTTGGGAGTGCAGAGCTTTGACGATGTCGAGGCGCGCTCGGCGGTGCGACCTCAGAAAACCGCGGACGTCTTCGCGGCGCTGGATGCGGTGCGGGCGGCGGGTATCCCAGTGCTGAACGTCGATCTGATCTACGGGATCGAGGGACAGACGATCGACACCTGGCAGGCTTCGCTGGAAACCGCGCTGAGGTGGTCGCCGGAGGAGATCTATCTCTATCCCCTCTATGTACGACCCCTGACCGGTCTCGGGCGCCTGAGTCTGAACCGCGATGCCGAGTGGGACAGACAGCGGCTGGAGCTTTACCGCGCGGGCCGGGACTTCCTGCTGGAGCACGGCTATGAGCAGGTCTCTATGCGCATGTTCCGACGGCTTGACGCTCCGGTTGTCGTGGGTGGCGAGGACTACTCCTGCCAGACGGACGGCATGATCGGCCTAGGGTGCGGTGCACGTTCCTATACCGCGTCGCTGCACTACTCCTTCGACTACGCGGTATCGCCTTCACAGGTGCGTGGGATCATCGATGACTACGTCGGCACCAGGGACTTCAGCCGTGCGGAAGTCGGGTACCTGCTTGATGACGATGAGCGGGCCCGCAGGATTCTGATGCAGTCGTTGCTCCAGTCCGCGGGCATGGAGCAAGGTGATGTCACCAAGCCGTTCGGGGCACAGCTGGACCTGCTGATGGCTCGCGGGTTCGTGGAGACCACGACGGAAGGGCACGTTCGCCTCACCGCCGAGGGACTCGCCTGGTCTGACTCGGTCGGTCCGATGTTCTTCTCCGAACGGGTACGTGCCGCGATGCGTGCCTACGAACTCAAGTAGGCGCCACGTGGAACTCTCGATCCTGTATCGCGGACCGCTGGCCAGTTGCGACTACGACTGTGCGTATTGCCCCTTCGCCAAGCGACGCGACTCGCCCGAGACCTTGCGCGCGGACCGTGCGGCGCTGGCGCGGTTCGTCGCGTGGGTGACCGCGCAGACCGAGGATCGAATTAACGTTCTCTTCACGCCTTGGGGCGAGGGGCTGGTCCGGTCCTGGTACCGGCGTGCGTTAGTCGATCTCAGCCGACTGGATCAGGTGGGTGAAGTCGCCATCCAGACCAATCTGAGTTCCCGCACGGACTGGACCGGCGAGGCGGACCTCAGATCTCTGGCGCTGTGGTGCACGTACCACCCTGATCAAGTGCCGTATGAGCGGTTCATCGGCCGGTGCGCGGAACTCGGCGAGCGTGGCGTCCGGTTCAGCGTCGGCGTCGTCGGGCTTCCCGAGCATCTCGATGCGGCGCGACGCCTGCGTGCCGACCTTCCCGACGACGTCTACCTGTGGGCGAACGCGGCGGAAGGCTATACGTACTCTGACGATGAAGCCGAGCTCTGGACCGAGATCGACCCGCTCTTCCCGGTCTCCCGCTTCCCGCATCCGTCGAGCGGCCATGCTTGCCGCGCCGGCGAGACCGTCGTATCAGTGAACGGCGAAGGTGACGTCTACCGCTGCCACTTCGTTCCGCGCAGCGATCCCGCCGAGCGACTGGGCGATCTCTACGACGGCTCATACCGGGCCGGCCTTCAGCCGCGACTCTGCCCCCTGACACAGTGCGACTGCCACATCGGCTACGTGCACATGCCCGAGCTGGGCCTCTACGAGACGTTCGCCGGCGGGGTCCTGGCCCGGATCCCCGCCGACGTGTCGCGGCTGCTTGCTCTCAGGTCTGCGCCAGCGGCCGGTATTCGTCCTCGATGAGTCCGAAGGTCCAGGCGATGCCGGCTTTGGCGGTCCTGGTGTCCGGGGGTACCCGAAGGAAGTACACGTTGAAGGTTCCGTCCGGCTCCGGCGTGGAGTTCACCACCTCGACCAGCACGATGGGCTCGTCGCCGGGCATCTCCATGCGCCAGAGTTTTCCGGCCTCGTCCTGCTGGACCGGTTCGGCTCCGGATTCCTTCAGGAATCGCTCGGGCGTGTAGTACTCGACCATCATGCGCCGCTGCTCGGCGTTCTCCTCGGCGCGGATCAGGTCCGGCGTCGTGGCGGCCAGGCGTTCGCCGAACTCCGCGGTCAGCGGTGTGCCGCGCCAGCAGTGGAGGGCGAAGCCGTCGGAGTAGGCGATCGCGGGTCCGGCGCCGTGGTGCGGGCGGTTCTGGTCGTCCAGGCGCAGTGTGAGGGGGCGCTCGGTGAGGATCACCGCGTTCTCGAACGGCCACCACCAGCTGACGGCGCGGGCCATCTGGGCGAGTCCGCAGGCCATGCCGGCGGCTTCGTAGAGCGGGAGCCAGGCCGCGTCGAACTGGCCGTGGATCGCGTGGGTGAGGCCGATGCGGAGTGCTGTGCGCTCAGCGTCGTCCGCGGCGTGCCCCTCGACCGCTGCCGAGATCCGGGTGATCAGATTGCTCAGGAGCGGCGCCAACTCGCCGCAGGTCGCCTGCCATACGCGGCCGAATTCGCGCGGGCCGAGGCGTTCGGCGAGTTCGGCGCGGCCTTGGGACCAGGGCAGGTCTCGGATGCGGTCGCGCATCGGAGCGCCGAGACGATCCCGGGACGTGGTCACCAGGCGGGCGGCCTCCAGCGGGGAGCGGCACCAGATGATCTCAGGGGTCGGGGACGCTGAGCCGAACGCCGCCGCGTACAGCTGGCGTACCGCCGCCTCGGCGGCCTCGCGGTCCACCGCGTCAGTGGACAAGGCGGTCTCGCGCCAGGTCTGCGCCGTGGCGGCGGCGACCGCCACCAGGCCGTCGGCGGTCAGGGCGGGTTGGGCGGAGTGGTGGTCGGGCTTGGGCATCGTGGGGGTTTCCATCAGTCCGCCACCACTCGGAACGAGCGCAGGGCACGCGGCTCGTACTCGCGCTGGCGGACTATGCGGAACCAGCCCTGCGGGAGCGGGATCGTGGCGTGCTCTTCGTGCACGACCTTGCCGCCCCGGGGCAGGAACAGGAAGGCTGGATCGCTGTCGGCGGGCGCCGGGTAGAAGTCGGCGTCGTCGTTGGCGGCCAGGACGGCGTGCGCGTGGCCGGTGCTCTCGCCGAGGGCCAGCACGATGCGCTCGCGCGGTGCGCGTTTCATGGGGCCCGCGGTACGCACTTCGTCTGGTACAGCGGCTTGTGTGATCGGCACGATCAACACATCTCCTTGGCGGTACACGGCCCCTCCTGCGGTTGGTGGCTTCCCCCGGCTTGCGCGGCCCGGCGGCTTCGTGGCCTGACGGTTTCACGGTAAACGCACCCACCGACAGACACCGGCAACCTGCGCGCTCTTGACGCGGGCGTCGTGAACGGCTTGATTGGGTGGCCGACGCAGATCCTGCCACCCGGGTCCGCGCCGCGGTCCCGCATCTGATCGGTGCGAGGCCTCGCGGCGCGCTGCCCGATTCCTCGTCGATGCGCCAAAGGTGTCACATCCCTAGCGTCAGGAGGATCATCGAGTGTCTTCATTCGCCGTTGCGGCAGGTCCGGTGCGGAGGTTGGTGGTCGCGGCCGTCGCGGCCGCGGCTGGTGCGACGTTCGCGTTGAGCGGGGCGGCCTCGTCGTCGCAGGCTGGTGCCGCTTACCCGACCGTTCGGCCGCAGGCTCAGGACGCCGCGCAGGTCGCCACCGGCTTGACCCCGCCGACCCAGGCCGCGTGCGCCGCCGTGGGCCGGCGGTGCTTCACGCCGGCGTCGATGCAGAAGTCGTACGACATCAATCCATTGCTGGCTGCCGGGAACGACGGGCACGGGAAGACGATCGCGATCGTCGACTCCTTCGGGTACGACACCGTCGCGAGCGATCTGGAGAACTTCAGCAAGCAGTTCGGGCTGCCGTTGATGTGCGGAATGCCGGGCGTAGCGTGCACGCCGGGTATGCCGACCTTCGAGTGGGACCGTTGGGACGGGAAGCGGCCGGTCAAGGAGCCGCCGTCGGGTTCGCACGGGACCGGCCAGCAGGCGTCGAACGCGTGGGCTCTGGAGGTGGCGCTGGACACGCAGTGGGCGCATGCCACGGCGCCGGGGGCGAACATCATCCTGATGACGACGAACGTCGCCGAGACGCAGGGGGTGCAGGGGCTGCCGCAGATGATGGACGCCGAGCAGTTCTTGGTGGACAACCACCTGGCGGATGTGGTGTCGCAGTCGTTCAGCACGGTCGAGCAGGACTTCCACAACGGGACGGCGTCGCTGCAGAACCTGCGGCACGCTTTCGTGTCGGGTACGGCGAGCGGGGTGACGTTCCTGTCGTCCTCGGGTGACAACGGCACCGCCAACAACGCCAAGACGCCGATCAAGAACCCGGCGGCCCTGGACGGCCCGACGGTGGGCTGGCCCGCTTCGGACCCGCTGGTCGTCTCGGTCGGCGGTACGTATCTGTGCACTGACGGTGCCACCGGCGCGTCGGTGGACAACACGAGTCCCGGCGGACTGTGCCCGAAGTTCCCGGGTCAGCGCGAAGTCGGCTGGACGTTCTCCGGCGGCGGCTACAGCTCGATCTTCGCGCGGCCGTCGTACCAGGACACCCTGCCGGCCGGGTCGACCCCGATCGGCGCCATGCGCGGCGTCCCGGACATCGGCTATCAGGCGTCGGCGGGCACCGGCGTGCTGGTCTATGACACGGCGCCGGGGGACAACGGCGGGTCGAACGTGAACGACGGCAGTTGGTACATCATCGGCGGTACGTCGTCGTCTTGCCCGCAGTGGGCCGGTCTGGTCGCCATCGCCGACCAGATGGCGGGCCACGACCTCGGTCTCATCCAGCCGAAGCTGTACGCACTGGCTGCCGGGGCGAACTACGGCACGTACTTCTTCGACGTGACGACGGGCAACAACACGGCGTCGAGCACGGTGCCCGGGTACCCGGCCACGACCGGCTGGGATCCGATCACCGGGCTGGGGACTCCGGACGCGGCGAAGATCGTTCCGGCGTTGGGCTGGTAGCTGTAGCAGAAGTCCGAGTCATCGGTGGCGTCCCTTCCGGGGCGCCACCGATTTCACGTTCCGGCGGCCCGTTGCCGAGCCGTTATCGAGCCGGCGCGGCCGCCCTCTTCCGTGCCCACAATATTTAGTTTACTTTACTGACGAACTCACCGTTCTAAGGAGGGCGCTTGCACACGCCAGTGGTGCTGGGGATCGACTTCGGTGGTACGAAGACCGCCATGGCCGTGGCGGAAGCCGCCTCCGGCCTGCGGCTGGGTGCCGCGACGGTCCCCACGAACGCCGCTGAGGGCGGCAAGGTCTCGCTGGCCCGGGGGCTGCGGGCCGCTCGGGCGCTGCTGGAGCGGGTCGCTCCCGGCCGGGAGCCGTTGGCCGTCGGCGTTTCGACCATCGGCATCCCGCGTGAGGCCGGGGTCGATCTGGCGCCGAACATTCCCGGATGGGCTGATTTGGCGCTGGTTCGGGAGGTGCGGGCCGCGTTCGGTGACTCCGAGGTCCGGGTGGAAACCGATGTGAAGGCGGCCGCGCGGGTCGAGGCCGTCGAAGGCGCATTGAAGGACGCTGATCCCGGCCTTTATCTCAACCTCGGCACCGGTCTGGCGGTCGCCGTGGTCGCCGGCGGGGCGGTGATCGCGGGACGTAATGGCGCGTCGGGGGAGATCGGATACAACCTGCGGGCGCTCGCCGATGTGGGGCTGCCCTCGGCGGAGCGCTCGATTCTGGAAGACGGCGTCAGCGGTATCGGGCTGCTGGCCCGGGCCAAGGAGCTGTTTCCCGACGCGACCGGAGCCAAGGACCTGTTCGCCGCGGCCGGGCACGACGCACGCGCTGCCGGCGTCCTCAAGGAGTTCACGGATGAACTCGCCTTCCACCTGGTGAACCTCACCATCGCCCTCGATCCGGCGCGGATCGCGGTCGGGGGCGGGATGGTCCGCTCGTGGGCCGTTCTGCACGGTCCGCTGCGGCGGGCCCTCGACGCCGCCGTGCCGTTCCCCCCGGAACTGGTGCGGGCCGCGTTTCCCTTTGACGCTCCGCTGGCCGGGGCGCTCGCTCTGGCCCGCACCGCCGTCGCCGTGCGGGCCACTCCCTCAACAACCCTCTGAAAGGAAAACCGGCATGAGGCGCAGCAAGTCGTCACTGCTGGCGGTCGCCGTCTCGATAGGCCTGGCCGCCTCAGCGTGTTCCAGTACGAAGCACACCACGGACAAGTCCGGTGGGACCGGCGGTACCTCGGCCAGTTCGGCCGGCGGGTCGTCGTCCACCGGTACCGCCAAGGCGTACAAGCAGGGTGGGACTCTCACCATCTCGAACGAGCAGGGCCAGACCTGGCCGTGCGCGTTCAACCCCTTCAACGCCTCCAACAACGTGGAGGCCAACGGCTTCATCTACGAGCCGCTGGTGTATGTCAATACGCTGCAGAACGCCAAGGAGACGCCGATGCTGGCGTCCGGTTACCAGTGGAACGCCGACAAGACGCAGATCACGTTCACCGTGCGGGACGGGGTGAAGTGGAGCGACGGGCAGCCGCTGACCGCTGATGACGTGGCGTTCACCTTCAACCTGATGAAGCAGACGCCGTCCACGGACCTGTACACGCTGTGGAGCGGGGCGGGCCTGACCGACGTCAAGGCCACCGGGAATCAGGTCACGTTGACGTTCAAGCAGAACGCACAGGTGTACTTCTACCAATTCGCGAACCTGGTCACGATCGTGCCCAAGCACATTTGGTCCACCGGCGATGCCGCGGCGCACCCGGACACGTGGCCGAACGAGCATCCGGTGGGTTCGGGTCCTTACACGGTGAACTGTTCGCCGAACAACATGGATTACAAGGCGAACCCGAACTACTGGCAGCCGGGCAAGCCCTATGTCACGACGGTGGAGTACCCCGCGTATCTGGACAACCAGCCGGCGAACCAGGACCTGGCCAGTGGGAAAGCGCAGTGGGGTTCGCAGTTCATCACCGGCATCAAGCCCTTCTACCTGAACAAGTCGCAGGACAACCACACCTGGTCGCCGCCGGTGCTGAATGTGGCGCTGGTGCCGAACCTGGATCCGTCGCACAAGGCCACCAGCCAGCTGGGGGTCCGGCAGGCGCTGGCGTACGCGATCGACAAGGCGAAGGTGTCGGCGATCGGGGAGGACGGACAGCAGCCGCCGGCGAACCAGAGCGGCATCGTCACGCCGACGTTCGAGAAGTACAACGACGCGGCGGCCGTCTCGGCGGCCGGATATGACAAGCCGGACCTGGACAAGGCCAAGGCGGCTCTGGCCTCGGCCGGGTATTCGCCCGCGAATCCGCTGAACCTGACGGTCATCGCTGTGCAGGGCTACACCGACTGGGACGCCTCGATCGCGGTCATCAAGGACGAGCTCAAGGGCATCGGCATCAACCTGACCGCCAGCTCGCTGACGATGCAGACCTACGACGACAAGCTCTACAAGGGCGACTACGACCTGGCCTACGTCGGCCAGCCGGCCGGTGGGCCGACGCCGTACTACGAGCTGCGGGAGTGGCTGCACTCGGCGAACACCGCGCCGATCGGGCAGTCCGCCTCGGCGGGCAACTTCGAGCGGTATCAGAACAAGGATGTGGACAAGCTGCTGGACAGCTATGCGACCGCGTCCGATACCGATCAGGTGAGCATCATCAAGCAGATCGAGGGCTACCTGATCAAGGATGTCCCGATCATCCCGGTGACCGAGTCCGTGGACTGGTTCCAGTACAACACCAAGGACTTCGGTGGCTGGCCGACGCAGGACAACCCGTACGCGCAGCCGGCGGCGTTCAACTTCCCGGACAACGAGCAGGTGCTGCTGAACCTTTATTACAAGCCGGCTCAGCAGTAATCGATCCGTACGGCGCCGGGAACCCGGCGCCGTATTCCCACCCGCCGCCCACCGCCGCCCGTTGAGGAGCCGCTTCGCGGCGCTGTATTAATGGCTCCCACACGAAAGGACAGAGGGTTGAGATATCTTCTGCGCCGAGTAGGGTTCTTCCTTCTCACCCTCTGGGCCGCCCTCACATTGAACTTCTTCCTGCCGCACTTCATGCCCGGCAGCCCGATCAACTCGCTGCGCGCGGCCACTCGCGGCCGGGTTCCGGACGCCGAGTTGGAGAAGATCCTGGCGTCGTACGGCTTCAAGCCGAACGCGAACATCTTCAGTCAGTACCTCGACTATCTGGGCAAGATGCTCACCGGCGACTTCGGCGTCTCCACCGGCGGCAGTTCGCTGGGGCAGCCGGTGTCCAAGCTGATCGGGCAGTCGCTGCCGTGGACGCTGGGGCTGGTGGGCGTCACCACCGTGCTCGCGTTCATCCTCGGCTCGCTGGTCGGCACGGTCGCGGCCTGGCGGCGTGGGGGCGTCGTGGACTCGGTGCTGCCGTCGGTGTTCGTCGTCACCTCGGCGCTGCCCTACTTCGTGGTGGGGCTGTTCCTGATCCTGTTCTTCGCCATCGACAACACCTGGCTGCCCTCGTCGTTCAACTACGACAACACGATCGTGCCCGGCTTCTCGCCCGGCTTCATCGGCAGTGTGATGCAGCATGCTGTCCTGCCCGCCGCCACGCTGCTGATCACGTCGATCGGCGGGTGGGTGCTGACCATGCGGAACAACATGATCACCACGCTGGCCGAGGACTACATCCGGATGGGACGCGCCAAGGGACTGTCGGACCGGCGGGTGATGTACAACTACGCGGCGCGCAACGCGTTCCTGCCGAACCTGTCCGGGTTCGCGATGTCGATCGGGTTCGTGCTGACCGGCGCGATCCTGGTGGAGCGGATCTTCAACTACCCGGGGCTGGGCTACCAGCTGTACAACGCGGTCAACAGCATCGACTACCCGATGATGCAGGCGCTGTTCCTGCTGTTCACGGTGGCCGTGCTCGGCGCGATCCTGGTGTGCGACCTGCTCACGGTCTGGCTCGACCCGCGTACCCGGGCGGAGGGGTGAGGAAATGACGACCCTGATATCCCCGCCGGACGCGGTCGCGCCGATCCGGGTGAAGCGGCCCGGCGGCGGCGTGTGGCGCTCGTTCCT
>JAEKKI010000241.1 GCA_019510485.1 Catenulisporales bacterium
ATCGGTACGCCGCGTTCGCGCAGCGCGGTCAGTGCCGGGAGCACGTCCGGGAACGTCTCAAGTATCGCGGTCGGCGGGACCTCCTTGACCAGCTCGGCCAGCAGTTCCGGGGAAGCCGGCACGCCGATGCGCGCGAGCATCGCCCGGTGGTAGTCGCTCAAGTCAGGGGTCGAAGTCGCGGCGGCCATGAACCGGTCGCCCTCCGCGACGGCTGCGGCCAGCTGGTCATCGGTGACGTGCGGCGCGAACGTCCGAACTGTCGGCTCGAAGTCGGAGCGCGGGTTCCACCGGCCGCCGATCGGCCCCATCAGGACACCGCCGGAGTCGAGCAGGAGCGCTTTCGGGGTATTCACAACCCCGATAGTAGATCTCCGTAATCCCCGACCTGCTCCAGCGCACGGGCGGGGGAGAAGACCAGATCCTCCGGTCTCCGAGCGGATTCCAGCTGCTCCCATGTCACCGGCGTGGACACCGTGGGGTGCGGCCGGGCCCGTAGCGAGTACGGTGCGACGGTGGTCTTGGCGTGCGTGTTCTGCGACCAGTCCACGAACACCTTCCCGGGCCGCTCCCGCTTCGCCATGTTCGACACGATGAAGTCAGGATGCTGCGTCTCCAGGCTCAGCGCGATGGTGTGCGCGAGTTCGCGCGCCTGCTCGGCGGTGACGCCGGTCAGCGGCGCGTACAGGTGCAGCCCCTTGCCGCCGGAGGTCTTCGCGCGCAGCTCCATGCCGTGGCCGGCGAGCAGGTCGCGGGCGGCGAAGGCGACGCGGACGCAGTCCAGGACCGTGGCCGGGGCGCCCGGGTCCAGGTCCAGGACCAGCAGGTCGTGGTGGGCGGGGTCGGCGGCGTGCCACTGCGGGACGTGGAACTCCACCGCGGCGAGGTTCGCCGCCCACATCAGCGAGGACAGGTCGTCGATGAGGACGTACTCGATCTGTTTGCCGGAGCTGGAGACGGCGATGGAGACGGTGCGGACCCAGTCGGGGGTGTGCGAGGGAGCGTGTTTGGCGAAGAACCCTGATGCGTCCACGCCGTCGGGGTAGCGGATGAACGTCGCCGGGCGGTCGGCCAGATGCGGCAGCATCACCGGCGCGACCCGGGCGTAGTAGTCCAGGATCTCGCCCTTGGTGAAGCCGCTCGCCGGGTAGAGCACCTTGTCGAGGTTCGTCAGCTTCACCGTGCGGCCGTCTATCTCAACAGTCTGCGAGGTCGGGGAGCGGGGGCCGCGGGAGCCGCGGGAGTCAGGGCTCACGGACCACCTCCGAGGCGTCCTTGTCCGGCCGGATCCCCTTGAACACCGGATGCCGCAGCCGCCCCTTCGCCGTCCACTCGCCGAACGTCACCTCGGCCACCACCACCGGCCGCACCCATGTGGCCACCCGCGCGTCGGCGGCGTCCACGGCGGTGGCGAACGGGCTCTCGGGCACCGCCAGCTCCGAGAGCTCCTCCAGCAGCACCCTGCGATCGTGCTCGGTGAAGCCGCTGCCGACCTTGCCGACGTAGTGCAGCGTCCCGGCGGCGTCCGGGATGCCGAGCAGCAGCGCGCCGATCTCGCGCGGCGGCCGGCTCCGCGCCGCGTCCTGGCGCTTGAGCGGGGTGAAGCCGCCGATCACCGCCGACTGCGAGCCGGTCACCTTGACCTTGCGCCAGGCCGGCGAGCGCACTCCGGGCTGGTAGGGCGCGTCCAGGCGCTTGGCCACCACGCCCTCCAAGCCGGCGGCCCGCGCCGCGGCGAGCAGTTCGGCCACCGGCGTGTCGGGGAACGCCGGCGGGGTCTGCCAGTGCGGCCCGGACAGCTCCAGGGACTCCAGCAGCTCGCGGCGGTCCGAGTACGGCAGCTCCCGGGTGGAGCGGCCGTCCAGGTGCAGGAGGTCGAATATCAAATACGAGGCCGGATTCGAGCGGGACAGCCGCAGCGCCTCCGACCCGGAGGTGCCGAAGCGGGGCTGGAGCGCGCCGAAGCTCACCTTCCCGGCCGCGTCCAGGGCGATGATCTCGCCGTCGAGCAGCAGCCGCGCGCTGCTGACCGTCTTGGCCAGGGCCCTGATTTCCGGATAGGTCTCGGTGAGGTCGTTGCCGTTGCGCGAGCGCAGCCTGGCCCGGCCGCCCTCGACCCGGCACAGGGCCCTGATGCCGTCCCACTTGAACTCCGCGGCCCAGCCGCCGCCGGCCGGCGCCGGGCCCGGGACGGCGAGCATCGGGCGCAGGTCGTCGGGCACCGGCTCGCCGAGCGGCTCCTGGCCCTTCTCGCGGTGGATCATCCAGTCGGCGCCGCCGGTGCGGAACAAGGTGTAGCGGCCGGTGAGGCGCTCGCCGCTGAGCTCGACCTTGACCTCGTCGTCGGTCCACTTCTGGAGCGCGTAGGTGCCGCGGTCGTAGGTGGCCACGGTGCCGGCGCCGTACTCGCCGGCCGGGATGCGCCCGGTGAAGTCGGCGTATTCCACCGGATGGTCCTCGGTGCGCACGGCGCGGTGGTCGCGCCGGGGATCGGTCGGGACGCCCTTGGGCAGCGCCCAGGAGACCAGGACGCCGTCGCGCTCCAGGCGGAAGTCCCAGTGCAGGGCGGTCGCGCGGTGCTCCTGCACGACGAAGATCGGCTCGCGGGCCCGGCCGCGTTTCCCCTTGGCGGGCGCCGCCGGGACCGGTTCGGGAGTACGGGCGGCGTCGCGCCTGGCGCGGTACTCCCGCAGCCGGTCTGGGTTCCCCGCTGCTCCGGATGCCACCGTCCCATGACAACCTCTTGGCGCCCATGGTGCGAGTCAGGCTGATCCGAACTAGCGTCGGGGCATGCGGGCGATCTGGAGCGGAGTGATCTCCTTCGGCATGGTCACCGTGCCGGTGAAGATGTACGGCGCGACCGAGGAGAAGCGGGTCGCGTTCCATCAGGTGCACGCCGCCGACGGCGGCCGGGTGCGGCAGAAGCGGGTCTGCGAGCTCGACGGCGAGGAGGTCCCGCTGTCCGACGTCGCCAAGGGCTACCAGCTTCCCGACGGCGACGTGGTGGTGCTCGGCGACAAGGACTTCGAGGGGCTGCCGGAGGCGCTGGCCAAGACCATCTCGGTCGAGGCGTTCGTGCCCGAGGAGCAGATCGACCCGATCATGTATTCCAGGTCCTACTACCTGGCGCCGGACAAGTTGGGGGTGCGCCCCTACGCGCTGCTGCGCGACGCCATGGAGTCCTCCGGCCGGGTGGCGGTGGTGCGCTTCGCGCTGCGCGAGCGGGAGAGCCTGGCGGCGCTGCGGATCCGCGAGGGCGTGCTGGTGCTGGAGACCATGCTGTGGTCCGACGAGATCCGCAAGCCGGACTTCGACTTCCTGGACAGCAAGGTCGAGCCCAAGGCGGCCGAGCTGAAGATGGCCGAACTGCTCATCGACTCCCTCAGCGCCGACTTCCACCCCGAGGAGTACCACGACACTTACCGCGAGGCGCTGGAGGAGATCATCGAGGCCAAGATCGCCGGCCGCGAGGTGGTGACGCCGCCGGCCCCGGTCGAGACCGGCGGGCAGGTGATCGACCTGATGGCGGCGCTGAAGGCGAGCGTGGAGGCGGCGAAGCGGACGCGCGGGGCGGGGGAGGAGGCAGCGTCCTCGAAGCCTGCGGCGAAGGCCCCGGCGAAGGCGACGGCGGCG
>JAEKKI010000136.1 GCA_019510485.1 Catenulisporales bacterium
CCGACCGCCGGCCCGACGATCAGTCAAATTGACAATCGTTTTCATTTTCAGCGACCATGGCGGTATGCCGATCCACCGCCGCGACGCTCAGGCGCTCCCCACCCGCAACCGCCGGTCCCGGCGCGTCATTCCGGCCGCGACAGCTGTCGCCGCGGTGACGACGCTGCTACTCGGCGGCTGCGTGAAGGCCTCCGACAAGCCCGGGGCCGCCGGAAGTGGAAAGCTCGACGTCGTGGCCGGCTTCTATCCGTTCGCCTTCCTCGCCGAGCGCATCGGCGGGGACCACGTGGCCGTGCGGAACCTCACCAAGCCCGGCGCCGAGCCGCACGACCTGGAGCTGACCCCCTCGCAGATCGGCGCGATCAGCCGGGCCGACCTGGCGATCTACGAGAAGGGCCTGCAACCGCAGGTCGACACCGCCATCGGCCAGAACCAGCCCAAGGCCGCCCTGGACGCCGCCACCGTCGTCCACCTGGAGAACCACGGGGACCTCGGCGGGGGCGACAGCCACAGCGCCGACCCGCACATCTGGCTGGACCCGGTCGACTACGCCGAGATCGCCGACGCGGTCTCGGCCAAGCTCCAACAGGTGGATCCACAGCATGCCGCCGACTACCAGGTCGACCAGGCCGCCTTGGACAAGGATCTGAGCACGCTCGCCGACGACTACAAGACCGGCCTCGCGCACTGCCGGCGCAAGGACATCGTCACCAGCCACGCCGCCTTCGGCTATCTCGCCGAGCGCTACGGCCTGACCCAGATCCCGATCGCCGGGCTCTCGCCGGAGGACGAGCCGTCGGCGGCCCACCTCGCACGGATCCACGACCTGATCAAGACTAAGGGCGTGACCACGGTCTTCTTCGAGACCCTGGCCAGCCCCAAGACCGCGCAGACGCTCGCGGCGGACACCGGGACCAAGGCCGCGGTGCTCGATCCGATCGAGGGCGTGCAAGACCCCTCGAAGCAGGACTACCTCTCCGTGATGCGCGACAACCTCGCCGCGCTCCGTACCGCTCTGGGATGTTCCTGATGGCATATGAAACCTCTGACATAGCCGCTGACGTTTCCGCGCCCCGCATGGACGCGGTCGCCCCGGCCGTCGCCGCGCACCACGTGACGGTCGCGCTCGGCGGCCGGCCGATCCTGCACGGCGTCGAACTCGCCATGCGCCGCGGCGAGACCGTCGCGCTGCTCGGCGCCAACGGCTCCGGCAAGTCCACGCTGGTCAAGACGATCGTCGGGCTGTACGCGCCCGAAGGCGGCCGGATCGAGCTGTTCGGCACGCCGCTGGCCCGCTTCCGCTCCTGGCAGCGCGTCGGCTACGTGCCGCAGCGCACCACCGCCGCGGCCGGCGTGCCGGCGACCGTCGGGGAGGTCGTGGCCAGCGGGCTGCTGGCACCCCGTACCTGGGTGCTCCGCCGCGGCCGGGCCGAGCGCGGCGCCGTCCGCGAGGCACTGGCCACGGTCGGCATGCTGGACCAGATCGGCGACCCGGTGGCCGCGCTGTCCGGCGGCCAGCAGCAGCGGGTCCTGATCGCCCGCGCCCTGGCCCGCCGCCCGGACCTGCTGATCATGGACGAGCCGATGGCCGGTGTGGACCTGGCCAGCCAGCAGACCTTCGCCGACACCCTGGAGGAACTGTCCGGTCAGGGCACGACGATCCTGCTGGTCCTGCACGAACTCGGCCCGCTGGCCCGGCTCATCGACCGCACCGTCGTGCTGCGCGCCGGCACCGTCCAGTACGACGGCGCGCCGGTCGAGCACGGCGAGGACGACCCCGGGCACGGCCGCGAGCGCCCCGGCCACGACCACGTGCACCCGCACGACACCCCCTCCGAGGCGCCCGGCCGGCCGGTCTGCCCGCCGGGGCCGACGCCGGTGGAGACCCTGAAGCTGAAGGAGGCACGGGCGTGAACTGGGGCGACACCCTCCTCGGCCTGGCCTTCATGCAGCGGGCGTTCCTGGCCGCGCTGGTCATCGGGCTGGCCGCGCCGGCCATCGGCACCTACCTGGTGCAGCGGCGGCTGGCGCTGATGGGCGACGGGCTCGGGCACGTCGCGCTGACCGGCGTGGGCCTGGGCCTGATCACGAAGACCTCGCCGGTGTGGGGCGCGGTGCTGGTGGCGATCATCGGCGCCGCGGCGGTGGAGCTGATCCGGGAGCGGGCCAAGGCCAGCGGCGACGTGGCGCTGGCGATGCTGTTCTACGGCGGCCTGGCCGGCGGGTCGATGCTGATCTCGCTGTCCGGCGGCAACGCGAACCTGAACTCGTACTTGTTCGGGTCGATCCTGTCCACGTCCACCGGCGACCTGTGGGCGATCGCGGTGCTGGCGGTCGGCGTGCTGCTGGTGACGCTGGGGCTGCGGCGCGCGCTGTTCGCGGTGTGTCAGGACGAGGAGTTCGCGCGGGTCGCGGGCCTGCCGGTGCGAGTGCTGAACCTGCTGCTGGCGGTCACCACCGCCGTGACGGTCACCGTGGGCATGCGGGTGGTCGGGGTCCTCATGGTCAGCGCGCTGATGGTGGTGCCGGTGGCGGCGGCGCAGCAGCTGACGCGGGCGTTCGCGGCCACGATGGGAGCGGCCATGGCGATCGGCGTGGGAGCGGCGGTGTCCGGCGTCACCATGTCGTACTACGCGGACACCCCGCCCGGCGCGTCGATCGTGCTCATCGCGATCGGGGTGTTCCTGCTCGCCAGCATCTGCGCCGGACTGCTGCGCCGCCGGCGGGGCCGCGCCGGGGCCCGCCCCGCACCTGGGAAGGAAGGGCCCGACCGGGCGCCCGAGGCTCGGGCCGCGACCGCCCCGAGCCTGCCACAATGACTGCTGGCCGTCGCGTCCGCAGCCGCCGCACCGCATCGCACGCCAGCACGCTAGGAGAAGGCACAGTGAGCACCGCAGACAACTCCGGCGACACCGAAGCCGTGCGCGGCCTGCCCACGCAGGGCCGCTCCACCCGGCAGCGGTCGGCGGTCGCGGCCCTGCTGGACGAGGTCGACGACTTCCGCAGCGCCCAGGACCTGCACGACCTGCTCAAGCAGCGCGGCGAGTCGGTGGGGCTGACGACGGTGTATCGCGCGCTGCAGTCGCTGGCGGACGCCGGGGAGGTGGACGTGCTGCGCACCGGCGACCGCGAGGTGATCTACCGCCGCTGCTCGACGCCGCGGCATCACCACCACCTGGTGTGCCGGGAGTGCGGGAAGACGGTGGAGGTGGAGGGTCCGGCGGTGGTGGAGAGCTGGGCCGAGCGCGTCGCGGCCGAACACGGGTATTCGGAGGTTTCGCACACGCTGGAGATCTTCGGCACGTGCGGGGATCACTGACTCTGGCCCCGGATGCATGACGCCGTTGTGGACGCCAAAAGCGCCCGCGCGCTCAGGAAGCCGCGAGCAGATCCGCGTAAGAGCGCTCAAGCATCTTCGACGCGCCGTCGGCCCACGCCTGGGTGAGCTGCTGCGCGGCCGCGTCGGGGAAGATCTCCTCCTGGCCGGCGGCGAGCCCGTCGAAGATCGCGGCGGCGACCGACTCCGGTGAGGCCTTGGCAGCCTGGAAGTCCTTCGACATCTCCGTGTCGACCGGCCCGGCCAGGACCGCGTGGACCCGTATCCCACGCGGCGTCAGCAGGGCCCGGTGGGCCTGGGTGAGGGCCAGCACCGCCGCCTTCGAGACCGAGTACGACGGGATGAACGGCAGCGGCGCCAGGCCGGCCGTGGAGGAGATGGTCACCACGGCCCCCTGGGACCGGGTGAGCGCCGGCAGGAACGCGTTGGTGACCTCGAGCGGGCCGAACAGGTTGATCGCGAGCTGCCGGCGCAGCACCGCGGGGTCGCTGAGGTCGTCGTAGGCGGCGATGCCGGCGTTGTTCACCAGGACGTCGAGCTCTTCGATGTCCTTGGCGGCGGTCCGGATGCCGTCGGCGTCGGCCAGGTCGATGGTCACCGGCCGGACGCGCGCGTCGGCATGGGTGAAGTGCTTGCGCGTCGCGGCGTACACGACGGCGGCGCCGCGCTGGAGCGCCTCCTGGGTGAGCGCGCGGCCGATGCCCCGGTTGGCACCGGTGATGAGGACAGACTTTCCTTCTACCGACATCATGATCTCTTTCATGGTTGGTGTTGATGCCTTCTCCTGTGTGACGCGGGGCGACCGCCCGAGTCATCGGTGTGCCGCCTCGCGCCCGCCTCAGACGCCGCTCGGTACCGACTCCTCATCGGTCTCGACCACCGTCTCCGCCGTCGGCGCGACCAGCCGCGGCACGACGAAGCCGATCGGGACGGCCAGCGCGGCGAACACCGCGCAGACCGCGAACGCCCACTGGAATCCGCCGGTCAGGGCCGGGCCCGGGCCGCGGCCCTCGGCGGCCAGGGTGGCGGTGTGCGTGGCGGCGACGGTCGAGGCGACGGCGACGCCGATCGCGCCGCCGAGTTGCTGTGCGGTGTTGAGCAGGCCGGAGGCCAGGCCCGCGTCGTGTTCGGCGACGCCGGCCAGGCCGGCGATCGAGACCGGGATGAACGCGAACGCCGTGCCCGCCCCTGCGACGACGAACGGACCGGCCAGGTCGGTCCAGAAGTGGCCGTGCACCGGTGCCCGGCTCGCCCACAGGATCCCGCCGGCGATCAGGGCCATACCGGCCACCATCACCGGCCCCGCCCCGATGCGGGTCACCAGCAGCTGCGACAGTCCGGCCAGGGCCAGCGACGTCAACGCGGCGGCCAGCCAGGCGAGCCCGGTGTTCAGCGCCGAGTAACCCAGCACCTCCTGCATGTACAGGGTGCCGATGAAGATGAAGCCGAAGAAGCCGCCGCCGAGCAGGAAGCCGACCGCGTTGCCGCCGGCGACGGTGCGCGAGCCGAACATGCGCAGCGGCAGCAGCGGCGCCTCGACGCGGGCCTCGACGAAGACGAAGGCGATCAGCAGCACCGCGCCGGCCGCCAGCGTGCCGATCGTCGTGGCGGTGGCCCAGCCGTCCTGCGGCGCGGTGGAGATCGCGTATACGAGCAGGAACAGCCCGCCGGTGACGGTGAGGCCGCCCACCGGGTCGTAGCGGCGGCGCTCGGTCTCCAGGCGGCTCTCCGGCACCACCCGCGGCGCGAGGACCAGCGTCACCAGCCCGATCGGGACGTTCAGGAAGAAGATGTACTCCCAGCCCAGGTAGCGGGTGAGCACGCCGCCGGTGATCAGTCCCACCGCTCCGCCCGCGGCGCCCATGCCGCCCCACAGCCCGAGGGCCTTGTTGCGTTCGGCGCCCTCGGTGAAGACGTTCATCACGATCGACAGGGCGGCGGGCAGCACGATCGCGGCGCCGGCGCCCTGGATCCCGCGCACCACGATCAGCAGCGTGTCGCTCCGGGACAGCGCGCAGGCCAGCGACGCGGCCGTGAACAGGGCCAGGCCGATCATGAAGACCCGGCGCCGGCCGAGCAGGTCGGCGGCGCGGCCGCCGAGCAGCAGCAGGCCGCCGAAGGTCAGGCCGTAGGCGGTCACCACCCACTGCAGGCCGGCTTCGGAGAAGTCGAGGTCGCGGCCGATGCTCGGAAGCGCGACGTTCACGATCGTCAGGTCGACGATCGTCATGAAGTACGCGACGGCGAGGACTGCGAAAGCCCGCCACCGGTGGATGGTCATCACGGGGATTCCTTGTCTGTGTACGGCAAACGTCTGTCAAGGCCGACCTGGTCGGTCACTTGTGTGACGCAGCGCGGGGCGGCCGTTCATCGCTGGGGAGCGGGGAAGCTGGAAGCGGGAAGGGAGAAGGGCAGAAGGCAGGCTCAGCCCGGCACGCGTGACAGCGCGCTGAGAACCAGCGGTACATCGCCCACGCTGTGCAGCCGCGACACCGGTACCCCGGCGAACGTCAGGACCGCTCCCTCGCCGAACCGGGCGTGGGTCCCGCTGTCGCATTCGACGTCGAGCTCGCCCCGTTCCACCACGATGAGCGTGGCGAGCCAGTCGCCGGCCCGGCAGCCCAGCGAGTCGCCGGGTTCCAGGATCACCAGTCGGACCTGGAAGCCCGCCGGGCTCGGCGCGCCAAGGAAGGAGACCGGTTCTGCGCCTTGTGCGCGGTCCGGGCCGTCGGCGCCGTCCATCACAGCTGTGCGGGCAGCGCGAACGAGGCGAACAGCTCGGGGGTCTGGAACAGCGCCATCTCGACGATCGCGCCGTCCACGACGGTCAGCACGCCGATCCCGAAGCCGTGGTACGCCGAGTCGCCCTCCGCCCGATAGTAGACCGCGAACGCGGGCTGGCGGTTCGCCGCCGTGGGCACCAGGCGCCAGCCGGCGCCCATGAGCCCGAACACGTGGTCGTGGAAGAACGCCTCGACGGCGTCCCGGCCGGCCAGCCACAGCGCCGCGGGCGGCATGACCAGCCTCGCGTCCGCTCGCAGCAACTCGACCAGCGCCCCGGTATCCGAACGCTCCCAAGCGGCGATCAGCCGCCGCACCAGCTTCCGCTCCGCCGCCCCGGACCGCGAGGTCCACTCCCCCCGTCCAGATGCCAGGTGCTCCGACAGGCTCGCGTGCGCCCGTTGCAGGGCGCTGTTCACCGCGGCCTGGGTCATGTCCAACGCCGCCGCGGTGTCCTTGGCCGACCAGTCGACCACGTCACGCAGGATCAGCACGGCGCGCTGCCGGGCCGGCAGGCGCTGGATGGCGGCCAGGAACGCCAGCTCGATCGTCTCCCTCGCCGTCACCACCGCTTCGGGCTCCGCCTCGGCCGGCGCCGGCGTCTCCAGCAGCCGGTCCGGGTACGGCGACAGCCACGGCTGTCCGGCCTCCGCCAGCACGTAGTCGCCCGCCTCCGCCGGCTCGGCCACCTCCGTCGGCCACATCCGGGCCTTCTTGCGGCGCAGCGCGTCCAGGCACGCGTGTGTGGCGATCCCGTACAACCAGGCCCGGAACGGCGCCCGGCCGGCGAAGCTGTCCAGCCGGCTCCAGGCCCGCAGGAAGGTCTCCTGCACCGCGTCCTCGGCGTCCTCCACCGATCCGAGCATCCGGTAGCAGTGCACCTGCAACTCGCGCCGGTACCGCTCGGACAGCCGCTCGAAGGCACCCGGGTCACCCTGGCGCGCCGCCTCCAACGTTTGATCGCCCATGTCTGTATGACGCGGCCCTGCGCCCCGATTCATCGGTGCGGGGCGATCATGCCCAGTTGTTAGGGCTGCTCGTCAGGGTCGGCGTATTCGCTCTCGTCATACACGCGCCCGGCCTCGGCCGCGAGCAGTTCCTCGTTCCTTATGGCCCCGCCATACCGCCGGTCCCGGCTGGCGAAGATCTCGCAGGCGCGCCACAAGTTGGTGCGGTCGAAGTCGGGCCACAGGGCGTCGTCGAAGTAGAGCTCGGCATAGGCCGACTGCCACATCAGGAAGTTGGACGTGCGGTGCTCTCCGGAGGAGCGGATGAACAGATCGACGTCCGGCAGGTCGGGTTCGTCGAGGTAGCGGCCGACGGTGCGCTCGGTGATCTTGTCCGGGTCCAGGCGGCCGGCCTTGATGTCCCGGCCCATGGCGGCCATGGCGTCGGCGATCTCCCAGCGGCCGCCGTAGTTGACGCACATGGTGAGGGTCAGGACCTTGTTGTCCTTGGTGCGCTCCTCGGCCCACTCCAGCTCGTCGATGACCGACTTCCACAGCCGGGGACGGCGGCCGGACCAGCGGATCCGGACGCCGAGTTCGTCCATCTCGCCGATGCGGCGGCGGATGGTGTCGCGGTTGAAGCCCATGAGGAAGCGCACTTCGTCCGGGGAGCGCTTCCAGTTCTCGGTGGAGAACGCGTAGGCGGAGATGTGGGTGATGCCGCCGAGCTGCACCGCGCCCTCGACGACGTCGAACAGCGACGCCTCGCCGACCTTGTGGCCCTCGACGCGGGACAGGCCGCGCTCCTTGGCCCAGCGGCCGTTGCCGTCCATCACCAGGGCCACGTGCCGGGGCACCAGGTCCAGGGGGATGTTCGGCGGCTGCGCGCCGTGCTTGTGCGGGAAGGGATCCCGCAGGACGCCGGGTTGCCGCTTGGCGAGGCGCTCCTCCAGGATCCGCCGGGTCAGTCTCACCGCTGCCACCTATCTCGTGCTTCGTGCCTTGATCTTTATCCGGTACCGCGTCTTCGTCCGGTGCCGCTTGCCTCGGCGCCGCCTCGTTCCTTACCGCCGCTCAACGCTCGACCAGCCGCAGCGAGCGCAGGCCGCGCTCCAGGTGCCACTGCAGGTAGGCGGCGACCAGGCCGCTGCCCTCCCGCCGGTGCTTGTCGGCGCTGGCGTCGGCCGTGCCCCAGTCCCCGGCGAGCAGCGCCCCGAGCAGGATGAGCGTCTCCCGGGCCGGGGCGACCGACCCCGACGGCTTGCAGTCCGAGCACACCGCCCCGCCGGCCGGCAGGTTGAAGAACCGGTGCGGGCCCGGGTCGCCGCAGCGCGCGCAGTCCTCGAAGGACGGCGCGTAGCCGGCGACGGCCAGGGAGCGCAGCAGGAACGCGTCCAGGACCAGCCCGGCGGAGTGCTCACCGGAGGCCAATGTACGCAGTCCCCCGACGAGCAGAAGGTACTGCTGCACGGCGGGCACATCATCTTCACTCAACCGCTCCGCGGTCTCCAGCATGGCCTGGCCGGCGGTGTAGGCGGGGTAGTCGGCGACCAGCGTGCCGCCGTACGCCGCCAGCGTCTCGGCCTGCGTGACCAGGTGCAGGTCGCGGCCGTGCTTCTCGAAGATCTGCACGTCGACGAAGGTGAACGGCTCCAGCCGCGAGCCGAACTTGGAGGAGGTGCGGCGCACGCCCTTGGCCACGGCCCGGATCCGGCCCCGGTCGCGGGTGAGGAACGTGATGATGCGGTCGGCCTCCCCGAGGTTGCGGGTGCGCAGGACGACGCCTTGCTCGCGGTGGAGGGGCATTGTTCAAGTGTAGGTGCGGTGAGGGACAGCGAAGGTCCGTGCGACCGATCTGGTCGCACGGACCTGGGTGCCCAAGGGTTATCGCTGCTGTGGCGCCCAGCCGGCCGAGCCCGGGTCCGGGTCGGACTGGGTGACGTGAGTCGGCTCTTCGGCGGGGTCCAGAGGGCGCTGCGACGGGATCTGCGCCGTTTGTGGAGCTTGGGCTGTCGGGATCGCCATGGTCTCCATGGCGGCCGAGTCCTGAGCCGGCTTCGACGGCAGCATCATCGTCTCCATGGCCGAGTTGTCCGGCGCGGGCGCCGGTCGCGGCGGGAGCATCATGGTCTCCATGGCTCCGGAAGGATCCACCTGCGTCTGGAACTGCGGGGGCGCCGCGTCCTGCGGGCCGGTTTGCGCACCGACCGCCGGCGACACCGACGCCACTACCCCGGCGACATGCGTCTGCGTCATCCCCAGCCCCGCGCCGACGGTGTCGATCACGGCGCGCTCCGCGGGGCTCAACGGCCCGTCGGCGACGGCCACCCGGGTCGCGCCCAGAACCATCGCCTCGCGGCCGCTCTGCGGCAGCTGTCCGCCCAGAGCGGTCAGCATCTGCGTCAGGTCCTCCGGGACCACCTGGAGGTCCTGCGCCAAGTTCATGTCGGTGTAGCCGACGGCGCCGGCCGTCACGATCTCCTGCACCGCGATCGCGCGCGCCGCGGGGTGGTTGCCGCCGCCGCGCCTGAGCACGTTGACCATCACGCCGCGCACCGTGTTCTGCAGCAGGTCGGTGAACTGCGCGGAGGTGGGGCGCGCCAGCACCGACTCGCGGAAGTCGTTCTTGCAGGCGGTGCAGCGGATGAATTCGCCGACGACCTTGAGCGGAATCAGCGGGATGAAGAACAGTGTGAAGAAGCGTTGTGCGCGCCGCCGCTCGTAGTTGCGGTCACCGCCGCAGCTCGGGCAGGAGAACACTCCGCTGCCGACGATTCGGAAGACGGTCTTCCAACCCCAGACAAGCAGCATTGGTACGAATCCCCTCCGTTCCGCACTCTGCGGAACGGAGGCGATCCTCCCACACGGTTACGTCATATAGGAACGGCGCGTTGAGGGATGCGGTTCAGCGGAACGCTCGGTTCACCGCCGACACAATGGCCTTCAGCGAAGCCGTGACGATGTTCGCGTCGATCCCGACGCCCCACAGCACCCGCCCGCCGATGGCGCACTCAACAAACGAAGCCGCCTTCGCGTCCTCACCGGAAGTCAGCGCGTGCTCCACGTAGTCCAGCACGCGCACGTCGATCCCGACGTTGCCCAGCAGGTTCGTGAACGCGTCGATCGGCCCGTTGCCGACGCCCTCCAGCGCGGTCGTGGCGCCGTCCACCGACAGGTCCACGACGAGCTGGTCCTTCTCCTCCACCGCCGAGGACGAGTGGTGTCCCAGCAGCCGCAGCCGTCCCCACGGCGCGGCAGGGTTCGGCAGGTACTCGTCGACGAAGACGTTCCAGATCTCCTCCGGCGTCACCTCGCCGCCCTCGGCGTCGGTCTTGGCCTGGATCACCTGAGAGAACTCGATCTGCGCGCGCCGCGGCAGCTCCAGCTGGTGCTCGGCCTTCAGGATGTAGGCGACGCCGCCCTTGCCGGACTGGGAGTTGACGCGGATCACGGCCTCGTAGGTGCGGCCGACGTCCTTGGGGTCGATCGGCAGGTACGGCACGGCCCAGACGATGTCGTCGACGCCCTTGCCGGCGGCTGCGGCGTCGCGTTCCAGCTGCTCGAGGCCCTTCTTGATGGCGTCCTGGTGCGAGCCGGAGAAAGCGGTGTAGACCAGGTCGCCGCCGTAGGGGTGCCGCGGGTGCACCGGCAGCTGGTTGCAGTACTCGACGGTGCGCCGCACCTCGTCGATGTCGGAGAAGTCGATCTGCGGGTCGATGCCCTGGGAGAACAGGTTCAGGCCCAGGGTGACCAGGCACACGTTGCCGGTGCGCTCGCCGTTGCCGAACAGGCAGCCCTCGATGCGGTCGGCGCCGGCCTGGTAGCCCAGCTCGGCGGCGGCCACGGCGGTCCCGCGGTCGTTGTGCGGGTGCAGCGACAGGACGATGGAGTCGCGGCGCGCCAGGTTGCGGTGCATCCACTCGATGGAGTCGGCGTAGACGTTGGGGGTGGCCATCTCGACCGTGGCCGGCAGGTTGATGATCACCTTGCGGTCCGGGGTGGGCTGCCACACTTCGGTGACGGCGTCACAGACCTCGACGGCGTACTCCAGCTCGGTGCCGGTGTAGGACTCCGGCGAGTACTCGAAGTAGATCTCGGTGCGGGTGCCGTCCGGGCGCGGCGGCATCGCGTCGGCGAACTGCCGGCAGACCTTGGCGCCGTTCACGGCGATCTGCGTGATCCCCGCCTTGTCCAGGCCGAACACCACGCGGCGCTGCAGTGTGGAGGTGGAGTTGTACAGGTGCACGATGGCCTGCTTGGCGCCGCGCACGGACTCGAAGGTCCGCTCGATCAGCTCCTCGCGGGCCTGGGTCAGGACCTGGATCACCACGTCGTCGGGGATCCGGTCCTCTTCGATGATCTGCCGGACGAAGTCGTAGTCGGTCTGCGAAGCGGCCGGGAAACCGACCTCGATCTCCTTGTAGCCCATGGCGACCAGCAGCTCGAACATCTTCAGCTTGCGGGCCGGGGACATCGGGTCGATCAGCGCCTGGTTGCCGTCGCGCAGGTCCACGGCGCACCAGCGCGGGGCCTGGGTGGTCACCTTGTCCGGCCAGGTCCGCCCGGGCACGTCGACAGGGGTGAACGGCACGTACTTGTGGATCGGCATACCCGACGGCGTCTGGGGCTGTACTCGCATAGTGCTCAGGACTCCCTGATGGTCTCCAACAGATGGGGACGGCCGACGGCAACACAACATGGCCGCGGCGAGGGAGCCGGCCTGTCTCGTTCCCTACAGGCCCTCGCCGCGGCTGCTAAGGAGAAGCAGGCCGCAGTGGCAGGAGTTGCACATAGCGTTGTGACTCTATAGGCCTGTCCCGGCCGGCGCACTCCCCGTCCGGGATCCGAGACACCCGGCCCGACCTCACTCGTTCAGGGTAATCCCAGGTCAGACCCCCGGCCAAACCCGTGACGGCGGTCACCGGGGCCGTCATAGTAACGACTATGACGTTCTGCGGTATCGTCCCCCCGCACATCCTGACCCGGATCGCCGACTCCGGCCTCCACGTCGCCGAGGCCGCGCGCCGGACCCTGCTCACCGACATGCGACACCGGTTCGCCCGCAGCGCCGTGCCGTGGGTCGGCGAGCGGCACCTGCCACCTCCGGCGGACGTCGCGGAGCGGCTCGACGACCGGGCGATCTTCGACGACGACGACACCGAGAACCTGCCCGGGTCCGAGGTCCGCGCCGAGGGCGCCGCGCCGACCGGGGATCCGTGCGCCGACGAGGCGTACGACGGGCTCGGCGCCACCTTCGACTTCTATCTGAGCGTTTACGACCGCTGGTCGGTGGACGGCCAGGGCCTGCCGTTGAAGGGCACCGTCCACTACGGCGTGCAGTACGACAACGCCTTCTGGAACGGCTCGCAGATGGTGTTCGGCGACGGCGACGGCGCGGTGTTCAGCCGCTTCACCTGTGCGGTGGACGTGATCGGCCACGAGCTCACCCACGGCGTGACGCAGTACACGGCGAACCTGGTCTACCGCGGCCAGTCCGGGGCGCTGAACGAGTCGGTGTCGGACGTGTTCGGCTCGATGGTGAAGCAGTACCGGCTCGGCCAGGACGCCGCCGACGCCGACTGGCTGATCGGCGCCGGGCTGTTCCGGCCCTCGGTGCACGGCGTGGCGCTGCGCTCGATGAAGGACCCGGGCACCGCCTACGACGACCCGGACATCGGCAAGGACCCGCAGCCGAGCACCATGGCCGGGTACGTCGACACCGCCGATGACGACGGCGGCGTGCACATCAACTCCGGCATCCCCAACCGGGCGTTCTGCCTGGCGGCCACCGGCATCGGTGGCAAGAGCTGGGAGGGCGCCGGGCGGGTCTGGTACGACGTGCTGACCTCGCCGACGCTGCCGGCGTCCGCGACGTTCGCCACCTTCGGCATCGCGACGGTGCACGCCGCCGAGAAGCGGTTCGGGCGCAGGTCGGAGCAGGCGAAGGCGGTGGCCGCGGCGTGGCGCCAGGTCGGGGTGCCGGTGCACAGGTAATTCGATCGCCGTCGGCGCCGGAGCTTCCTAACATCGGCGGTGATGAATATCGAGATCCGAGAGCTGGATCCGGCGCACCCGGAGACCCTGCCGATGCTGCTGCCGGTGTTCCAGGCGGCCGTCACCGCCGACGCCCCGACGCACGCGCCGCCGACCGCGTCCTTCCTGGCCTGGAACGCCGCGCCGCGGTCCACTCGCCATCGCGCCTGTGTGACGGCCTTCGACGGCGACCGGCCGGTCGGCTTCGGCTGCCTGAACCATGAGCACGACACGAACCGCGACCTGGTCTACGGCGACCTCTGGATCCTGCCGGAGTATCGGGACCGGGTCACCGTCCCGCTGTTGGACGCGTTCAAAGCCCACACCCGCGGTCGCGGCGGCACGCGACTGGTCAACGGGTTCAGCGAGTTCTCCGCCGCCGACTACGAACCCGCCTTCATCGCCGGGGGCGGCCGCAAGGTGGCCGAAGAACGGCGCTCGCGGCTCGACCTGACGAAGATCGACCACGATCAGTACGCCGCCTGGGCCGCGCCGTCGGAGAAGAACGCGCACTACCGGATCCAGACCTGGCAGACCCCCACCCCGGAGGAGCTGCTGGCGCCGCTGGTGACGGCGAACGAGGCCATGCGCGACGCCCCGACCGGCGACCTGGACTTCCAGCTGCCGCCGCCCGACGTCGAGCGGCGCCGCCGGAGCGAGGCGGAACACCTGGCCATCAATATGCGCATGTACATCATCGCGGCGCTTACAGCGGACGGCGCCATCGCGGGCTTCCACGAGATGTTCGTCTTCCCCGACTCGCCGATGGCCTCGGTCGGCAACACCGGGGTCGCGGCCGCCTACCGCGGACACGGCCTGGGGTTGCGGCTGAAAACCGAGCTCGCGCTGGCGCTGCTGGAGGCGGAGCCGCACTTGGAGTCCGTCAGCACCTGGAACAGCTCCGACAACGGTCCCATGCTCCGGGTGAACGAGGCGATGGGGTATATCAAGGCCGAGGCCTGGAGCAACTGGCAGTTCGACCTCTAATATCAGAATTCTGTGACCAGAAGTCTGAGAGGCGGCGACCCAGCGTGACCGAACTGCCGGTGGCCCCGCTGGACGCCGCCACCCGCACGCTGTGCGCCCAGGCCTACTGGGACCTGGGCTTCGCGCGCGAAGCCGAGGAACTGCTGCTCGGCGACGGATTCTCGGCGATCGGGCCGCCGGTCGGGCTGAATCTGCCCGCCGTGCTGCAACATGTCCAGCACTCGCTGCGGATCCGGCGGCAGCGCGACCGGGCGCTGCTGCTGTGCTGGGTACTGGCGGCGTTCTGCGTCGCCGGGCCGTTGTTGATCACGCGGAACACCAAGGACTTCGCGCCGACGACGTTCGGGGTGGCCTGCGGGCTCGGATCGGTGGCGGCGCTGGCCTGGACGCTGTGCACCGTGGCCCGCTGGCTGCGGGTGTATCCGGCGTTCGCGATGCTCCGCGCCTCGGCCTCCCCGGTGGCCTCCGCACCGCCGCTGCCGCCGGACATGCACGGCCAGATCGTCGCCGACCAGGGCACCAACGTCGTCTGCTACGCGGCCGGCTCGCCGACGCCGTTCGCCGGCTTCGGGGAGCTGGTGGACGACAAGGTCATGGTGCACCTGCCGCTGGTGATGGTGCCCGTCAACGCGCGGGAGAAGAAGGACAAGGGCACGCCGGCGCCGACGCAGCCGATCGACGCCACCGACCTGCACATCTTCCTGCGCAACGAGATGGGGCGGGACAGCGGCGTCAAGGGGCTGGAGATCGTCAGCAACCTGTTCGTGCGCGGCGACGCGGCCAACGGCATCAAGGGACTGTGGCCCGGCGGCAAGGAGACCCGCCCCTCGCGGCAGGCGCACGCGCTGATCTACTCCGCGGGCATCAACGATCCCGGCGACCGCGCGCAGACCTATCTGACGTTCCAGGCGGTCCGGCACGGCGGCATGCTCGTGGTGACCATGCACGTCCGGATCCGCGAGCAGCACGAGCGGATGTCGCTGGAGATCGCCTCGGTCGTCGCCGCCCCGCTGGCCGGGAAGTACACGACCGCCGGCGGCGGCATACCCCGCAGTGCCGGCGGGCTGCGGGCGCACGCGCGCTGGTGGGCGTTGATGGAGCTGCCGGCCGCGCTGACCGAGGCCTGGACCGGGCCGGTGATCCGCTTCGTCACCCGGCGGCTGAAACTGCGGGCCCGGATGGAGACGCTGCGCGCGATCCGCGCCGGGCGGATGCCGGACCGGGGCGCGCGGACGTCGATGCGGCGCTGGGTGATGGATCCCGCGCGGATCCAGTACCAGGAGGAGGCCGATGCGCGGGACATCTTGCAGCGGCTGCGCAAAGCGCTGTTCGACCACCTGGTGGATTACTTCGAGATGCACGGGATCGCGACCGACGAGCTGCTGCGGATCCGTGACAACGTGCTGATCGTCGAGATGAACTTCAAGCCTCAGGTCTAGGTTGATGAGGAGCTGTCGACTTTGAAGGGCGGTGGGATGGTGCGTCGCCTCCGGCCATGGCTGAAGTTCCTGGCCTTTGTCCTTTTGGTCATCGGCGGGTCCATGTTCTTCGGGAACAGCGAAGCCATATTCAACGACGGCGTCTCGTGCGGCGGTCAATCGATGAGGCCCGATGAGTGGTGCAGAAGCGTCGACGGTCCCGACCCAGACCGCAACTACGACGAGCAGAAAAAGCACATCGATCGGGAAAGAGGGTTCGCGTACGCCGGAGTGACCGTTGGCGGCGTCGGTTTGGCCATGGCCCTTGCCCTCGGCGTCAGGGACCTGATCGCCGAGATCCAGAGCCCCTAGAACCCGAGCTTCGCCAGCTGCTTGGGATCGCGCTGCCAGTCCTTGGCCACCTTCACGTGCAGGTCCAGGAACACCGGCGTGCCCAGCAGCGCCTCGATCTGGTGCCGGGCCCGCGAACCGACCTCGCGCAGCCGCTCGCCGCCCGCGCCGATGACGATCGCCTTCTGGCTGGGCCGCTCCACGTAGAGGGTCGCGTGCACGTCCAGCAGCGGCCGGTCGGCCGGCCGGTCCTCGCGCAGCTTCATCTCCTCGACGGTGACGGCCAGCGAGTGCGGCAGCTCGTCGCGCACGCCCTCCAGCGCCGCCTCGCGCACCAGCTCGCCGACCATCACCTCCTCCGGCTCGTCGGTCAGCTCGCCGCCCGGATACAGCGGCGGCGACTCCGGCAGCTGCTTCACCAGCAGGTCCTCCAGCAGCTGGATCTGCTCGTCGCGCACCGCCGAGACCGGGATCACCTCGGCCCACTCGATGCCGACCTCGCGGCCCATCTCGACCAGCGCCAGCAGCTGCTCGGCGATCTGCTCCCTGGAGGCCTTGTCGGTCTTGGTGAGGATCGCGATCTTCGGGGTGCGCCGGATCTGGGCCAGCTCGGCGGCGATGAACCGGTCCCCGGGGCCGATCTTCTCGTCGGCCGGCACGCAGAACCCGATCACGTCCACCTCGTTCCAGGTGGCGCGGACCTCGTCGTTCAGGCGCGCGCCGAGCAGCGTGCGCGGCTTGTGCAGGCCGGGGGTGTCGACCAGCACCAGCTGCGCGTCGTCGCGGTGCACGATGCCGCGCACGGTGTGCCGCGTGGTCTGCGGACGGCCGGAGGTGATCGCCACCTTGGCGCCGACCACCGAGTTGGTCAGCGTGGACTTGCCGGCGTTGGGGCGGCCGACGAAGCAGGCGAAGCCGGCGCGGAAGTCGTCGGGGAACGCCTCGCGCGGCGGCGAGTCGTCGCGGACGCCGCGGCCGTAGGCGGTCGGGGCGGGCTCGGAGTCACGGACCCGGTCGGAGGTGACCCGGCGCTCGGCGAGCTGCTGGCTGCGCTTGACGCGCTCGGCCTTCTTCTTCGCCGCCTCGGCGTTGGCCGTCTGGCGGGATCGGGACCGTCCACTCGCGCTGCTCGTCATGGGGACCATTCTCCCCTACTCCGAACGGGTCGCCGCCCGGATCCGCCGCGGACTCCTCACCAGCCGCTAAAGCTTGGGGTCGGCCAGGAACAGCCGGGGCTGCTTCGCGCCGCCCTTGAGGTCCGCGACGACCTCCAGGTCCGCGCGCCGGAACTCCTTCTCCTCGGTGACGACCACGGCGGCCTCGATCGCCTTGGCGCCGCTGACCACGGCCATCGCGACGGCCGTCTGCAGGGCCGTCAGCTTCAGCGCGGGGAGGTCGACGGTGGTGGCCACGTAGGTGCGGCCGGTCTCGTCGCGGACCGCGGCGCCCTCGGCGGCGGCGTTGCGGGCCCGCTGGGCCTTGGCGAGGGTGAGGAGCTTGGCGTTCTCGGAGTCCAGGGTGGAGTCGGTCATAGGACCACGCTATCGAGATCAGCTGAGGCTCGGCGGCTTGGGCGGCGCGGGCGAAAAAGCGAAGGCCCCGGAATCTCTTCCGGGGCCTTCGCTTTGCTGAGCGGATGACGAGACTCGAACTCGCGACCCTCACCTTGGCAAGGTGATGCTCTACCAACTGAGCCACATCCGCATTCGGCTGCCGCCGCCGGGTTTCCCTGGCGACGGACAAAACTATAACCCATGGGCGGGGTGGGTTCGCCACCCCGTTACCGGATGCCGCCGGTGCGCTACCACCGACGCCGTGTCAGGCCCCGTGGCCCCGTGTCAGCCCCCGTCCGGCGGCAGCCGCTTCACCAGCACCGTCCCGATCCGGCGGCGGCGGCCCTCGGCGGACTCGGCTGTCAGGCGCAGCCCCTCCAGCTCGATCTGCGCGCCGGGTATCGGCACCCGGCCCAGGCGCTTGGCCATCAGGCCGCCGACGGTCTCCACGTCGTCGTCCTCCAGGTCCACGCCGAACAGCTCGCCGAGCTCGTCCACGCCCAGGCGGGCCGTGACGCGCGCGGCGTCCGCCGATAAGTGCTCCACCGAGGGGCGCTCCACGTCGTACTCGTCGGCGATCTCCCCGACGATCTCCTCCAGGATGTCCTCGATGGTCACCAGGCCGGCGGTGCCGCCGTACTCGTCGATCACGACCGCCAGGTGGATGTGCCCGGCCTGCATGTCGCGCAGCAGCTCGTCGGCCGGCTTGCTGTCCGGGATGCACACCGGGTCGCGCATCACCGACTCCACCTCCTCCAGCGTCTCGCCGCTGGGGTGCTCGTGGATGCGCCGGACCAGGTCCTTGAGATAGACGATGCCGACGACGTCGTCGGCGTTCTCCCCGACCACCGGGATGCGCGAGAAGCCGCTGCGCAGCGCCAGCGACAGGGCCTGGCGCAGGGTCTTGTGCCGCTCTATGAACACCATGTCGGTGCGCGGGACCATCACCTCGCGGACCAGGGTGTCGCCGAGCTCGAAGACCGAGTGCACCATGCGGCGCTCCTCGTCCTCGATCACGCTGTTCGCCTCGGCCAGGTCCACCAGCGCGCGCAGCTCGGCCTCGGAGGCGAACGGGCCCTCGCGGAAGCCGCGGCCCGGCGTCACCGCGTTGCCGACGATGATCAGCAGCTGGGCCAGCGGGCCGAGGATCTTCTGCAGCAGCGCCAGCGGGCCGGCGAAGGCCAGCGCCACCCGCAGCGAGTGCTGGCGGCCGATGGTGCGCGGCATCACGCCGACGAAGATGTAGGAGACGGCGATCATGATGCCGATGGCGGTGAAGCCGGCGCCCCAGGCCGAGTCGATGCGGTCCACGCACAGGACGGCCACCACGACCGTGGCCGCGGTCTCGCAGGCCACCCGCAGCAGCAGCACCAGGTTCAGCACCCGGGCCGGGTCGTCGACCAGCTCCTTGAGCCGGGCGGCCTTCGGGACGCCGGCCTCGACGAGTTCGGCGGCGCGGACCCGCGAGACCCGGGACAGCGCGGCGTCGGCACAGGCCGAGACCCCCGCCACCAGGACCAGCGCCACCACGGCGAGGATCTCCCAGAACAGCAGGGCACTCATCCGGCGCGCCTTCCGCCGTGAGTGCCCTGCTTTCGTCTATGACTGCTCATCGAGCGCCGGACCTGGCCTTCCATCCTCGCAGCAGCTGCTTCTGCAGCCCGAACATCTCCGCCTCCTCGTCCGGCTCGGCGTGGTCGTAGCCGAGCAGGTGCAGGATCCCGTGCGTGGTGAGCAGCCGCAGCTCGTCGGCGGTGGAGTGACCGGCGTCCTTGGCCTGCTTCACCGCCACCTCCGGGCACAGCACGACGTCCCCGAGCAGGCCGGGGACCGGCTCGTTGTCGTCCTCGGCCCGGGCCGGCCGCAGCTCGTCCATGGGGAAGGACAGGACGTCGGTCGGACCGGGCTCGTCCATCCACTGGATGTGCAGCTGCTCCATCGCGGCGGTGTCCACCAGCAGGATGGACAGCTCGGCCATCGGGTGGATGCCCATCTCGCCGAGCACGTAGCGGGCGACGCCGACCAGCTCTTCGGGGTCCACGCCCTGCTCGCGGCCGAAGTCGGTCTCGTTGGCGATGTCGATCGACATGGAGGGTCAGTGCCTCTTCCTTTTGGCGTCCCCGCCTCTGTCGCGGTCACCCCGGTCACCTCGGCCGTCGCCGTGCTGGGTGTGGGCGTCGTAGCGCCCGTAGGCGTCGACGATGTCTCCCACCAGCCGATGCCGCACGACGTCGGCACTGGTCAGCTCCGAGAAATGGATGTCCTCCACATCGGAGAGGATATTGCGCACGACGCGCAGCCCCGACAGGGTCCCGCCGGGCAGGTCGACCTGGGTGATGTCGCCGGTGACGACGATCTTCGAGCCGAAGCCGAGGCGGGTGAGGAACATCTTCATTTGTTCGGGGGAGGTGTTCTGGGCTTCGTCGAGGATGATGAAGGCGTCATTGAGGGTGTTGTGCGTCAGCAGGTAGTCCTCGGTGACGTAGAGCGAGTCCGCCGCGGCCACCTGGATGCAGACGGTCTGGTCCCGGCCCTCGCGCTCGATGCTGTCGATGAAGCGCATCGGGCGTCCGCCGCCGGCCGCGTGGTAGGCGTCACGCTTTCGGGTGAGGCGGAAGGGCTCGATGCCCTCGGGGAGCCGGATGTCGACGACGTGGGCGTCGCGGCGGTGGTGGACCTCGCGACCGTTGGCCAGTCCGGGGGCGCGCCCCTCCGCCGCACGCCGCCGAGTGTAGGCGATGCCACCGAGCGATCGGACCAGCTCGATCACATCATCCCGAAGAAGGATCGAAGTAGTCGAGAACTGAATTCGGCACGTGCGGTCCTTCTGCGTCACCGGTCCACCGTCGGAGTCGAGAAGCCCCTGGAGCACCGCAAGACGGATCTCGGGCGTGTTGTACAGATACGCATCCGGAACGAACTTCGATGCCGACCTGTTGCCGAGCATGCCGAGCTCGCGCATGGCGGCGGTGACCGGGTTCGCCAAGGTCATGACGTCGCCGGGCTGCTTGATCCGGTTGAGCGTGTAGTCAACGCCTCCGCGGTGGCGGACCGTGACGCCGGGGACCGCTCTCTCCAGTGCTTCCACGAGCTCGGGGGCCGCGGTGGCGTAGGACGGCGTAGTCGAGCCGGTGACACAGCCGTCGCCGAGCAGCAGTCCGAGCGCGTAAGCATCCATGGGGACCTCGCGCTCCGGGTAGCAGACCGGCGCGGTGAGGAGCGGCAGCTCGTAGCGACGGGCCTTCGCCGCCCGCAGATTGCCGATCATCTCCTGCGTTTCCAGAACCCGCCAAGGCTTGTTCCGGCGCTTATCGGCCGCAGTTCGAACAGTCCACAGGTGCTCGCCGCAGCACAGCACGGATGCACCGTCCTGCGCGGTGACGCGGTAGACATCTCGCTCACCCTGCGGATAGACGCCGAGCACCGGTGTCGGCTCACCGTTGGAACCAATCACCAGGTCACCGACTTGAAGCTCACCAATCTGGCGCCAACCCTCAGGCGTCAAGACTTTGACAAAGAGGGGGTGCGAGCGCCCCCTCATGTAGGCCAGCGGAGCCACCTCGATAACCCCGGCCGCCATCAACCGGGGAATACTGTCCGGATCGATCATGTCATGCAGCGCGTCATACAAAGGCCGCAGATAAGGGTCGATCTTCTCGTACAGCGTCCCCGGCAGGAACCCCAGCTTCTCCCCCGCCTCCACCGCCGGCCGCGTCAGGATGATGCGGTTGACCTGCTTGCTCTGCAGCGCCTGCACCGCCTTGGCCATCGCCAGATACGTCTTGCCGGACCCGGCCGGCCCGATGCCGAAGACGATGGTGTTGCGGTCGATCGCGTCGACGTAGTTCTTCTGATTCAGCGTCTTCGGGCGGATGGTCCGCCCGCGGTTGCTCAGAATGTTCTGCGTCAGCACCTCGGCCGGCCGCTGACCGTCCACGTCGGCCTCGCCGCTGCGCAGCATCTGAATCGAGCGCTCGACGCTGTCCTCCGTGAGCGGCGCGCCGGTGCGCAGCATCAGCAGCATCTCCTCGAAGAGCCGCTCGACGAGCATCACCTCGGCGGCGCTCCCGGAGACGGTGACCTGGTTGCCGCGGGCATGGATGTCGATCGCCGGGAACGCCTTCTCGATCACCCGCAGCAGGCCGTCGCCGGCGCCGAAGACGGCGACCAGGGGGTGGCCGGACGGTATCTCGATCTTGGCCTGGACGACGCCGGGGGCCACTTCCTCCCGGCCCGGGCGCCCGGGGCCGGCGTGGCCGGTGGCGGGGGCGGTCCCGCTGGGCGCGGCCGGCTTCCCGTCGCGGTCCGCGGCCGCGGGCTGGCGGCCCTTGCCGGAGCGCTGTGCGGTGTTCTCTGCCATAGGAACGGCCGTACGGCCTTTGATCACTCTCCCGATTTCCGTGGTGGCTCCATGCTAGCTCGCGGCCCGCGGACCAGGGCGGAAGATTTTCCGCGCCTCCCCTTTTCGTCACTCTGACGCCATGCTACAGTCGAGACCAGGTTATCGTCAGATCGACGATAACAAGGGCGGGCGATGGACCGACGAGAAGGCGATGGGGATGGGTAGCGGACACTGGGACTACGAGATGTACGAGGCCGCGGAGGTCTACCGCAAGGCGAACGGCCGCAGCGCCTTCGACTACAACGACCGGATACTTTCCCGCACGCCGCGCAACCAGTGGCGCGCCCACCCGGACCTGGAGCCGTACGGCGTGGACGTCCGCGAGAGCCGCGACAGCGCCGAGCACCCGACCTCGCTGGCCATCTCCGTGCTGTTCGACGTGACCGGCTCCATGGGCGGCGTGCCCCGCGTGTTGCAGACCAAGCTCGCCGACCTGCACGGCCTGCTGCTGCGCAAGCGCTACGTCGACCACCCGCAGATCATGTTCGGCGCGATCGGCGACGCCTACTCCGACCGGGTCCCGTTGCAGATCGGCCAGTTCGAGTCCGACAACCGGATGGACGCCCAACTGGGCGAGATCGTCCTTGAGGGCGGCGGTGGCGGCCAGATGCGCGAGTCCTACGAGCTCGCCATGTACTTCATGGCCCGCCACACGTCCCTGGACTGCCACGAGAAGCGCGGCAAGCGCGGCTATCTGTTCCTGATCGGCGACGAGATGCCCTATCCGAGCGTGAATCCGCAGCACGTCTCGCAGGTCCTGGGCCGCCGCTCCGACCGCGGCCGCCCCGGGGAGTGGCCGGGCGAGCGCCCCGGCCGCGGCGGGGCGCCGGTCGCGTCGGTCGAGGAGGTGGTCCGCGAGCTGACTCGCAAGTTCGACGTCTACTACATCCTCCCCGAAGGTTCCTCCTACGTCGGCAACGACGAGGTCCTGGGCACCTGGCGCGCGCTGCTGGGCCAGAACGTGATCCAGCTCGACGACCTGGACGCGGTCTGCGAGACCATCGCGTTGACCATCGGCCTGGCCGAGGAGCGCATCGACCTCGACGGCGGACTGGCGGATCTTCGGGACGTCGGGTCGTCGGCCGGCCGCTCGGTCGAGCGCGCGCTCGGCGGCTTGGAGTCCCGGCGCGGCGGAAATCAGGACCCATCCATCGGTTTCCTGCGAGCCCAAGGCGTCGGCTACACCTACGACGCCGGTTTCGACGGCCGCGCCTGATCCATGGACATCGGCATGAAGCACGCGATAGTCGTCGACCTCGGTTTCGGCGACGCCGGCAAGGGCTCAACGGTGGACTGGCTGTGCTCCCCGGCCGCTGCTTCGGCCGCTCGTCCCGCCGCCGCAGGGGTGCGGCGGGACGAGCGCTCCCCCTTCCGGTCCGTCATCCGCTTCAACGGCGGCGCCCAGGCCGGCCACAACGTCGTCACCCCCGACGGCCGCCACCACACCTTCGCCCAGTTCGGCGCGGGCACCTTCCACGGGGTGCCGACCCACCTGTCCCGCTTCATGCTGGTCGCCCCCTTCGCCGTGGCCGCCGAGGCCGCGCACCTGGCCGAACTCGGCGTCCCCAACCCCTTCGGCCTGCTGTCCGCCGACTCCCGCGCGCTGCTCACCACCCCCTACCACCGTGCCGCGAACCGCGTGCGCGAGGCCGCCCGGGACCGCACCCCCGGGGCGACCCGCCACGGCAGCTGCGGCATGGGGATCGGCGAGACGGTCTCCTTCTCCCTGACCGTCTCGCCCGATATGCCACCCCGGGTGGGCGACTGCCGGAACCGCGCGGTGATGATCAGGAAACTGACGGCGCTGCGCGACCGCCTGGCCGCCGACCTGGAGCTCTCCGGCCTGCGCCTGCCGTCGGACCTGCCCTCCCCGGAGGGCTGCGCGAACGTGTACCAGGCGTTCGCGCAGCAGGTGCGCATCGTCGATGAGGAGCAGAGCGGCTATCTGGCCTCGCTGCTGGCGTCGGGGCCGTGCGTGTTCGAAGGCGCGCAAGGCGTCCTGCTCGACGAGTGGTACGGCTTCCACCCGCACACCACCTGGTCCACCACGACCTTCGCCAACGCCGACGAGCTGCTGGCCGAATCCGGCCAGGAGCGTGACAGCGCCCTGCGCCTCGGCGTGGTCCGCACCTACACCACCCGGCACGGCGCCGGCCCGCTGCTCACCGAGGACGCGGCGCTGAACGCGGATCTGCCGGAGCCGCACAACGAGACCGGGGCGTGGCAGGGGGCCTTCCGGATCGGACACTTCGACGCCGTGGCCCACCGGTACGCCCTCGACGTGTGCGGCGGCGCCGACGCGCTCGTGGTCACCCACGCTGACGCCGCGGCGCTCGGACGGCGTCTGTGCTGGGCCTACCAGCCCGCGACGGGTATGCCGCCGATGCCGAAGCTGCCGCGCAGCCTGATGCCGGACCTGGACTACCAGCGGCTGCTCACCAAGTCGGTCTCGAAGTACACGCCGCTTTATCAGGATGGGCCGAATGATCCGTGGGACTGGCCGGACGTGATCGGTGAGGCGTTGGCCACGCCGGTGGGGCTGGTGTCGTCTGGGGCGACGTGGCGGGAGAAGGCGGTGCGGTCGGTGTGTGCGACGGGCTAGCGCCGTCCTATGACCCGAACGTGCTCAGAAAGTCCCCGCCCAGCACGTGCGCGTGCACATGGAAAACCGTCTGGCCGGCGTGCGTGCCCGTGTTGAACACGACGCGGTACCCGTCCTCGGCCAGCCCCTCAGCCTTAGCGACCTCGCCCGCTTCAATCAACAGCGCCGCGGCGAGATCGGGAGCGTTGGCGGCCAGCTCGACGGCATTGGCGTAATGCGCGCGCGGAATCACCAAGTCGTGAACGCCGGCCTGAGGATTGATGTCCTTGAAAGCGAACATGCTCTCGGTCTCCCGCACCACCGTCGCCGGGACCTGCCCGGCCGCGATCTTGCAGAACAGGCATTCGGCTACCGGCTTCCCGTCGGCCATCGTGTCCTCCATCGGCGCACATCACAGTCGAAGATTCCCGGCGATAGGCTACGGCACTATGCGTCCCCTCGACGGCTTCTCCCCGATCGCCGACCCCGTCGGCACCGCCCCCGACGTGCCCGACATCAGCGATGACGCGGCAGCTCCGGTGAAGGGATTCGCCTCCGGCACGGGCGTGTCTCCCGGCGCGGCGATCGACTTCCACATCTCCGTCACGCGCCCGCAGAACGTGACCGTAGAGATCTACCGCGTGGGCGCATACGGCGACCAGCGCACCGCGCTACTCGGGGCGAGCGAGCCCGTCGCGGCCGTCACGCAGCCGGATCCGGTCATCGACGACGAGACCGGCCTGATCACCTGTCCGTGGGAAGCCTCGTGGCGGCTGAACGTCCCGGCGGACTGGAAATCGGGCGCGTATCTCGCGGTTCTGCGCACCGAGGACGGCGCGAACTACGTCCCCTTCGTCGTCAGGAACCCGCGCCGCCGCGCCACCTGGCTGGTCGTCGTACCCTTCGCCTGCTACCAGGCGTACAACATGTACCCGTTCGACGGCGCGCGCGGAAAGAACCTCTACTACGGCTTCGACGAAAGCGGCGAGCAGTCCAGCAAGCTCCGCGCCTCCTCGGTCTCCTTCCAACGCCCCTATGAACTCACCGGCCTGCCCCGCGAGGCCGAGCGCGTCCACGACTTCGTCGTCTGGGCCGAGCGCCAGGGCTACGACCTGGAGTACGCCACCAGCGCCGACCTCGACGACGGCCGCGTCGACCCGCTCGCCCACAAAGGCCTGATCTTCCCCGGCCACGACGAGTACTGGTCGGCCGGTATGCGCAAGACCCTCGTCAAGGCGCTGGACTCGGGCGTGTCAGCGGTCTTCCTCCAGGCGAACAACGTCTACTGGCACATCCGCTACGAAGGCTCGGTGATCACCTGCCACAAGTCCCGCCAGGACCCGGTGAAGACCAAGCGCCCCGGCCAGACCGTCATGTGGCGCGACCTGCGCCTGCCCGAGCAGGAACTGCTCGGCGCGCAGTACGTCAGCGTGGTCAAGGACGACGCCGCACTCGTCGTGGCGAACGCCGACCACTGGTTCTGGCAGGCGGCCGGCGCCGGCGAAGGCGAGGCGTTCCCGAACCTGGTCGGCGGCGAGGCGGACAGCGTCCAGGACCAGTATCAGAAGGCGGATTCCACCGAGTTCACGATCCTGGCCCGCTCCCCCTACACCGACGGCGCGGGCGGCGACCGCGTCCAGCACACCGTGCTGCACCGCAAGCCCAGCGGCGCGTGGGTCTTCGACGCGGGCACGTTCTACTGGCCGATGGCCCTGGGCCGCGAAGGCTTTGTCGATCCGCGCATCGAGGCGGCCACCGCGGCCCTGCTCGCGCGCATCGCCGCCGGCGACGGGCTCGCCTCCCCCTCGGCGCGCCGCCGGGCGGCGTTGACCGCTGCCCTGAAGCGCGAGGCGAGTCCCGCGGCGGTGTCCGCGAAGGCGAAGCCGGTGGTGAAGCGCGTCGGGCGCAAGGTGAAGCACACGCTGAAGCGGTCGTAGGGGGTCAACGGGGAAACCGGCTACCCCCACCGCCCCGATCGCGCCAACACCACCGTCGCGGCAGCCGTCCCCGCCGTGGACGTCCGCAACACCGTCGGCCCCATCTTGTAGGCGACAGCCCCGGCGGCTTCGAAGATCTCCATCTCCTGCGGCGAGATCGACCCCTCAGGCCCGATCACCAGCACCACCTCGCCGCTGCCGAGCACGTCCAACCGCGCCAGCGGCGCCGAGGCGTCCTCATGCAGGATCAGCGCCTGATCGGCTGTGCCCAGCAGCTTCGCCACCTCACCCGTCGAGTGCAGCGCCTCGACCGTCGGCCACCAGGCCCGCCGCGACTGCTTCGCCGCCTCGCGCGCCACGGCCCGCCACTTGTTCAACGCCTTCTCGCCGCGCTCGCCCTTCCACTGCACGATGGACCGGCTCGCCGCCCAGGGCACGACCGCGTCGACACCGATCTCGGTCATCGTCTCCACGGCGGTCTCGCCGCGGTCCCCTTTGGGCAGGGCCTGCACGACCGTGATCCGCGGCGCCGGCGCCGGTTCGCGCGCCACGTCCCGGACGTCCAGCTCCAGCCAGTCCTTGTGCGCCACCGCGACGACGCACTCGGCGACCGTGCCGCGGCCGTCCGCGAGGTCGACCCGCTCCCCGGCGGTGAGCCGGCGCACGAGCGCGGCGTGCCGCCCCTCGGGCCCGGTGAGCGACACGCGAGCACCGCGACCGGTCGTCTCAGCGTCCTGCCAGAAGAAGACCGGTGCGGTGCTCAAGTGTGACCCTGTCCGTGTAAGTGCCAGGCAACCAATAGCCGATCAGCGGGCCCCGAAAGCGTCCCGCAGCCGCGAGAACAACTTCTGCTGCCCCGGCGCGAACTCTCCCGAAGGCCGCTCCTCGCCGCGCAGCTTGGCCAGCCGCCGCAGCAGGTCCTCCTGCTCGGCGTCGAGCTTGTTCGGGGTCTTCACCTCGACGTGCACGATCAGATCCCCACGCCCGGCGCCACGCAGATGCTGGATCCCGCGTCCCCGCAGCGTGATCGCGTGCCCGGACTGGGTCCCCGGGCGCACGTCGATCTCGGCGGGGCCGTCGAGCGTCTCCAGCGGCAGCTTGGTGCCCAGCGCCGCCGCCGTCATCGGCAGCGTGACCGTGCAGTGCAGGTCGTCGCCGCGCCGTTGGAATATCGGGTGCGGCAGCTCGACGATCTCGATGAACAGGTCGCCGGCCGGGCCGCCGCCGGGGCCGACCTCGCCCTCGCCGGCCAGCTGGATCCGGGTGCCGTTGTCGACGCCGGGCGGGATCTTGACGGTCAGCTTGCGGCGGGTGCGGACCCGGCCCTCGCCGGAGCACTCCGGGCAGGGAGTGGGCACGACGGTGCCGAAGCCCTGGCACTGCGGGCACGGCCGGGAGGTCATGACCTGGCCCAGGAAGGAGCGTGTGACCTGGGAGACCTCACCGCGGCCGTTGCACATGTCGCAGGTGACCGGGTGCGTGCCGGGGGCCGAGCCCTCGCCGGAGCAGGCGACGCAGATCACGGCGGTGTCGACGCTGATCTCGCGCGCGGAGCCGAAGGCGGCGTCGGCGAGCTCGATCTCGATCCGGATCAGGGCGTCGTTGCCCTTGCGGACGCGCGAACGCGGGCCGCGCGCGGTCTGGCCGCCGAAGAAGGCGTCCATGATGTCGGTGAAGCCGAACCCGGCGAAACCGCCGGCACCGCCGCCGGCGCGGGGGTCGCCGCCGAGGTCGTACATCTGCCGCTTCTGTGGGTCCGACAGGACCTCGTACGCCATGCCTATCTCTTTGAACCGCTCTTGCGTACCCGGATCCGGGTTCACATCCGGGTGCAGTTCACGGGCCAGGCGCCGGTACGCCTTCTTGATCTCGTCCTGGGTGGCGTCCCGCCTCACGCCCAGGACCGCGTAGTAATCCGTCGACACCGACATGCCCTCGCTAGACTCCGCCCTCAAACTGCATCGAAATAAACGCTACGTCGTGCCAGGAGCTTAGGTCTCAGCCAGTATGCGCCCCACATAGGCGGCTACGGCGGTGACCGCTCCCATCATGCCCGGGTAATCCATCCGTGTGGGGCCCAGCACGCCGAGGTGGGCCACGACGTCCTCGCCCCGTTCGCCGCGGCCGTATCCGCTGCTGACCACCGATGTGCTGACCAGTCCCTCGTGCGCGTTCTCGTGCCCGATGCGCACCGTCAGCCCGGACTGTGCCTCGCCGAACAGCCGCAGCAGCACGACCTGCTCTTCCAGCGCCTCAAGCACCGGGTAGACCGTGTCGGGGAAATCGTGCCGGAAACGGGCGAGATTGGCCGTGCCGGCCATCACTATCCGCTCCTCGCGCTGCTCCACCACCGCGTCGAGCAGGGTCGCGGTGAGCGCCGCGATCCAGCCGCGGTCCTCCGGGGAGAAGCGCTCGGCGAAGTCGGCCAGCTGCGTCGGCACGTCGCCCAGGCGCCGTCCGCCGACCTCGGCGTTGAGCCGGGCCCGCACGTCGGCGACGGTCTGCTCGGAGATCGCGGCCCCGGTGTCGACGATCCGCTGCTCGACCCGGCCGGTGTCGGTGATCAGGACCAGCATGATCCGGCTGGGGGCGAGCGGCACCAGTTCCACGTGCCGCACCGCCGAGCGGCTCAGCGACGGGTACTGCACCACCGCGACCTGCTGGGTTATCTGCGCCAGCAGCCGCACCGTGCGCGCCACCACGTCGTCGAGGTCGACGGCCCCGTCCAGGAAGGAGTGGATGGCCCGCTTCTCCGGCGCCGACAGCGGCTTGACTTGGGACAGCCGGTCCACGAACAGCCGGTATCCCTTGTCGGTGGGCACCCGGCCGGCGCTGGTGTGCGGCTGGTGGATGTAGCCCTCGTCCTCCAGTGCCGCCATCTCGTTGCGTATCGTGGCCGGCGACACGCCGATGTTGTGCCGCTCGACCAGGGCTTTGGAGCCGACCGGCTCCCTGGTGGCCACGTAGTCCTGCACGATGGCGCGGAGCACGTCGAGCTTGCGCTCATCCAGTCTGCTCTCGGTCGTCACACCCGCCTCCGCTTCGTCGGCCCCGCACTGTGCGGCCTTGGCACTCAACGGGCCGGAGTGCCAGGGCTTGCCTTTCAGTGTAACGGCGGGTAGCCACCAATGGTCCTCCGGCCGGTCGGGTATCAGCTGCGCCCCAGGTCGACGCGGCCGCCTAGGGCGGCCTCAACCCGATCAACCGAGAGGCTGGGCTGACAGTATCGGGGACATGAGTACTTGGAGCCAGACCGCCGAAGGGATCTTTACCCGCCGGTTCGATCCGGTGAACGTCACGGTGACCGCTGTGCTCGGCGGCGAGGGAGTCCTCGTGGTCGACACGCGGTGCAGTGTGGAGGAGGGGCACGAGCTGCGCGAGGAGCTGGCGCGGCTGACGCCGTTGCCGGTGCGCTGGGTGGTGAACACGCACACGCACTTCGATCACATGTGGGGCAACGCCGCGTTCGACATCCCGTTCTCGGTGCCGCCGGCCGAGTTCTGGGGCCACGAGAACATGCCGGAGTTCGATCCGGAGGATCCGGAGTTCCTGGAGTTCCGCGAGTACGTCATCCGCGAGGGCGGTCCGGAGTGGGTGCCGAAGATGGACGCGCTGGTGGTCCGCGAGCCTGACCATCGAGTACGTACTTCGCACGTCCTCGACCTCGGCGGCCGCGTCGCCGAGCTGCGTTACTGCGGTCGCGGTCATACCGACAACGATCTGGTGGTCTGGCTGCCGGATGCCGATGTGCTGCTGGGCGGCGATCTGGTCGAGCAGTCGGGTCCGGTCGCCTTCGGCAGGGATTCGTTCCCGCTGGACTGGCCGGGGACGCTGGCCGCTCTGGCATCGCTGACCGCCGAGGACACCACGTACGTGCCCGGCCATGGCGATCCTGCGGGCCGTGGATTCCTGGTGGAGACTCAGGAGTTCGTCACGGCGGTGGCCGAGCAGATCAGAGCCCTGTACGCCGAGGGTGTTCCGGTCGATCGGGCGCTGGAGGCCGGCAACTGGCCGTTGGAGGACGCCTCGCACTTCGCCGACGCGGTGAAGCGCGGTTATACGCAGCTGTCGGGCGAGCTTTTGTAGGGTGGCGGGCGTGCCAGAGCCCGACATCCACAGCAAGCAGTACTCCCCTGAACTCTCCCCCACGCCTCGCCGATCCGCCTCGACGGAGGTGGAAGCAGTACGCGATCTGGTCGTCGAAGACGTCGAGACAGGGTTCTGCGGCGCGGTGATCTGGGTCGAGAAGACTCCCGGCGGCCCGACCGTGACGCTGGAGGACCGCTTCGGCAAGCACCGCGTCTTCCCGCTCGGGCCCGGCTTCTGGATCGACGGCCGCCCGGTGACGCTGGTCGCCCCGAAGGCGTCGCAGGGAGCTGTGAAGCCCCGGCGCACGGCGTCGGGCTCGATCGCGGTCCCCTCGGCCCGGGCCCGGGTGGCGCGCGCCGGCCGGGTCTATGTCGAGGGCCGGCACGACGCCGAGCTGGTCGAGAAGGTCTGGGGCGACGACCTGCGCGTCGAGGGCGTGGTGGTCGAGTACCTGGAGGGCGTGGACGACCTGGCGGCGATCGTCGCCGACTTCCGTCCCGGCCCGGACGCGCGCCTGGGCGTGCTGGTGGACCACCTGGTGCCGGGCACGAAGGAGGCGCGCATCGTCGAGGAGGCGCGGCGCTCCCCGTTCGCCGAGCACCTGCTGGTGGTCGGGCATCCGTATGTGGACGTGTGGCAGGCGGTCAAGCCGTCGGCGCTGGGCATCGCCGCGTGGCCCGAGGTGCCGCGCGGCCGGCCGTGGAAGGAAGGAGTCTGCGAAGCCCTCGGCTGGCCGGTGAACACGCCGGCGGCGTGGAAGCGGATCCTGCGGTCGGTGCGCGACTACCGGGATCTGGAGCCGGTGCTGCTGGGGCGGGTCGAGGAGCTGATCGACTTCGTGACCGGGGTGTAGGGGTCAGTGGGGCGCGGCGTGTTCCCCGGCGACCCAGCCCGAAAGCGCCGCGACGTCGTGCTCGCAGTGCGGGGAGTCCCGGAAGGTCAGCTCGATGCCCGGCGGGGTGACCAGTAGGTAAGAGGTCTTGGATGCGCACGGCGGGTTGCCGTCGGAGCCGTAGGCCAGGACCGCGGCGGCCGAGGCGCCGGGTGCCAGGGTCATCGCCTGCGCGGTGGGATCGGGATTGACCGTGAAAGGCAGCTGCTGGTGGTCCTGGTCCAGGACCGACACCGCCGGATGGGCCGTGAGGGTGCAGGCGGCCGTGCTGTGGTTGGTGACCACGATGTCCCAGAACGTTGAGCCGGCCGCGGCTCCCGGCAGCTCGTCCAGCCGGGCGGTGGCTCCGGGAGCCGCACAGACCGGCGCGGAGCCTGGGGCCGTCGAGCTGCTCGTCACCGATGCCTGTGCCGATGTCGATGCTGATGTCGGTGCCGTGCCGGAACTCGGCGAGGAAGCCGCGGAACCGGTCGTAGTCGTACCCGCGACCGTCGAAGAACTCGAACTCGCCGGTCCGACAGACTTCGCCGACCCGCTCGACCCGCTCGACCCGCCGCATCCCGCGGCGATCACTCCCACCGCGACCGCCGTCAGCACCCAGGCCGCCCGGCCTGTCGCCACGTTCCCGTCGTACCGTTCCGGCCACATGGTGACCCTCCCAGTCGGTTACCCGATCTTCGCGAGCCGCTCTTGGGCCCACTCCTTCAAAGGCGGCGCCAGCTCCTCGACCCCCAGCAGCGCCTTCGCCTGATCGCGGTCGCGATGGTAGATCCGCGACGCGTCCTGAACGGTGAATCCGTGCGCCGGACGCGACAGCACCTCCAGCGTGTCCCCCGCGCCGACGTCGCCCTCCGTAAGCACTCGCAGATACGCGCCGGGCCGCAGCGCCTTCTCGAAGCGGCGCGTCATCGTCCGGTCCCCGGCCCGGACGCCGAGCTTCCAGCAGGGGAGCCGGGGCTGCGCGACCTCGAACTCGACCGTGCCGATGCGCCAGCGCTCGCCGACCACCGCCTGGCTGACGGCGTAGCCGGCGATGGTGAGGTTCTCACCGACGAATCCGTCCTCGACGGGGCGGCCCAGTTCGGCGGCCCAGAAGTCCAGGTCCTCGCGCGCGTAGGCGTAGACGGCCTTGTGCACACCCGCGTGGCTCACCTGATCGGCCTGCCGGTCGCCGGCGACGTGGTGGTCGGCGATCCGCACCCGTCCGGGGACCGGCTCCTTGAAGATGGCGGTCTGCCGGATCTCGCCGTTCAACTCCACGTCGCGGGGCTGTCCGACGTTCACGCTGACCAGGCGGCCGGCGGCGGGATTCGTGGATGCGGTCGTCATGGGCCCATCCTCTCAGTCGACCAGATCGCGGACAACCGCGTCTGCCAGCAGTCTTCCCTTCAGAGTAAGGACCGCCGACCCCGCGGCCAATGACCGCGGATCCAGCAGGCCCTCGGCGGCGGCGCGGATCGCGGCTTCGCGTCCGGCCGGCTTCAGCAGGCTGATTTCGCACCCTGATTCCAGCCGCAGCTCCAGCAGGATCCGCTCCACGCGGCGGTCCTCGGCGTCCAGCACCTCGCGGGCGTGCGCGGGCGAGCGCCCGGCGGCCAGGCGCTGGGAGTAGGCGCTCGGGTGTTTGACGTTCCACCAGCGGGTGCCGCCGACATGGCTGTGCGCGCCGGGGCCGACGCCCCACCAGTTCGCGCCGGTCCAGTAGAGCAGGTTGTGACGGGAGCGGCCTTCGGGCGTCGCGGCCCAGTTCGACACCTCGTACCAGGCGAAGCCGGCGGCGGCCAGCGCTTGGTCGGCGATCAGGTAGCGGTCGGCGTGCACGTCGTCGTCGATCATCGGCAGCTCGCCGCGTTTGACCCGGGCCGCCAGGCGCGTGCCGTCCTCGACGATGAGCGAGTACGCCGAGAGGTGATCGGGCCCGGCGCCGATCGCGGCGTCCAGGGAGGCGCGCCAGTCGTCGTCGCTCTCTCCCGGCGTGCCGTAGATGAGGTCCAGGTTCACGTGCTCGAACCCGGCGGCGCGCGCCTCGCGCACGCAGGCTTCGGGCCGTCCCGGCGTGTGGCGGCGGTCCAGGACCCGCAGGACGTGCTCGCGGGCGCTCTGCATGCCGAACGAGATGCGGGTGAACCCGCCGGCGCGCAGCTCGGCCAGGTAGGCCGGGTCCACGGACTCGGGGTTGGCCTCGGTGGTGACTTCGGCGTCCGGCGCCAGGCCGAACTCCTCGCGGACCGCGCCGAGCAGCGCGACCAGGTCGGCGGCCGGCAACATGGTCGGGGTGCCGCCGCCGAAGAACACGGTCCGCACCGGCAGGTCGGCGGCGCCGAGGACCTTGCGGGCCAGGCGGATCTCCTCGATCGCGGTGCCGGCGTAGGTGGCTTGGGAGGCGCCGCCGCCGAGCTCGGAGGCGGTGTAGGTGTTGAAGTCGCAGTAGCCGCAGCGGCTCGCGCAGTAGGGGACGTGGATGTAGAACGCGAGCGGCGTGCCGGTCAGCTCGGGCTCGGCGAGGGCCTGCGGCGGCAGCGATCCGTCGGCGGGGACGGGTTCACCGTCGGGGAGGACACCTGGCATGCGTTCATTGTCTCTTATGTTCGATGCCGCTCATGTTCGACGCCGCTCATGTTCAGACAGCGACCGGAGCCCCGGCGGCCTCGGCCTACGTGGACCAGCGTGAACGCCGCCATGACCAGCGCGGACAGGACACCGAGCACCACGCTGACCTCGCCCGGCCCGCGCCGGTCGGCCAGGTGCCCGACCGGGCAGCGGGATGTTCCCCAACCCCTTGTCGTCGCCGAGACTACCGTTATAGGCGTTGGCCGCCAAAGGGTATTACGCGGTAGACTGCTCGCTGACAAAGCCTTCCGGTGCGCCGGGAGGCTTTTTCGCGTTCTCTCGCCGATGTTCTTGGAGGATCCCCATGACCGACCTGTTGATGCGCGCCGCCGATGGAGCCGATGCCGCGGACCGCGCACTGCTGGAGCGGTTGTGGTTGCTGTTCCGGCATGACATGACGGAGTTCACCGGCGCTCTGCCGAATCCGGACGGCACGTTTCGCAGCGAGTGGCTGGTCTCGGCGCTGGAGGACGAGGACTGGGCGGCGTATCTGGCGTTCGCGGACGATCGGCCGCTGGGTTTCGCTTTCGTGCGCGCGTTGGAGCAGCCGATGCGGGTGGTGAACAGCTTCTTCATCGTGCGTGGCGCTCGGCGGAGTGGTTACGGGATGCAGTTCGCGCAGTATGTGCTGACAGCGCATCCCGGACCGTGGGAGATCGCGTTCCAGGATGCGAATGCCAAGGGCGCGCGATTCTGGCGGCGGCTGGCGCAACAGGTCGCCCCGGACGCGTGGCACGAGGAGGAGCGTCCGGCCGCGCGGCCCGAGATGCCGCCGAACGTGTGGGTCGTTATTCCGTAGAGCGCACGGTCCGCTGATCCCTACAGTGGCGCCATGCGCGTCCACTATCCCCGTACACCCCATCTGCCCTGGTCGCCCGGCGCCACGGCGGACGACGTGCGCGCCGGGGATCTGGCGGGGCTCGTGGGGCGGCGCGTCGTGATCACCGAGAAGCTGGACGGAGAGAACACGACGCTGTATCGAGACGGGTTGCATGCGCGGTCGCTGGATTCGGCACACCATCCTTCACGGGCCTGGATCAAGGCGCTGCATGGCCGGGTCGCTGGGCGGATACCCGAGGGGTGGCGGATCTGCGGGGAGAACCTGTTCGCTCGGCATTCGATCGCTTATGACGATCTGGACGGGTACTTCTACGGGTTCTCGGTGTGGGACGGCGAGCGGTGTCTGGACTGGGACTCCACAGTGCGGTTCCTCAGGAGCATCGGGATACCGACGCCGCGTGTGTTGTTCCGTGGGACGTTCGACGGCGAGGAGCGGACGCTCGGCAAGGCTTTCCGGCTGGATCTGAATCGGCAGGAAGGCTATGTGGTGCGGGTCGAGGAGGGATTCGCCTTTGGCGAGTTCGGTTCGCGGGTCGCCAAGTGGGTTCGGCCGTCGCATGTGCAGACCGACACGCATTGGATGTTCGCTTCGGTCGTACCGAACGGGCTCGGGGCTACGGCACCGTTGTGGTCGGTGCGGAGTGGGGTCGACGTTGAGGCTGCTGAGTTGGCTGCCGCCGTCGGTCTCGATGCGAAGCCGGATGTCGCCATCCTCGCTGACGCCTACTCCCGGTTGGACGTCTCAGGTTCCTTCGGCGACGCACGGCTGGTCGGGGCGGTTGCCGCACTGGTTCACGATCGGCGGCGTGCGGATGTGATGGCCGGACTCGCGGCACCGCTGGGGACTGTGGCGACGGCGCGGCGGGTCGGGGATGTCGTCGGGCTCGCGCGGCGTCTTCATCAGGCTTTCGACGATGAGCAGCGGCGTGTCGGGCTGGCGCGGATGGCGTTCGGCACTGACTTTGCTGTGCTGCACGCCGTTGCGGCCGCCACGGCTCCGGATGCCGCTGCGGCCGAGCAGGTCGCGTGGTCGGCGTTGGTCGCCGAGGACGCCGGGTTGCTTCCGCGGTCGCCGCTGCCGGCATTGCGGGCTGCGTGCCGGGCGGCTTTCTCGGAATTGCCCGGTCGAGCAGCGGACCGATGTTGGGGCGAGGCGCGGGAGTTGTTCGCGCAGGGGCGGATCGCCTCGGTGGCGGAAGCTGTGGCGGCGACGTGGCGTTGGCGCGATGGCGACTATCCTCGGCTGTTCCATCTGATCGGGGTTTCCGGTAGCGGTAAGAGCACGCTGGTCGATGCGATGGCTCGCGCGGCCGGTACCGAGGTCGTCAGTCTCGACGCGCTGCGATCGGCGCGCGGGTCGCGGGCTGATCAGTCGGCGAATCAAGAGGTGCTGCACGAGGCTTTGCACCGACTGGAGGTTCTCCTGGCGCGGGGGACGGATGTCGTCTGGGATGCGACGTCGCTGACGCGGCAGCAGCGGTCGTTGGTGGATCGTGTTGCTCAGCGTCGCAATGCGCTGATCGAGCACAGGGTGCTGCTTGTGTCGGCTTCGGAGCTGGCTGTGCGGAATCGCGAGCGCGAGCATCCGGTTCCGGACGACGTGCTGAGCGCACAGCTGCGGAGGTTCGATCCGCCGTATCCGGGTGAGGCGCACCGGGTCTCCTATAGTGCCTCGCGCGCCGATGATCTGGACTACGGCGATCTCGACTACGACGACGCCTTCAACTACCCGTTCAACTTCGACCTCGGCTTCGCCACGCTGCCGTCGGCACTCCGGGAGGACTGAGTCGCGATGCGTACCAGCCAGGAGATCTACCACCGGGTGCGGTGGGATGCGCGGTTCGACGCGTCGCGGTTCGTGCTCGGGGTGGAGCAGCGGGGGCGGGGGCCAAAGCGGGTGCCTTTGCCGTCGTTCGATCCGCAGGGGGAGATTCCGTGGCATCGGGTGGTGTTCTTCGAGGCGGACGGCGAGGTGGTCTGGGATCGGGCGTCGGGGCTCGATGCGCTGGACGCGAGCGGGGCGGGGTTGGCGCGGCGGGAGCGGGTACTGCCGGCGCCGTTCTTCGAGGCTCGGACGCCACATGTTTTTGCGGACGGGCGATGGCGTCCGGTCACGGATTCAGGGTCGGGCGCGGGCGCTGTCTCGCAGATCAAGGTCCTGACGTGGAACACGCTGTGGGACCGGTATGACAGCGATCTGATCCAGACGGAGCGACGGCGGCCGATGCTGCTGGCGGCTCTAGCGGCGGCGGATGTGGACGTGATCGCGTTGCAGGAGGTCGAGCCGGCGCTGCTGAAGATGCTGCTGGCCGAGCCTTGGGTGCGCGAGGGGTGGACACTCGGCGGCGATCCGCGTTCGTCGGACGTCGCGGACAGCGGTTTGGTGCTGCTGAGCCGACTGCCGGTGGTCGAGGCCGGGTGGCATGCGCTGGCTCGGTTCAAGGCGGTCACGGCTCTCGTCGTGGAGACGGCCACTGGGCCGGTCGTGGTCGCGGACACGCATTTGAGCAGCGATCACTCGACCGATGGCGCGGGACTGCGAGTCGAGCAGCTCGGGCAACTCGCCGATGGATTGAGCGCGATCGATGCGCCCGTGCTGCTGGTCGGTGACTTCAACGAAGACAGTGACGCCCCGGCGACGCGGCTGGGGCTCACGGACGCGTGGACGCAGGTGCATGGCGCCGACGACCGGACTCCGACGTTCGATCCGACGGTGAATCCGCTGGCTGCCGTGTCGTCGCTGACCGGAGAGGCCAAGCGGCTGGATCGGGTGCTGCTGCGCGGGTGGCGGGCTTCCGCCGCGCGATTGGTCGGGGACGTGGCCGACAGCGAGGGCCTGTTCGCATCCGATCACTACGGGGTCGCTGTCGCTGCTTACGAGGATGCTTCGGTTACCGCTCCTGCTTCCGCTTCCGCTTCCGAGGTGCATCCGACGGCGCGTACAGCCGTGGCCTGGATCCCCCCGGATGAGTTGTGGGACGACATCCAGGAGGTGCGTCGCCGCCTGGATCCGCAGATCCGTCGCTGGCCGCCGCATGTCAACATCCTGTTCGGATTCGTTCCCGAATCAGAGTTCGACGCTGCTGCCCCCTCGATCAGCAAGGCAGCAGCTGCGATTCCTCCCTTCAAGGTGCGATTCGGCAAACTGCGTCAGTTCAGCCATCGCAGCGACTCGACACTGTGGCTGGATCCGGAGGGGGAGGGCTGGTCCGCGCTGCACGCGTCTTTGCTCGCGCGCTTTCCCGCCTGCCGCGATCGCGACGAGTTCGTTCCCCACCTGACCATCGGCAAGGTCGCGGATCCCGCACGGGCCGTCGTGACATTCGCTCCGATCGCGACGGCCGTCCGGGAACTCGCGCTGCTGTCGCGGCGTGGCGACGAGCCGATGCAGGTGCGCGCCGTCGTGACGCTCGGCACCGGACAAGTGCGCTGGCTCGACTCTGACGCCGCTGTTTCGGTGATGGGCCGGCCGACACTTGATCACGAGGCGACCGCCCTCGCCGACCGTGTCCGCACGGCGCTTCCCGAGGCGGGGATACACGTTGTCGGCTCGCGTCGTTTCGAGGCGGCCCTGCCGGGTGCTGATCTCGATCTCGTCGCGGCAGTACCCGGATCGCCCGATGTCGACGTGCTCCAGCAGCGAGTCACCTCGGCGGTCGGGCCGGCGTGTCGCGTGCGGCAACTCGTCGGCGCCCGGGTGCCCGGGCTGCGCATCGTGACGCCGACCCTCAGCGCCGATCTGGTCCTGGCTCCGGTGGGTGACGTGCCGGTGGCCGAGGCGATCGAACGACGCGGTGAGTTGGGCGACACCATCGCCGCCACGTTGTCCGCTGTCTCCGATGCCGAAGCGATCCGCGCATTGCGGCCGGGCCCGCACGTGCGTGTAGTGAAGGCGTGGGCCCACGCTCGCGGTCTCGACGCGGCTCCGCTCGGCGGCCTGCCGGGACTGGCATGGGCGCTGATGGCAGCACGCTGCCGGGACCTGACCGAGTTCTTCGAGACGTGGGCCGCCCACGACTGGCACGAGCCCATCTGCACCCCCACCGCACCGGTGCGCGACCTCACCCTGCACCTCACCTCCGCAATGCGCGACCTAATCACCGAAGAGCTCTATAACGCCTGGGAAACGGCCACTGCCACCCGCGACCCACTCCCCGCCCTCCTGGCGCCCCCACCCCTACACCGCCGCCACCGCCGCTGGGCGGTACTCACCCTCACCGCCACCGGACCAGCACACCGCGACACACTCGAAGGCCGCGTCCGAGGCCGCACCCGCGGCCTCCTGACCACCCTCCACGAAGCCGGCATCCCCGACACCCACGCCTGGCCCCGCCCGTTCCACACCACCGACACCGAACTCCGCTTCGCCATCGGCCTCGGCCGTACCCCACCGACCCACGACGCGCTGGACGCGCTCACGAAGCACTGGCTCAGGGGCCTGTCTGGAGTGAGCGTCACGCTCGCCGACAACGGCGAGGTTCCAACGCTGCGTTGAGGTCACCTGGCAGGTGGCGCCCCGCCATTTCGCCGACGCAGTAACCGCGCGCCACGAAAACCGGGCACCTGGCGGAGGTGTCCGGCAACAATGGTTTCGTAGTGCCGCTGGTAATCGTCCGCCGTCGAGGCGGGCGCCCAGCCCCGCCAGGTTCGCGCGATCATCGGGGTTCCCTTCGCAGAGGAGAGCCAGTACTCGAGTTCGAGATTCTGCCCCTGACGGATGCGGAGCGGGGTCCCGCGCGGCCCCGCCGCCTCTACCCCTAAGCCGCCCCACCCACTGTCACCGTCCGCATCCCATCCCCCACAACCCGGCCGCCGATCTCCGCCCACCCCTCAGCCTTCGCCGGCCGCGCCAGGATCTCCGACCCCCACCCCTGCCGAATCACCAGCGGCCGCCGCAGCGCCTCCACTTGCCGCATCGCCGCCGAACCGGTGGCCTCGTCCTCGTCGATGCCCATCGCGGCGGCGAAGGCGCGGGCCCGGATGATGCCGCGCTGCTCGTCGACCCACGCCCAGAACTCGTGATGCTGGTACTCCGGCCCCGGCGGGACCGACAGCATGTCCACCTTCGCCTCGTCGGCGACCTGCACCAGGCTCCACTTCGGCGCGTCGGCGATCCGTCCGCGGATCCAGGTGCGCTCGTCCTCCGCCCAGGTCGTGACCTCCGCGGCCTTCGCCGGGCGCAGCGTGGACACGGTCCTGCCGGTCAGCCGGGACAGCAGCCAGGCCGTCCCGACGAGCGGGTGGCCGGCCAGCGGCAGTTCGGTGGCCGGGGTGAATATGCGCAGCGCGGCCTTGTCCACGTCGTCGACGAAGACCACCTCGCTGAACCGCAGGTCCGCGGCCAGCTTGGAGCCGGCGGCGGCGTCCAGGCCGGCGGCGTCCAGGACCACACCCAGGTTGTTGCCGAACAGCCCTTGCTCGTCCGTGAACACGCGGACTATGTGGACCTCAGCCATCTCGCTCATGGGGCCAGGCTACTGCCTGATCGCCCCGCCGCACGGGTTCACTTCTTAGTGGCTTTATCCCCGGTCTCGGAGGTCAGGGCGGCGATGAAGGCGTCCTGCGGCACTTCCACCCGGCCGACCATCTTCATCCGCTTCTTTCCTTCCTTCTGCTTCTCCAGCAGCTTGCGCTTACGCGAGATGTCGCCGCCGTAACATTTGGCGAGCACGTCCTTGCGCATCGCCCGAACGGTCTCCCGGGCGATCACCCGCGAGCCGATCGCGGCCTGGATCGGCACCTCGAACTGCTGCCGGGGGATCAGCTCGCGCAGGCGTTCGGCCATCTTCACGCCGTAGGCGTAGGCCTTGTCCTTGTGCACGATCGCCGAGAAGGCGTCGACGGTCTCGCCGTGCAGCAGGATGTCCACCTTCACCAGCTCCGCCTGCTGCTCGCCGGTGGTCTCGTAGTCCAGTGAGGCGTAGCCGCGGGTCTTGGACTTCAGCGAGTCGAAGAAGTCGAAGACGATCTCGGCCAGCGGCAGCGTGTAGCGGATCTCGACCCGGTCCTCGGACAGGTAGTCCATCCCGAGCATGATCCCGCGCCGGCTCTGGCACAGCTCCATCACGGCGCCGACGAAGTCGTTCGGGGTCAGGATCGTGGCACGCACCACCGGCTCGTGGATCGCCGTCACCTTGCCGCCGGGCATCTCCGAGGGGTTGGTGACGATGTGCTCGCTGCCGTCCTCCATCTGCACCCGGTACACCACCGACGGCGCGGTGGCGATCAGGTCCAGGTTGAACTCGCGGTCCAGCCGCTCCCGGATGATCTCCAGGTGCAGCAGCCCCAGGAAGCCGACCCGGAAGCCGAAGCCCAGCGCCGCCGACGTCTCCGGCTCGTAGACCAGCGCCGCGTCGTTGAGCTGGAGCTTGTCCAGGGCCTCGCGCAGCTCCGGGTAGTCCGAGCCGTCGATCGGGTAGATGCCGGAGAACACCATCGGCTTGGGTTCCTTGTATCCGCCCAGGGACTGGACCGCGCCCTTGTTCTGGGTGGTGACGGTGTCGCCGACCTTGGACTGCCGCACGTCCTTCACACCGGTGATCAGGTAGCCCACCTCGCCGGCGGCCAGCCCCTGCGAGGGCTTGGGCTCCGGGGAGATGACGCCGATCTCCAGCAGCTCGTGGGTGGCGCCGGTGGACATCATCTGGATGCGCTCGCGCTTGTTCAGATGGCCGTCGACCACCCGGACGTAGGTGACCACGCCGCGGTAGGAGTCGTAGACCGAGTCGAAGATCATGGCGCGCGCCGGGCCGCCGGGGTCGCCGGCCGGCGCCGGGACGCGGCGCACGACCTCGTTGAGCACGTCCGGCACGCCGAGCCCGGTCTTGGCCGAGACCCGCAGCACCTCGTCCGGGTCGCAGCCGATCAGCCGGGCCATCTCCTCGGCGTACTTCTCCGGCTGCGCCGCCGGCAGGTCGATCTTGTTCAGCACCGGGATGATCTGCAGCTCGTTCTCCATGGCCAGGTACAGGTTGGCCAGGGTCTGCGCCTCGATGCCCTGAGCGGCGTCGACCAGCAGGAGCGTGCCCTCGCACGCCGCCAGGGAGCGGGAAACCTCGTAGGTGAAGTCCACGTGCCCGGGGGTGT
>JAEKKI010000212.1 GCA_019510485.1 Catenulisporales bacterium
CCGTCGGCTGCTGCGCGCGCAGAGCGGCCAGCGCAGCCGTGACCTTGCCACCGAAGTTGGCCGTGCTCAGCACCCCCGGCAGCGCCCCGGCCGCCAGGTCGCCCGGCTGGTCGGAGGTGAACAAGGGCACGTCGATACCGCGCACCTTCAGCGCGGACGCCAGCCGTTCCATGTACTCGGTGTCGGTTCCATACGCGCCGTACTCGTTCTCCACCTGCACCGCCAGGATCGGCCCGCCACGCGTCCCCAGCCGGGGCAGCACGATCGGCATCAGCGCGTCCAGGTAGCGCTCGACCGCCCGCAGAAAAGTGGGATCGGTGCTGCGCAGCACGATGTCCGGGTCGGCGAGCAGCCACGGCGGCAGGCCGCCGCCCTCCCACTCCCCGCAGATGTACGGCCCCGGCCGCAGCAGCACGTGCAGGCCCTCGGCGGCGGCCTGGTCGACGAAGGCGGCCAGGTCCAGGATGCCGGTGAAGTCGAAGGTGCCCGGCCGCGGCTCGTGCAGGTTCCACGGCACGTAGGTGTCGATGGTGTTCAGGCCCATCAGCCGGGCCTTGCGCAGCCGGTCGGGCCACTGGTCCGGATGGACTCGGAAGTAGTGCAGGCCGCCGGAGACGATCCGGAACGGCCGGCCGTCGAGGGCGAAGCCGTCGGCGGTGATGTCGAGGACTGCCACGTTCGTATGACTCCCTGGTGCTGCTTCACGGCAGACCCGAGGCGCGGCCGCGCCGTCCGGTGGGGGACGGCGCGGCCGCGGGCTCCGGCAGCTGTGACTGAGACTGAGCCGGGTGCGGCTACTTGACGGTGAAGCCCTGGTCCTTGCCGTACTTGATCGAGGCGTCCTGCCAGGCCTTCAAACCGTCGGCCAGCGTGCCGCCGCCGACGTAGGCCTTGCCGACCGTGTCGTTGAAGACGCTGTTGGCGTAGACCTGGAAGGGCAGGTAGGTCCAGCCCGGCGCGACCTCCTTGGCGCTCTCGGCGAGCACCTGGTTGATCTTCTGGTCGCCGAAGTAGGGGTTGGGCTTGTCCAGGAAGTCCGGCGAGTTCAGCTGCTTCGCGGTGGCCGGGAACGCCCCGTTGTCGGTGCGGCTCTGGGCGCCCTCGTCGACGGTCGCGTACTTCAGGAACGCGTAGGCGAGCTTCTTGTTGCCGCTGGCCTGCATCACGGCCAGCGCGCTGCCGCCGTTCTCCGAGGTGACCTTGCCGCCGGCCGTCCACTGCGGCATCGGCGCGACCCGCCACTGGCCGGAGCCGGACTTCACGCCGGACTCCAGCGAGGCCGGCATCCAGGCGCCGATGGTCAGCGAGGCGATCTTGCCCGAGGCCATGCCCTGGTACCAGGCGTCGCTCCAGGAGGTGACCGGCGCCAGCAGCTTGCCGTCCAGGAGCTGCTGCCAGGCGGCGGTGAACTTCTGCGTGCCGGGGTCGCCGGTGAAGTTCACGCCGACCGTGGTGCCGTCGACCGTGTAGGGCTTGCCGCCGGCCTGCCAGATCAGGCTGGTGGCGTAGCCGGCGTCCCCGGTGTCGTTGCCGATGTAGGCCGTGGGGTCGGCGGTGTGGATCTTCTTGGCGTCGGCGATGTACTCGTCCCACGTGGCCGGGGGCGTCGTGATGCCGAACTTGTCGAAGACCGTCTTGTTGTAGAACAGCGCCATCGGGCCGGAGTCCATCGGCAGGCCGTAGACGGCGGAGCCGGACTTGACCGCGTTCCACGGCCCCGGGGTGAAGGTGCCGTCGAGCGCGGCCGCGCCGAACTCGTCCAGGTTCGCCAACGACTTGGCCAGCTCGAACTGCGGCAGCGCGTAGTACTCGATGTGCGCGATGTCCGGGACGCCCTTGCCGGCCTTCACCGCGTTCTGCAGCGCGGTGTACTCGTCCTTGTTGGTGCCGGCGTTGACCAGGTTGACGTGTACCTTCGGGTACTTCGTCTGGAAGTCGGCGACCACCTTCTTCAAGGTGGGCTCCCAGGCCCAGACGGTGATGTCGCCACCGGCGGTCAGCGCGGCCTGCAGGTCCGCGTCGGAGACCGTGGCGGCCTGCGACGAGCCGGCGGACGACGGGCTGCCGCCGCTGGAGGATGATCCGCAGGCGGTCGCGGCGAGCGCCACGGCCAGTGCGGTGGCGCCCAGCAGGACGCCGCGACGACGGGTTATCGTCATTGCCGTTCCCTTCTCTTTTCTTCGGAGGGGGTGCTGTAGTCGGGCCGGAGCGGCCGTCAACCTTTCACGCCTCCGGCGCTCAGGCCCGACTGCCAATACCGCTGGAGCAGCAGGAACGCCGCGATCAGCGGGACGATCGTCACCAGGGATCCGGTGATGACGAGGTTGAAGACCGCGTCGCCGCCGGCGGTCTGGGCCTGCATGTTCCAGCTGTTCAGGCCCAGCGTCAGGGGATACCAGTCGGGGTCCTTCAGCATGATCAGCGGCAGGAAGTAGTTGTTCCAGGTCGCGACCACGTTGAACAGCAGCACCGTGACGATGCCGGGGCCCAGCAGCGGCAGGCTCACCTTGAAGAAGGTGCGGAACTCCCCGGCGCCGTCGACCCGCGCCGACTCCAGGATCTCGGCGGGCACGGCGTCGGTGCTGAACGTCCACATCAGGTACAGGCCGAACGGCGAGATCAGCGACGGGATGATGATCGCCCAGGGCGTGTCGGTCAGCCCCATCTTGGAGAACATCAGGAAGGTCGGGACGGCCAGAGCGGTGCCGGGTACGGCCACGGCGCCGATCACGACGGCGAACACCAGCTTCTTGCCGGCGAAGTCGAACTTGGCCAGGCCGTAGCCGGCCAGCGTGGCCAGCAGCGTGGCGCCGCCGGCGCCGACCACGACGTAGAGCAGAGTGTTGAGAAGCCAGCGGACGAAGATCGCGTGGTCGTAGGTGAAGGTGTCGCCGATGTTGGAGAAGAACGCGAAGTCCTTGAACCACAGCCCGAAGGAGTTGAACAGGCCCTCCTGGGTCTTCGTGGCGTTGATCGCCAGCCAGACCAGCGGGAGCAGGCTGTAGATCAGCATCAGCGAGGTGAGCGCGGTGAGAGTGAGGCTGCGGCGGCGCCGGTGCGGCGTGCGGGCCTTGGCGCGCAGCGGCGGGGCGGCGGCGCGGCGGGCTCGGTCGTCGCCGTTCCCATTCCCGGAGGGGCCGGATCGGACGGTCTCGGTCGTCATCGCTCAGACCGCCTTTCGCATGCCGCGCATCTGGACGGTGTAGGCGACGATCATCGTGGCCACGCCCATGATGATCGCGATCGTCGCGGAGTAGTTGAACTGCTGGCCGTTGAAGGACAGCGAGTAGGCGTAGTAGTTCGGGGTGAAGTTGGTGGTGATCGAGTTCGGCGCCAGCGGCTTGAGGATGCTGGGCTCGCTGAACAGCTGGAAGCTGCCGATGACGGAGAAGATGGTGGCGATGACCAGGGCGCCGCGCAGCGCCGGGAGCTTGATGGCCCAGACGATGCGGAACTGCCCGGCGCCCTCGATCGCCGCCGCCTCGTACAGGGACGGGTTCACCACGCGCAGCGCCGAGTACAGGATCAGCATGTTGTAGCCGACCCACTGCCAGGTCACGATGTTGCCG
>JAEKKI010000123.1 GCA_019510485.1 Catenulisporales bacterium
CCGCCGACATCCAGTCCCGCCGCCGCCTCGGCCTGACGGCGACCCTGGTCCGGGAGGACGGCCTGGAGGGCGAGGTCTTCTCGCTCATCGGCCCCAAGCGCTTCGACGCGCCGTGGAAGGACATCGAGGCCCAGGGCTATATCGCGCCGGCGGACTGCGTCGAGGTCCGGGTGACGCTGACCGACCACGAGCGGCTGCGCTACGCCAGCTCCGAACCGGAGGAGAAGTACCGGCTGTCCTCCACCACCGCCACCAAGGCCAAGCTGGTCGAGGCGCTGGTGAGGAAGCACACCGGCGAGCCCACCCTGGTCATCGGCCAGTACCTGGAGCAGCTCGACGACCTCGGCGCGCGCCTGGACGCCCCGGTGCTCAAGGGCACCACGCCGGTGAAGGAGCGCGAACGCCTCTACGAGGGCTTCCGCACCGGCGAGATCCCGACGCTGGTGGTGTCGAAGGTCGCGAACTTCTCGGTGGACCTGCCCGAGGCGAGTGTGGCGATCCAGGTCTCCGGCACCTTCGGCTCCCGCCAGGAGGAGGCGCAGCGGCTCGGCCGGGTACTGCGCCCGAAGGCTGACGGCCGCGGCGCGAGGTTCTACGCCGTCGTCTCGCGCGACACCGTCGATCAGGAGTATGCCGCGCACCGCCAGCGCTTCCTCGCCGAACAGGGTTACGCGTACCGCATCGTCGACGCCGACGACGTGTTCGCCGGCAAGGACATCTAAGCGCACAGAGACATAAACGATTTACCCCGGCCGGGCAAGGCCTGCTAGGCTGCTGCGCCTTGCCCGGCACGTACGGCGGTTCCGCCTCTTACGGAACCGCGCGGACCTCTGCCTGAAGAACCTCCGAGCGACACCGCGCCGACAGAACGGCCGTGTACGCCTCTTCCCCTACTTCTTCAGGAGTCCGGCATGCCCACAATCAGCGACACCGATCCGATCGTCGTCCAGGAACAGGCCCACCTCGACCACTCCCGCGCCGCGCTCAAAGCGATGCGCGAGGAGACCCTCACCCTGCGGGCGCAAGGCGGCAACGCGGTCTCCACCGAGAATCTCCTGGCCGCCCTGCGCGCCCGAGCCAAAGCCCTGATGGACGACCCGACCGTCCCGCTCTTCTTCGGCCGCCTGGACTACGGCGACCTCCCCGAAGCCGCCGAGTTCCGCACCGAGCACTACTACATCGGCCGCCGCCACGTGCACGACGCCTCCGGCGAGCCGATGGTCATCGACTGGCGCGCCCCGGTCTCGACGGCCTTCTACCGCGCCACCCCGAAGTCCCCGATGGGCCTGCGACGCCGGCGCCGCTTCGGCTTCGCGCACGGAGCCATCACAGGGTACGAAGACGAGTTCCTGACCGGTCCGGGCGCGAACCACGCCGGCACGGCGGCCGCACAGCCCAGCGCCAGCCGCATCCTCACCGACGAGATCGAGCGCCCCCGCTCCGGCCCGATGCGCGACATCGTCTCCACCATCCAGCCCGAGCAGGACGAGATCGTCCGCGCCGACATGAACGTCAGCGTGTGCGTACAAGGGGCGCCGGGCACCGGGAAGACCGCGGTCGGCCTGCACCGCGTCGCGTTCCTCCTCTACGCGCACCGCGACCGCCTCCGCCGCGGCGGCTCGCTGGTGATCGGGCCGAACAAGGAGTTCCTGAAATACATCGAGCAGGTGCTGCCGGCCCTCGGCGAGGTCGAGGTCGGCCAGACCACCGTCGACGACCTGGTGGCCCGCGTGAAGGTCACCGCCCAGGACCCGCCGGCCGCCGGAGTGGTCAAAGGCGACGCGCGCATGGCGCAGGTGCTGCACAACGCCATCTGGTCGCGACTGCGAACCGCGCACGAGGCGCTGCCGGACGGCATCATGATCGTGCGCGGCTCACGCCGCTGGCGGGTCCCGGCTCACGAGATCGACGAGCTGATCGCGGCGACCAGGGAGCGCGACGTCCGCTACGGCGCCGGCCGCGCCATGCTCGCGCCCCGCATCGCGCACGCCGTCCTGTACCGGATGGAAGCCGCCGGCGAGGCCACCGACGACCGGACGCAGAACGCTGTCGCCCGCACCACCGAGGTCCGCAAAGCGGTGGACCTGCTCTGGCCGGCGATAGACCCGGTGAAGGTGGTCTTCGAGCTCTACTCCGACCCCGAGGTCCTGGCGCGCGCGGCCGACGGCATCCTGAGCGAGGAGGAGCAAGCCGGCATCCAGTGGTCCGCCACCCGCCCGAAGGTCCCGCGGACCCCCGGCACCGCCAAGTGGTCCAGCGCCGACGCGGTCGTCATCGACGAGGCGCACGACCAGCTGGACCGCATGCCGTCGCTGGCGCACGTGGTGCTGGACGAAGCGCAGGACCTGTCGGCGATGCAGTACCGCGCGGTCGGCCGCCGCTGCTCGACCGGCAGCGTCACAGTCCTCGGCGACATCGCACAGGGCACGACGCCGTGGGCCACGCCGTCCTGGGCCGAGACGCTGAAGCACCTGGGCAAGCCGGAAGCGGTGATCGAGGAGCTGACCCTCGGCTTCCGGGTCCCGCGCCAGATCATCGACTTCGCCGCGAAGCTGCTGCCCGACGCCGCCCCGGGCCTGCTGCCGCCGACGTCGGTGCGGCAGCAGGGCGGCTCGTTGGAGATCGACGCCGTCGCGAACGAGTCAGAGCTCGTAGACAGCGTGGTGGTCGCCGCGCACCTGGCGCTGGAGATCCACGAGGGCTCGGTCGGCCTGATCGCCGCCGACGCCCGGATCGCCGAGGTCGCCGCCGCCCTGGCCACCGCCGGGATCGAGCACACGGTGCTGGGTGCCGAGCCCACGGCGCCCGCGCTCGAAGGAGCCTCCGAGACCGAGTCGGAACTCGTCGAGGCGCTCCTGGCCGAGACCCCTGGTCCGCGCCTGGTGGTGGTGCCCGCCACGCTGGCCAAAGGCCTGGAATACGACCAGGTGCTGGTGCTGGAGCCGGCCGAGATCGCGGCCGCCGAGCCGCGCGGGCTGCGGCGGCTGTACGTGGTGCTGACCCGTGCGGTCAGCAGGCTCCATGTGCTGCACTGCGAACCGCTGCCCGCCCAACTGACAGCAGGCTGACTCACGGGGATCGGCGGCTGCCGGCTCACCCCAGCAGCTTCCGCCATTGCGCGACCTTCGCCACGTCCACCGGCGAATCCCAGCCGCCCGAAGCCCGCACCGCCGTCCCCACATGGAACGCGTCCAGGCCCGCTGCCCGCAACGTGGGCAGCGCCTCCTGCGTCAGCCCGCCACCGACCAGCAAGCGCGGACCGCCGATCGCACGCTCCCGCTCGTTCTCCGCCCGCAGCACTTCGACGCCGTCGCCGGACGCCGCGAAGCCCCCCGATGTCAGAACCGTGTCCAAGCCCGGCAGCTTGCGGACGGCGTCGTACACCGCGTCACGCTGCGAGGTGGCGTCCATCGCCTTATGGAATGTCCAGCTGGCGCCGCCGAGCACGTCCAGGACCGCCCGCACGGCTTCCCCGTCGGCCGTGCCGTCGTCATCGAGCCAGCCCAGCACGAACTCCCGGGCCCCGGCCCGGCGCAGCGCCTCGGCGGTGTGCACGAGCTCGGCGATCCCCTGTACGCCGCCGGCGGAGAACCCTTCCCGGCGGCGGATCATCACCCGCAGCGGCACGTCCACCGCGGCGCGGATCGCCTCGAACGTCTCCAGGGCCGGCGCGAACCCCGCGTGGCGCATCTCGGAGACCAGTTCCAGGCGGTCGGCGCCGCCGGCGACGGCGGCGCGGGCGTCATCGGCGTCCACGGCGATGACTTCCAGCAGGGGTGTCGGATCAGACATACGTCGCAGCCTGCCATGGATCGCAGGAGCAGGCAGCTAAGCCGGCGCCAACTCGTCGAGTTCGGGGTCGGGTTCTCGTCCGGGCGTCTTCAGGTTCAAGAACTTGATCGAGAACGTGAAGAGGGCGTAGTAGACCGCGAAATAGATCGGCCCGACGATCAGGATCAACCAGGGCTTCGTGGCCTTGCCCCAGTTCAGCGCGAAGTCGATGAAGCCGGCGGAGAAGTTGAAGCCGTCCTTGCAGCCCAGGCCCCACATCAGCGACATCGAGATGCCGGTCAGCACCGCGTGGACCATGTACAGCAGCGGCGCCACGAACATGAACGAGAACTCCAGCGGCTCGGTGACGCCGGTGACGAACGACGTCAGCGCCGCCGAGATCAGGATCGAGCCGGCCACCTTGCGCTTGGCCGGCAGCGCCGAGCGCCACATCGCCAGCGCCGCGCCGGGCAGCCCGAACATCATGATCGGGAAGAAGCCGGTCATGAACAGGCCCGCGGTCGGGTCGCCGTTCAGGAAGCGCGCGATGTCGCCGTGGAACGTGCCGCCCTTGGCGTCGGTGTACGTGCCGAACTGGAACCACGGGAACGCGTTGAGGATGTGGTGCAGCCCGAAGGGGATCAGCGACCGGTTCAGCGTGCCGTAGAGGAACAGCCCGATCTGGCTGTTGCGGGTGATCCAGTTCGACAGGCTGTTGATGCCCTCGCCGATCGGCGACCAGACCCAGCCCATCAGCACGCCGAGGAACAGGCAGGCCACCGCCGTCACGATCGGCACGAACCGCCGTCCCCCGAAGAACGCCAGCCAGGTCGGCAGCTTGATCCGGTAGTAGCGCTGCCACAGCAGCGCGGCGATGATGCCGACCAGGATGCCGCCCAGGACCCCGGTCGGGTTCGGTCGGCTCAAGTCCAGCCCGAACTTCAGGCCGCCGGCCGGCACACCCTGGTTCACCCCCTGGTCCGCGTTCTTGATCACCAGCCCCTGGACCTGGTTCTTGAGCTTGGAGCCGGCGAACATCTGCATCGAGACCGCGTGATACACCACGTAGCCGACGATCGCGGCGACGGCGGTGGTGCCGTCGGACTTCTTGGCGAACCCGATGGCCACCCCGATCGCGAAGATGACGGGCAGGTTGTTCAGCAGCGCGCCGCCGCCGGCCGACATGACCGCCGCGACGTTCTTCAGGAGCGTGTTGTCGAAGCGCCCGAGCATGTCGTCCTGGCCGAAGCGGACCAGCAGACCGGCCGCCGGGAGCGTGGCGACCGGAAGCATCAGCGACTTGCCGATGCGCTGCAGCACGGCGAACGCCTTACTCCCCCACCCCGGCTGCTTCGGGGCCGCCGCCGTGGCTTCTGCGCTCATCAGGTGGTTCCTCTCGGTGTGCCGGGTGTGCCACACGTTCCGCCAGGCCCCGCAGCCGATAGAGCGACCCGGTCCGGCTACGGGTTGCGGACGATCGGACGCGCCGCCTGCGCGAGCGGCACCCACAGCTGGTACCGGTCCGCGCGATAAGCAGACGTCGCATATTCCACTTGCACATCTTCAGCAAAAGAACGTCTGGTCATCACCAGGACTACGCCGTCAGGGCGAATACCGAGCAGCGGGGAGTCCTCGGCGGTGGTGGTCGCGGCCTCGATCGACTGTTCGCCCCAGGTGAGCACGATCCCGTACTCCTGGGCCAGGTATCCGTACAGCGACTCGGGAGCGCCGGCCTCGACCAGCCCGGGCACGATCCGCTCCGGCAGGTGGGTGCGCTCGACGGCCATCGGGATGCCGTCGGCGTAGCGCAGCCGCACCAGGCGGACCACCGGCTCACCGGACTCCACCTCCAGGTGCGCGGCCAGGGCGCTGGAGGCGTGGATGCGCTCGAACGACAGGGTGCGCGAACTCGCCGTCATACCGCGGCGGCGCATGTCCTCGGTGAAGCCGACCAGGCGGATCTGCACGTCCATCTTGGGCTGCGCGACGAACGTGCCCCGGCCCAGGCGGCGCTCCAGCCGGCCGTCGGCGACCAGGGCGTTGATAGCCTGCCGGACCGTCATGCGGGACAGCCCGTACTGCTCGGCCAGGTCCCGCTCGGAGGGGATCGGCGTGCCGGGCTGCATCCCGTCGGCGAGCATCCGGGCCAGGAGGTCCTTGAGCTGGAGGTGCTTGGGCACGGAGCTGGTCGGGTCGATCCCCGGCGCCGAATCGCTCATGTCACCGGACTAGACCACCGGGGCCATATCGGTGTCAACTACAAGGCAGGCGTTCGCGGCACAGCGCCCGCCGTCCCGCCGAAGTCCTTACCGCCGGCATCAGACGGCGCAACGAGCAACCGGCAGTCAAGCCTTTGACTGTTTAGTGGGATAATGTCCGGTGTGTCACCAACCCGGGCCGCTTCGCGCGCGGCCCGGTGCGAGTAAGAGGAGAGCTCCCGTGAGCAAGGCCGAGCAGATCATCGCCGGGCTGGGCGGCGCCGAGAACATCGTCGAGCTGGAGCCGTGCATCACCCGGCTGCGCACCGAGGTCCGCGACGGCTCGAAGGTGAACGAGGCCGTGCTCAAGGCGGCCGGCGCGCACGGCGTGATGAAGGTCGGGAACAACGTCCAGGTCGTGGTGGGTCCGGAGGCGGACGCCCTGGCCGGCGACATCGAGGACCTGATGTAGCTCCGCTCGCCCGCACCGCCCACCGCAGTGCCCGTCCCGGCCCGGCCCGCGCCCCGAGCACCACGAATGAGCCCATGGACATCTCCATCTCCTCCCCGCTGACCGGCACCGCCATCGGCCTGGCCGAGGTCCCCGACCCGGTGTTCGCGGGGCGGATGGTGGGACCCGGCGCCGCCGTCGACCCCGAGCGCAAGCCGCAGACCGCGGTCGCGCCGATCGCCGGCCGGCTGGTGAAGCTCAAGCCGCACGCCTTCGTGGTGCGGTCCGAGGACGGCCGCGGGGTCCTGGTCCATCTGGGCATCGACACGGTGAACCTGGACGGGCGGGGCTTCGAGCTGATCGCGACCGAGGGCGAGCAGGTCCGCGCCGGACAGCCGGTGGTCACCTGGAACCCGGCCGACATCGAGGCCGGCGGCCTGTCCCCGGTGAGCCCGGTGATCGCGCTGGACGCCGAGGACGCGGCCGTCGACGCCATCGCCGCCGGCGCCGTGGCGGCCGGGGACGAGCTGTTCCACTGGCGCTGAGGCGGCGCCGCATGGAGAGGGCGGATCGTCACCATCGGCTCTCTGACTTCAAGACAAGGACCCTGATATGCCAGAGCGCACCGTGACCGTGGCCTCCAAGGTGGGGCTGCACGCCCGGCCGGCGGCCGTCTTCGTCAAGAAGGCGGCCGCTCTGCCGGTCCCGGTGTCCCTGGCCCGGGAGGGCGGCCCGGCGGTCAACGCCAAGTCGATGCTCGCGGTGATGGCGCTGGACGTGCGGCACGGCGACCGCGTCGTGCTGGCGGCCGACGGCGACGGGGCCGCCGAGGCGGTGGAGCAGCTCGCCGAGCTGCTGGAGACCGACCTCGATGCCTGAGACGGCAGGCGGTTCCGCGGCGGAAGCGGCCGGGGTGGCGGGAGCGGCCGACCGGACCGAGTACGAAGGCGTGGGCGTCGGCACCGCCACCGTGGCCGGCCCGGTCGCTCGCACGGCTCAGGCCCCGCCGGAGCCGCCGGACGTGCCCGCGACGGCGACCGCCGACGAGGAGCGCCGCAAAGCCCTCGCCGCTCTGGCCGCGGTCGCCGCGGACCTGCGCGCCCGCGGCGCGGCGGCCGGCGGGGACACCGCCGACGTCCTGGAAGCGCAGGCCATGATGGCCGAGGACCCGGACTTGGAAGAGCGCGTCAGCGCCCGCGTCGCCGCCGGTAAGACGGCGGCCCGCGCGATCCACGAGACGTTCGCCGGCTACCGCGAGATGTTCGCCGGGCTCGGCGAGTACCTGGCCGGCCGGGTCGCAGACCTCGATGACATCGCCGCGCGCGCCGTCGCGGTCGCCACCGGCGTGGCGATGCCCGGGCTTCCGCGGCGCACCGAGCCCTACGTGCTGGTCGCCGAGGACCTGGCCCCGGCCGACACCGCGCTGCTGGACCGGCGCTTGGTGCTGGCTCTGGTCACGGCCGAGGGCGGCCCGACCTCGCACACCGCGATCCTGGCGCAGTCGATGGGGATCCCGGCCGTGGTCGGCGCCGCCGGGGTGCTGGATCTGGCCGACGACACGGTGGTGCTGGTCGACGCCGCCGCCGGGACCGTCGTGGCGCGTCCGACGTCCGAGGAGTTGGAAGCCGCCGTGACCCGGTCGGCGGCGGCGGTCACGGCCACCGCGCTCCGCGGTCCGGGACGCACCGCCGACAGCCAGCCGGTGCGGCTCTTGGCGAACATCGGCGGCGCGGCGGACGTGCCGGAAGCGCTGGCGGCCGGCGCCGAGGGCGTGGGGCTGTTCCGCACCGAGTTCCTGTATCTGGACGCTGACGAGCCGCCGTCCTTGCCGGCTCAGGTCAAGGCGTATCGCGAGATCTTCGAAGCGTTCGGTGCCGGCGCCCGGGTGGTGGTGCGGACGCTGGATGCCGGGGCCGACAAGCCGCTGCCGTTCGTGCCGCTCGGCGAGGAGCCCAATCCGGCGCTCGGCGTGCGCGGGCTGCGCGCGTTCCGGGCCTTCGACGGCCGGAACGAGGCGGTGCTCCGCACTCAGCTGGAGGCGATCAACGAGGCGGCCGACGCCGTGCCGGCCGACGTCTGGGTGATGGCGCCGATGGTGAACGAGGCGCCGGAGGCCGAGTGGTTCTGCGACCTGGCGGCGTCCTGCGGCCTGGACGTCGTCAACGGCCGGGTCGGCATCATGGTGGAGACCCCGGCCGCCGCCCTGACCGCCGGGGCGATCCTGGCCGGGCGCACCGGCTTCGCCTCGATCGGGACCAACGATCTGACGCAGTACACGATGGCCGCCGACCGCATGCTCGGCGCGCTGGGGACGTGTCAGGACCCGTGGCATCCGGCGGTGCTGAAGCTGATCGGCGCGGCCGGCGATGCCGGCGCGGCCACCGGCAAGCCGATCGGCGTGTGCGGCGAGGCGGCGGCCGACCCGCTGCTGGCGTGCGTGCTGGTGGGACTGGGTGTGCGCTCGCTGTCGATGGCGCCGTCGGCGATCGCCGAGGTGCGGGCGGTGTTGGCGACGCGGACGCTGGAGGACTGCGTCGAGATGGCGGCGCGCGCTCGGTGGGCGGCCACGGCGCGGGAGGCACGCAGGACCGCTGCGGCGCGATAGCCGTACCCGCGAGCGGACCGGCGGCCGCGTCCGGCCGGCCCCGACCGGCGGTGTTGGCACAGGTGTGCGCGTTGCGGTGCTGATCGAACGGCGTAGGCTTCGACCATGGCTTTGTCGCTGCACGAGCGCTGGCTCACCCTCGCGGGCATCACCCCGGAGAGCATCCGGATGGGCGACGAACTGGTCGCGCGCTGGGCCGAACCGCACCGGCGCTACCACACACTGGACCACCTGGAGCGGGTGCTGGACGGTGTGGACGAGTTCGGCGGGTTCGCCGCCGACCTGGCGGCCGTGCGATTCGCCGTGTGGTTCCACGACGCGGTCTACGACAGCGGCACTGACAGCGCCTCCAACGAAGAGTTGAGCGCGCAGCTGGCCGAGCAGGAGCTGCCGCTGCTGGGCACCGTGCCGCCGGAGCGGGTCGCCGAGGTGGCGCGGCTGGTGCGGCTGACCAAGGACCACGCGGTGGCCGACGGCGACCGCAACGGGGCAGTGCTCTGCGACGCGGATCTCGCCGTGCTCGGCGGCAAGCCGGAGGAGTACGCCGCTTACACGCACGCGATCCGGCAGGAGTACGCGGACGTGCCCGACGACCTGTTCCGGCCGGGGCGCGCGGCCGTGCTGCGCGGGCTGCTGGAGCTGCCGACGCTGTTCCGCACGCCGGTGGCGGTCGAGCGCTACGAGAAGCGGGCGCGGGCGAATCTGACTGCTGAGATCGCCGAGCTGGAAGCCTGAGCGGTCCTATCCCCACTTCCCCCGTGACCGGGCTCGCACATGGACCCGCTCGCCCTGCGGTCCGAACAGCGTCAGCAGCTCCGCCGGTCCCGGCCCCGCCGAGCCGAACCAGTGCGGCACGTGCGTGTCGAACTCCAGGGCCTCGCCCTTGCCCAGCACCAGATCGTGCTCGGCCAGCACCGCGCGCAGCCGGCCGCTGAGCACGTACATCCATTCCCAGCCCTCGTGCGTTCGCAGCTGCGGAGCCGCCTCATCGTCCTGCGGCGGCGGGAGGATCATCTTGTATGCGCGCAGGCCGCCCGGCTCCCTGGTCAACGGGACGACGACCCGGCCGGACGGCTGTCTGCGCGGCGGGGTCCGGCCGACGAGTTCGTCCAGGGAGACGTCATAGAGCTCTGCCAGCGGGAGCAACAGCTCCAGGGTGGCGCGGCGGCCGCCGCTCTCCAGGCGGGAGAGCGTGCTCACCGAGATACCGGTCCCGGCGGCGACGTCGGCGAGGGTCAGGTTCTGCTTCCGGCGGGCGGCGCGCAGCCGATCGCCAAGGCCGGCCGACGGATTGTCCGGCTGAGTGTCCATGCTCCCAGTTTGCCAAAGCGGCAACTTCTCTTGCCGGGCAGCGGGCCGCGCGCGCATTCTCGCGCTATGAACAGCCAGCTCGAAACCGATCATAGTTCTGCGTCCTCTCAGGACGACGACCAGCACTACGACGTCATCGTCATCGGCGGCGGCCCGGCCGGGCTGTCCGCCGCGCTGATGCTGACCCGCGCGCGCCGCCGCGTCCTGGTGGTCGACGCCCGCGCGCCGCGCAACGCCGATGCCGATCACATGCACGGCTTCCTGTCGCGGGACGGCCTGCCGCCCTTGGAGCTGCTGGAGCTGGGCCGCGCCGAGGTGCTGTCCTACGGCGGCGTGATCGTCACCGACTTCGCCGAGAAAGTCGAGCGCACCGGCGGCGGCTTCACCGTCACGCTCGCCAGCGGCTGTGTGCCGACCTCGCGGCAGTTGCTCGTCACCACCGGGCTCACCGACGTGCTGCCGGACGTGCCGGGCCTGAGCGGACTATGGGGCCGCGATGTCCACGTCTGCCCCTACTGCCACGGCTGGGAGGTCCGCGACGGCGCGCTGGCGACGCTGGCCACCGGCCCGATGTCGGCGCATCACACGCTGCTGATCCGGCAGTGGACGGACGACCTGGTCTACTTCCTCAACGGCCACGCGCTCGACGACGCCGACCGCGCCAAGCTCACCGCGCGCGGCGTCGGCATCGAGGAGCGGCCGGTGACGCGCCTGGTGACGCAGGACGATCGGCTCACCGGCATCGAGCTCGCCGACGGCACGGTCGTCGCCCGCGAAGGCCTGTTCCTGGTGCCGCGCTTCCGCGCCAACAGCACCCTGCTGGACGCGCTGGGCTGCGAGTCCGACCCGGAGACCGGCTGGCCGGTGCTGGGCCCGGCGGGGCGCACCTCGATCCCCGGCGTGTGGGCCGCGGGCAACGTCGCCGATCCCACGGCCGGTGTCATCGCCGCCGCGGGCGCGGCCACGACGACGGCTGCGCAGATCAACGCGGCGCTGGTGGAGGCTGATGTGCGGGCGGCGATGGCGGCCGCCGGTGTGCTTGACTGACCGGGTGATCCTCATCGACCCGCCGACCTGGCCCGGCCACGGCCGGCTGTGGTCGCACCTGGTGAGCGACGCTTCGTATGCCGAGCTGCACGCGTTCGCCGAACGCATCGGCCTGCCACCGCGCGGCTTCGAGCGCGACCACTACGACGTGCCCGAGCATCTGTACCAGACGGCGGTCGCGGCGGGGGCGACACCGGTCCGGTCGCGGGACCTGCTCCAGCGGCTGACGGCTGCTGGGCTGCGGCGTCCCAAGCGTCCTCGGCGTCCGCCCGCAACGCCGTAGTCGCCTTAGCCCAGCTCTTACCCCTAGGGCCTCTTCGCCGGCCGCCGTCCACCGCCGATCGCCAGCGACCGCCACCGGCTCGGGCGCCGGGGCGTGATGCCGACCGACTTCGCCTCGGCCTCGGCCGCGGCGCGGGCCGCGGCGGCCCGGTCGCCGGTGGCGCGCAGCGCCCGGGCGAGGTCGGCGAGGATCTCAGCCTCCTGCCAGGGCTCCTCGTAGCGCGCCGCCGTCGCCGCGGCCTCCCGGTACAGCCGTACGGCCTCGGTGGTGCGGCCCTGCGCCATCCACACCGAGGCCTGCATCCAGCGCACTCGCATCAGGCCCCAGGGATCGTCGAAGCGCGCGGCCAGAGCCGCGGCGTCCTCAAGGTGCTGATCGGCGACGTCCAGGCGTCCCTCCTCCCGCCGGGCCCAGGCCAGGACGCGCAGCGTGTAGCTCTCCCACAGCCCCAAGCCCAGCTGCTGGAAGGTCTCCAGCGCCGGCAGCACGTACTCCACCGCCGCCTCGACCTGCCCCTGCTCCAGTCTCAGCATGGCGATGCGGCGGCCGACGACGGCCGTCCAGTAGCGGTATCCGGAGTTGTGGAAGGTGTCGTACGCCTGCCGGATCAGCCCCTCGGCCTCCACCGCGCGGTGCTGGCGCAGGCGCAGCATGCCCAGGTCGAAGACCGCCGAGGCGCGCCAGTACCAGTGGCCGAGCGCGGTCAGGG
>JAEKKI010000124.1 GCA_019510485.1 Catenulisporales bacterium
CAGGCAGAGCCCGGACTGCACCCCGACGATCGTGCCGTCGGAGTTCACCCGCCACTGCTGGTTGGCGCCGCCGTTGCAGGACCAGATCTCCACCTTGGTACCGGCGCTGGTCGCCTGGTGGGGCACGTCCAGGCACTTGTTGCCGTACACCGTCAACGTGCCGCCGGACGTCGACGTCCACTGCTGGCCCGCACCACCCGAGCAGTCATAGATCTGCAGGAAGGTGCCGTCGGTCTGGCTGGAGTTCGGCACATCCAGGCACCGGTTCGAACCGACACCACGCAGAGCGCCGGAGACGTCGGCCTGGGCCGGGCTGGCGCTCAGCGTCACGGCCAGCGCCGCCACGGCCAACGCCGCGGCGCCGAGCGCGGCGATCAGGGATCGGCTCCTGCGGCTGATACTTCCTCTGTTCTTCACGACCTTCTCCCAGTCAGCTTCAGATCCACTTCTGGTTGCTCCCGCGGTTGGAACGATGTCGGCGCTCCCATGAGCGAGACGACTGTTACCGTTAACATGCTTCGGGTCAGCGTGGGATCTCCGAGGTGGGATGTCAATACACGGGATCGGTGACCGCACACGTCTGGACGCCGGTGCACGGGACCTTGCCACTCCAACGCCACGGTCCCAGGTCCAGGCGGGATGACCGGTAGTTGAAAGTTACAGATGTCGCGCGGGCAGAGGGAACGCGCGGACGGGCCGTTCGGAGCCGGAGGGGTGGGGTCGATTCGGGCTCACCGCCCGCTATGGTCCGCGGCTGGGAACGTGCTGACTTTCCGTAGAAACCGTGTCGGTCGGGTTGATCCCGGCGACCACCCGGGCCTTGGCCAAGGCGATGGTCGCCGGGATCGAGACGATCTCAGATCGGTATCGAGCTGCCGGGATCAGCTCGCTGACACCACGGCAGGCAGGCGCAGCAGGCGGGCTAGCTGGTCGCGGCGGCGAGCAAGGGCTCTGAGAAGTCGGCGACGGGGCGGGGCAGACCGTAGTGCTCGCGCAACGTCGCCCCGGTGTAGTCGGTACGGAACAGCCCGCGCCGCTGGAGTTCGGGCACGACGTGGTCGACGAAGGCGTCCAGGCCGGTCGGCAGGATCGGCGGCATGATGTTGAACCCGTCGGCGGCGCCGGCCAGGAACCAGGCCTCGATGGTGTCGGCGATCTGCTCCGGAGTGCCGGCCACGACCCGGTGGCCGCGTCCGCCGCCGAGCCGGGCGACGATCTGCCGGATCGTCAGGCGCTCGCGCCGGGCCAGGTCGGCGACCAGGGTGAAGCGGCTCTTGTTGCCGTTGATCTGGTCCTCGGTCGGCAGGATGTGCTCCGGCAGCCGCTCGTCCAGCGGGAGGCCGGACACGTCGACGCCGAGCATGGTCGAGAGCTGGTTCAGTCCGTAGTCGAGGACCTGCAGGCCCGTCAGCTCGTCCTCCAACTGCCGGGCCTCGGCCTCGGTGGCGCCGAGGATCGGGACGATGCCCGGCAGGATCAGCGGCAGGCCGTCGCGGCCGCGGGCGGCGGCGCGGGCCCGGACGTCCTTGGCGAACTCCTGCGCGTCGTCGAGGGTCTGCTGCGCGGTGAAGACGGCCTCGGCGTACCGGGCGGCGAAGTCCTTGCCGTCCTCGGAGGAGCCGGCCTGCACCAGCAGCGGCCAGCCCTGCGGCGTGCGCTGGACGTTCAACGGCCCGCGCACCTTGAAGAACGATCCCTCGTGCTCGATCTCGCGGACCCGGTCCGGGTCGGCGTAGAGCCCCGCGGCCTTGTCCAGCACCACCGCGTCGTCGGCCCAGCTGTCCCACAGCCGGGTGGCGACGTCCAGGAACTCCGCGGCGCGCTGATACCGCACGCCGTGCTCGATGTGCTCGTCGAGGTTGAAGTTGTTCGCCTCGGCGACACTCCCCGAGGTGACGATGTTCCAGCCCGCCCGGCCGCCGGAGATGTGGTCCAGCGAGGCGAACTTGCGGGCCAGGTGGAAGGGTTCGTTGAAGGTCGTCGAGGCGGTGGCGATCAGGCCGATGTGCCGGGTGACGGCGGCGATCGCGGCCAGCAGCGTCAGCGGCTCCAGGCCGCCGGAGACGTTGCTGCGCAGCCGGCCCCAGACCGCCAGGCCGTCGGCGAAGAAGATCGAGTCGAACTTTCCGCGCTCGGCGGTCTGGGCGAGCTGCTGGAAGTAGGTGACGTCGGTGGCGCGGTGCGGCTGGCTGTCCGGGTGGCGCCAGGCGGCGTCGTGGTGGCCGGGCGTCATCAGGAAGGCGTTGAGGTGGAGGTGGCGGGGCTCGGTGCGGTCGGGGCTCATGGGTGTCAGGATCCTTTGAGAGGTCACGCGCCCGCGGCCGGACGCCAGCGCGTCAGGCGGCGTTCGAGGGCGACGAGAAGCTGGTTGAAAACGAGGCCGAGCACCGAGATGGCGATGATCGCGGCGTACATATCGGGGATCGCGAAGTTCTGCTGCGAGACGTTGACCAGGTAGCCGAGCCCGGCCTTGGCCCCGACCATCTCGGCGGCGATCAGCACCAGGATCGACCCGGAGCCGGCCAGCCGGATGCCGGTGAAGATCGTCGGCACGCTGGCGGGCAGGATCACCTTGGCGAACAGCCGCGGCGCCGGCAGGGCCATGGACCGGGCCGACTTCACCAGCACCGCGTCGACGCCGCGCACGGCGCTGACCGTGTTGAGCAGGATCGGCCAGGTGCAGGCGAAGACGACGATGGCGATCTTCGACGTCTCGCCGATGCCGAGCAGCAGGATGAACACCGGCAGCAACGCGAGCGCGGCGGTGTTGCGGAACAGTTCCAGCAGCGGTCCGAGGAACTCCGCGACCGGCCGGTACCAGCCGATCAGCAGCCCCAGCGGCACGCCGATGCCGATCGCGATCCCGAAGCCGGCCAGCGACCGGCTCAGGCTGGCCTGGGTGTTGTCCCACAGCCGGCCGTCGCGTGCCAGCTCGATCAGGGCTTTGACTGCTTCGGAGAACGGCACCAGGAAGGTCCGGTCGACCAGGCCGATGCGCGGCGCGACCTCCCACAGGCCCAGGAACAGGATGACGGCGATGGTGCGCTTGCCGACGGCCGCGAGAAGCTGTGCCGCTCGGATGAGGACGGCCGGAACCCGCGTCTTCACCTTCAGTGGCCGGCGCGCGGCGGCCCGCGCGATGGGCAGCTCAGCCAACGGAAACAACCTCCCTCGTCACGGTCACTTCGTCGCGCAGCAGGCTCCAGACTTCATGCCGGTACGCGGCGAACTCGGAGCTGGAGCGCACGTCCTCATCACGGTCCCGCTCCCCCAGCCGCACCTCGACGACCTGCTTGATGCGTCCCGGCCGCGAGGTCATGATCGCGACGCGCTGTCCGAGGTAGACCGCTTCGTCGATGCTGTGGGTGATGAACACGATCGTCGTGCCGGTCGCCTGCCAGATCCGCCGCAGCTCCTCCTGCAAGCCGTCGCGGGTCTGCGCGTCCAGGGCCGCGAACGGCTCGTCCATCAGCAGCACCTTCGGATCGGCGGCCAGCGCGCGGGCGATGGCGACGCGCTGGCGCATCCCGCCGGACAGCTCGTGCGGGTAGCGGTCCTCGAACCCGGTCAGGCCGACCAGCGCCAGGTGCTCCCGCGCGCGCTCGGCCCGCGCTTTGCGGCCCGGCCGGTCCAGCCGCGACCGGGCTTCGAGGGCGAACTCGACGTTGCGCTGGGCGGTGCGCCACGGGAGCAGCGCGTACTGCTGGAACACGACGGCGCGGTCCAGCGCGGGCCCGGTCACCGGCACGCCGTCGACCAGCACCCGGCCGCCGCTGGGCTTGCTCAGGCCGCTGATGAGGTCGAGCAGCGTCGACTTCCCGCAGCCGCTGGGCCCGACCACGACGAGGAACTCGCCGGCGGCGACGTCGATGCTGATGTCGTCCAGGGCGGTGAAACCTTCGCCATCGCGGACCTGGAAGGTCTTGCCGAGTCCTTCGACCCGGATCTTCGGCGGGGACGGCATGTCAGGAGCCTTCCTTCGCGTTGGAGTTGAACTTGTTCGTGTAGACAGCCGAGGCGGTGACCTTGCCGGCCGGGATCTGGCCCTGCTGCTCCAGCCAGGTGATCCAGGTGCCGAACTCCTCGGCCGCGATCGAGCCGCCGGTCCCGGCGATGCCGTAGGACTTGAAGTACTGCAGGGCGGTGGTGTCCTCGTTGCGGCCGCGCGCCTTCACGATCTTCGTGAAGCGGTCGACGACCTCCGCGCGCGGTGTGGCGCGGGCCCACTCGACGGCCTTGCCGACGCCGCTGACGAACGCGCGGACCGTGTCGGGGTTCTTCGCCAGGAAGTCGTCGCGGAACACATAGGTCCCGGCGCTGAACGTCCCGAGCAGGTCGTAGTCGGTGAACAGGGGTTTGATACCGCCGGCGGCCAGCGCCTTGTCCCGCAGGATCCCGCCGAGCACGCCGACGTCGATCTGGTGCGCGCGCAGCGTCTGCTCGGTGTTGATCGGCGGGACGACGAGCGGTTCGACCTTCTTCACCGCCGCCCCGGTGACGCCGCCGCGGTTCAGGTAGATGTCCAGGACCGCCTCGTAGTGGGCTCCAAGGGTGTTCATGCCGATCTTCTTGCCGAACAGGTCGGACGCCCCCGCGATCGGGCTGTCGGCGAGGGTGTAGAAGCCGTTGTACGAGTACTGGTCGACGCCGTAGTAGCTGATGACGGCGGTGATGGGCGCGCCGGCGGCGTGGAGTTTGGCGACCGCGCCGTTGAACGCCCCGCCGAAGTCGGTCTGTCCGGTGGCCGCGGCCTGGATGTCCTGCGGCCCGCTGGTGGTGTCGCCGACCCACTCCAGGGCGACCGGGCCCAGATAGCCGAGGTCCGCCGCCAGCTCCGCCGGCGTCACGGCGCCCGCGCTGCCCTGGTAGCGCAGCTTGGTGGTCTTCTGGGCCGATCCGCCGCCCGAGGAGCCGCAGCCGGCGGTCAGCGCGGCGGTCCCGACGAGGCCGAGGAATCCGCGCCGGGTGGTCGTGGTCATCTCGCGGATCCCGCGGTCGCCACGGCGGTGACCAGGGACTCGCCGTCGTCACCGCTGCCGCCGCCGCGGCGGGCCAGCGCGTCGGTGAACCCGGCGAGCGACTCGGTCAGCCGCTTGTGGGCGGCCGGGGCGAGCACCGCCGAGCCGCCCTCGCCGCGCACGATGTCGGCGTCGAGGAGGAACCTGCCCTGCACGACGTGGTCGGCGCCGAGCGCGGTCAGCACCGGCCGCAGCGCGTAGTCGATCGTCAGCAGATGCCCGACCGTCCCGCCGGTCACCAGGGGCAGCACGACCTTGCCGGCCAGCGCGTTCTCCGGGAGCAGGTCGAGGAACGCCTTGAGCAGCCCGGTGTAAGAGGCCTTGTACACCGGCGTGGCCATCACCACGCCGTCGGCGCGGGACAGCGTGTCGGCCGCGGTCCACAGCGCCGGGGTGTCCCGGCTGCCGGCCAGCAGATCGGCCGGCGGCAAGTCGCGCACCGCCAGGTGGGTGGTGGTGTGGCCGTGTGCCGTCAGCACGGCGAGCGCGTGGTCCACGGCCGCGGCCGTGCGCGATGTCGTCGAGGGGCTGCCGGAGACGGCAACGATGGTGGGCATGGGAGAGGCTCCTGAAATAGGCGATGGAGATACCGAGGCGCAAAAAAGCGAGCAATACGTGGCGGAATCGCTGCCGGAGAACGCCTCAAGGCATGCGGAAATCCCTATGCGCTACCGCGCAGCACAGGGTGAAGGCGCCGGAAACGGCGAAAGTCAGAAAACGCCAGGACAGATGGCGCTCGCGGTCCGTCGCAGATCGACGTGACGGCGAGCCACAAGAAGCTGCCCCTGGTTCATGTCATCGACAGTGACAGCGGCCGGCGCGGTCGTCAATGATTGCGTGAATCGTCTCGCATGGCGGCGAGGTGGTGCCTGACATGTGAGAAGACGCCGAGGTCAGCGCGCTGAAATCGCGCGATGGCCCCGGCGTCGGGAGGGTTCTGCGCGAGTCTAGCGGCTGCTGTGGATGTGCACGTCGCGGAAGAGCACGTAGTCGTTCGGGTAGCCGTCGCCGGGGCTGTTCTGGTCGTCCTCGCCGTCGGCGGCGATTTTCTGCAGAACGTCCATACCGCTCGTGACGACACCGAAGGGCGTGTAGTTCGGGCGGAGCTTGGTGTCCTTCCACGTGAAGAAGAATTGGCTGCCGTTGGTGTTCGGGCCGGCGTTGGCCATCGCGACGGTGCCGGCCGGATAGGTGGCGCCGGCGAGGTTCTCGTCATTGAAGGAATAGCCGGGCCCGCCGCTGCCGGTGCCGGTCGGGTCGCCGCACTGCAGGACCCACAGGCGCTGGGTGGTGAGGCGGTGGCAGTGGGTCTTGTCGTAGTAGTCGCGCTCGATCAGGTAGCGGAAGGAGAAGGTGGTACAGGGCGCCGCCGACGTCAGGGCTTTGACGGTGATGTCGCCCTCGGGGGTGTGGAACGTCACCGAGTACGGTTCGGCCGCCTGCACCGGGTCGAACCGCGGGATGCCCTTGAACCGGTCGGCGGGGACGGCGGCGACGAAGCCGCAGGGGTCGCTCGCGGTGGTCGTCGCCGGGTGGCCGATGGCCGGGGCGGCGTCGGCGGCGTCAGCGGCGACGACGGTCGCCGGGCCGGGGCGCACCGGGGCAGCGCCGCCGGACGCGCCGGCGCCGGCGGCGACCGTGACGGTGAGGCCGAACAGCAAGGCGGCCGCCACGGCGAGGCGGCCGGACCGGCTGGTGAAGCGGGGTATCCGCATGTTCTTCAGCTCCCTGAGAGGTTGGTCAGGACGCTTGGTGCCCTTCCCTGGGCGGGCTGCGTGGTAAACCCCTGATGATGCCTCGCCGGGCCGGCCTTCGCTAACCGAGGACGGGCGGAAGATCGGCGACGGCGGTGCACGATCCCGGGGCGATCTCGGTGAAGCCCGCGTCGCGGACCAGCGGGCGTCCGGAGCCGACGAGCGCCGGCCACGCCTCGCGCGGCGCGGTGCGCACGGCGAGCGGGAAGTCCGCGTCGGACCAGGCTTTGCGCTGGGCGTCGGTCAGCTGCCACCAGGCGATCTGGGCGGCGTGGCCGACTTGGGCCATGGCTTTGCCGGCTGTCATGTCCAGTTCGGGGTTGAGCCACAGGATCGGGATGGTTCCGGACGTCACGGGGGCCGGCGGTTCGGCGTCGGTGAGGTCGGTGCCGGAGACCTGGAGGCGGGCCAGGTCCTTGGGCCAGCCGTCGAGCGGGACGGGCGGGAAGACGCGGACCCGGGCCGGGTCGGTGGCGGCGGTGCCGGTGACCGTGATGCCGGGCAGGGCCTCGGCTCGGGTCCATTCCGCGCCGCGCGCCCGGCGGACGACCTTGCGGATGCGGCCGTCGGTCCAGGCGTGGACCAGGGCGGTCCAGGCGCCGTCGGGCTCGGTGGAGCGCGGGTCGGACAGGAAGGTGAGAACGGCTCGGGCGGCGGTTTCCAGGGCGTCGGTGCGCTGCGGCGGTGTCGTGCGCTCGATGCGGACGACGAGCGGGAGGACGTATTGGGGGTTCGCGTCGCGGGCGGCGGCCTCGGCGGGCGAGGCGGCGGCCACCGCTGCTACTTCGGTCGGCGGCGCGAAGGGGTCGCTGTCCGGTTCCATGATCGAGTCACTCACCACAGCAGTATGCGTCAGGTTGTGGCCCAACCGTGATCTGAAAAATCTCTTCGAATCCGACGGCGAAGTGGGAAGATCGCTCTCTCGTCGATTTGTCAGGGGTGCGTGCACGTGCCAGGGGTGGGGATTCCGGGCGCCGGTCGCCGTCGGGCGGTGGTGGCGTTGGCCGCCGGGTGGGTCGTGGTCGCCGGTGGGACCGCCGGGGGCGTCGTGGCTCTGGGCCGGGACGGTTCGTCGCAGGGGGCTGATGCTTCTGCCGTGGCGGCGGTGCGGGTGACGGTGACGGCCACCGGTTCGTGGTCTGCGTCGCCCCGGTCGTCTTCGTCGCCGTCCTCGTCGCCGTCTTCTTCGCCTTCGCCGCCTTCGTCTTCCAGTTCCAGCAGTCCGTCGCCGAAGCCGTCCTCGACGGTGACCGGAAAGGTCGCGAGCGGCGTGCACAGCGGGGACATCCGGTACTTCCTGATGGCCGTGCCGCCCGACGCGTCGGTGATCGGCTCCGCCGATGGCGACGTGCTCACGAAGGAGGCCGTCGCCGCGCTGTACTCGAACAGCTCCGACGTCCTCAAAGGGCTGAACACCTTGGGTTTCAAGGATGCCGCGACGCGCCGGTACCAGACCGCGGACGGGAAGTACCACGTGATGGTGCGGCTGCTGCACTTCGGCTCGGCGCAGGCCGCCCAGACCTGGGCCGGCGGCGACAAGGCGCAGCCGGCCTGGAAGGCGTTCGATGTGCCGGGCTATCCGGACGAGAAGGCCTATGACATCGCGATGGATGCTTCGCTGGGCGAGGCGCGGTTGCGCGGGGTGGGGTTCCGGGGCGACGTGTTCTTCGAGGTGAACGTCTACGGCGAGCCGCCGGTGGACCACGGCGTGCTGATCGACCGGGTGCGCAAGCAGATCACCCGGCTGGACACGGGGAGCTGAGAGACGTGAAGCGACGGACCGGAGTGCTTTTCTCCTCGGCGGTGGCGCTGGGTTTGGTCGGCGGGGTCGGGATCGGCTTCTCGGTTCAGCGTGCGCGGGCGGCCACGCCGCTGCCGCCGATCTCGCACACGCTGGGGCCGGCGGTCGTGCCGCTGGCGGCCGAGAAGCCGGATCCGAAGACGGATGACGGCGCGAAGCTGGACGGGGATCTGCGCGAGCTGCTGCTCGCCAAGCCGGAGGGGGCCAAGGACGACGCTCTGCTCCCGGCGCGCGACTGGCTCACGATCGGGGATCTGGCGGAGTATTTCCGAAAGCCCGACGGGGAGTTCGCCTCGCTCAACGCAGAGCACTTCCGGCGGGCCGCGCGGGCGGTGTGGATGGCGGCGGACGGAACGCGGGTCGAGATCGACTTGGTGCAGTTCCGGTCGAACGCCGACGCGGTGACGTTCTTCGCGTCCGTCGAGTTCCCGGTCAATGCGACCACGCTGGTCGAGGGGACGGAGACCGGATACGTGGGCCGGTACGGCGCCAAGGGGCGGGATGGGATGTTCAGCGGGTACGGGTTGGTGCGGCACGGGGACGTCGTGGAGCAGGTGTTCTTGGAACCGAAGCCGGGAGCGCCTTCGACGGGTGACGTCCTGGATGACGTCACGAAGGTGACGAAGGAACAGGCGGATCGGTTGTGAGTCTGTCGATGCCTGAGGGGGTTCCGGGTCCTGATACTCCGGTTCAGCGGCCGCGCAGGGTGCTGTTCGTGAGCGCGTGGTTGACGTCGGCGCTGGCGGTCGGGGCCGGCGTCGGGTTCGGGATTCTGGGGGTCGGCGGCACGTCGAAGAGCTCCGCGAAGCCGGTGGCCGCGCCGGTGACGGTGACGGTCGCGCCCAGTGTGACGTCGGGCGTCCGCTCGGACGGCACGCACTACGGCGACCTGTCGGCCTTCCTGCTGCCGATCCCCGACGGCTACCGCCCGGGCCCGGACGAGGGCGAACTCGGCAACGACGCCCCGGTGCGCCCCGACCAGGCCGACCCGACGGTGACACTGCTGTTCGGGGCGCTGCCGGCCTCGGACTTGACCGGCGTGCAGGGCGCGGTGGCGGCCGGCCACATGAGCGGCGGCGCGGTGCGGACGTACGCGAACGAGGCGGGGACGCTGGACGTGGCGTTCACCGTGTTGCAGCTGGACCCGGCGCTGTCGGCGAGGTCGACGGGCGACTTCGCGCGGATCGTGAAGCAGTCGAAGAGCTTCCGCACCGGACCGGCGGTCCCCGGCCACGTGGACGCGCTGTGTGTGCTGCCCACGACGCACGTCGGCGACCCGCTGGACAGCATGACGTGCCTGGCGACGGTCGGCGACACGTTCACCATCGCGCGCGCCGAGGGCGTCGTGCCGCTGGACACGAGGGCGGTGACCGACATGTTCGGGAGGCAGTTGGACGTGCTGAGGAACGGGTTGGGGACGTGAGCGCGCAGGATGATGTGCTGGCGGCTTTCGGGGAGCCGCGGCAGGAGGTGGCGCCGGTTGCGGATGACGGCGCCGGCGCGGTCGGCGATGGCGCGCCGGGCACCGGGCCGAAGCCTGATGCCGTAGCGAGCGAGGCAGGGCACACGGCGATCGCTGATGAGCGACCAGATGCCGAAACCAGGTCGGAAACCACAGCCGCTCCGGATGAGCAGCCACTCGCCAAGGACACCGGCGCTGTGCAAGCCGTGTCACCGGCGCCGGTCGGTGAGGGCGAATCCGGCACAGCCGAACCGCGGCGATCGGCGGATGCCGATGCCGAGGGTGAATCGCCAGTTGACGAACCACAGGACCTGCCGGCTGTCGATGGCGAGCCGGTAGCCGTTGAGTCGGTGGCGGTTGGGCCACCGGATGCGAACAACGGGTCGTCGGCCGGCGCGCCGGAACAGCTGTATCTCGACCCATCAGCGTTCTTCACCCAGCTGCAGGCCGAGGTGGCGGAGCCGAAGCGGCGCTGGCCTCGGCTCGTGATGCGTTATGGGTCTGCGTTGGTGGTCGCGGCAGCGGTTGCGGCGGGGACCGCGTACGGGGTGACGGTTCCACAGCGTACTGATGTGCCGTTTCTTGCGACGCCGAGTGACGGGCGTTATGACTTCCCCGCGTTGGCGCGGCCGTTGCCGCCGGTCGGCAAGCCGGCGCCGGGCGATGACGCGAACGCCGGGCAGGTGCACTACGGCGATCTGCGCCGGTATCTGCTCCCCGCGCCGAAGGGGGCCGTGGTCAAGGAGGACGGCTGGGAGCCGGTCACGGACTTCATGTCGGCTATTCAGAGTCCTGTGATGCCGGGGCGCTTCTATGATGCCGGGTTGCGTCGGATCGCATGGCGCGGGTGGACGACGCCGGATGGGCAGCACACGGTGGTGGAGCTGCTTCAGTTCCCTGATCACGACGCCGCTTTCACGTCTGAGGACGTGCTGAAGACCTGGGCGCCGCCGAAGGTCGGCAAACGTGAAGACGGCCCGCCGATCGTCACCGTCCCGGCGTTCGGGGACCTCACCCAGGAGGTCGCGATGCGGAAGTTCGACGAGGTGGAGGGGCTGCCCGGGCAGGTGGAGCGGCGGGCGGTGTTCCGGGACGGGGACGTGGTGGCGATCGTCACGACGACTGCCCCGAAGCTGGTCGGTGACCTGCCGACCGATCAGGTGCTGCTGCTTCAGGCGGAGATGCTGCGGTGAGTGGCGATCGCGTGCGGGCCCCGGAACAGCCCGCACGCGATCGCGGCGGCTCAACCCGACAACCGCTCCAGCAACAACTCCCGCACCCGGGCCGCGTCCGCCTGCCCGCGCGTAGCCTTCATCACGGCGCCGATCAGCTGCCCGGCAGGCCCCTGATTCCCGCCGCGCACCTTCTCCGCCGCGTCCGGGAAGGCCGCGATGGCCTCGTCGATCGCCGCCAGCAGCGCGCCGTCGTCGCTCACGACCGCCAGGCCGCGCTTGGCCACGACCTCCTCGGGCGATCCCTCGCCGGCCAGTACGCCCTCGATCACCTGGCGGGCCAGCTTGTCGTTCAGCTTGCCGGCGGCGGTCAGGGCGACCACCTCGGCGACCTGAGCGGCGGTGATGGGCAGCGTCGGCAGGTCCACGCCGTCCTCGTTGGCGCGGCGGGCCAGTTCGCCCATCCACCACTTGCGAGCCTGGTCCGCGGCGGCGCCCAGAGACACCGTCTCCACGATCAGGTCGACCGCGCCCGCGTTGAGAATCGACTGCATGTCGTGGTCTGACACACCCCACTCGGCCTGCAACCGCTTGCGGCGCGCGCTCGGCAGCTCCGGCAGCGTAAGACGCAGCTCGTCAACCCAAGAGCGCGCCGGCGCGACCGGGACCAGATCCGGCTCCGGGAAGTAGCGGTAGTCCTCCGCCTCCTCCTTCACGCGGCCAGGTGAGGTGGTGCCGTCGTTCTCGTGGAAGTGGCGCGTCTCCTGGATCACCGTGTCGCCGGCGTTCAGGACGGCGGCGTGGCGGCGGATCTCGAAGGTGACCGCGCGTTCGACCGAACGCAGGGAGTTGACGTTCTTGGTCTCGCTACGGGTGCCGAACTTCTCGCGGCCGTGGGGCCGCAGCGACAGGTTGGCGTCGCAGCGCATCTGGCCGAGTTCCATGCGGGCCTCGGAGACGCCGAGGGCCTTGATCAGTTCGCGCAGTTCGGCGACGTACGCCTTGGCGACCTCCGGGGCGTGTTCGCCAGTGCCGGTGATCGGCTTGGTGACGATCTCGATCAGCGGGATGCCCGCCCGGTTGTAGTCGACCAGCGAGTAGTCCGCGCCATGGATGCGGCCGGTGGCGCCGCCGACGTGGGTGGACTTGCCGGTGTCCTCCTCCATGTGTCCTCCTCCATGTGGGCGCGCTCGATCTCGATGCGCCAGGTCCGGCCGGCGGCCTCGACGTCCAGGTAGCCGTTGAAGGCGATCGGCTCGTCGTACTGCGAGGTCTGGAAGTTCTTCGGCATGTCCGGATAGAAGTAGTTCTTCCGGGCGAAGCGGCACCACTCGGCGATCTCGCAGTTCAGCGCCAGGCCGATGCGGATCGCCGACTCGATCGCCTTGGCGTTCACCACCGGCAGCGAACCGGGCAGGCCCAGGCACGTCGGGCAGACCTGGGTGTTCGGGTCGGCGCCGAACGCCGTCGGGCAGCCGCAGAACATCTTGGTGGCGGTGCCCAGCTCGACATGGACCTCCAGGCCCATCACCGGGTCGTAGGCGGCCAGGGCTTCCTCGTAGGAAGGCAGGTTCACAGTGCTCGTGCTCATTTTCAGGACTCTGCCTTTCCAGGCGACCCGGACGACTCAGACGACTCGGACGACTCGGACGGCTCAGACGACTCAGACGACTTCCGCGCCCGCAGCGCCTGCAGAACCCCCACCGCCAAAGCCGCCGCCGAAACCGCGACATCAGCGACCGCGAGCTTGTCGCCCTTGGCCCGCGCCTCCTTGAAACGCCGTATCAGCACCGGCGTCAGCGTCACCGAGCCGCCGACGGCGAACAGCGTGCCGAGCTTGCCGCGTGACTTCTCCTTCTTCGGGCTCACAGCGACGGCACCTCCTCGATCAGCGGGTGGCCCCAGCGGCTGTTCAGCGCGGCCTCGACGGCGGCGCCGACCCGGTAGAGCCGGTCGTCGGCCATGGCCGGGGCGATGATCTGCAGCCCCAC
>JAEKKI010000125.1 GCA_019510485.1 Catenulisporales bacterium
GTAACCCTCCTCCTGGAGCATCTCCTTCAGGTCCAGGCGGATCAGCGCCTCGTCCTCGGCGATGATCACTCGGCGGGCGGGGCTGGACTCGGTGGTCATTTGGTCCTCACTGGGCGGCGGTGCCGGGCGGTTGCTTCGGGTACGAGCCTACCGGCGTGCAAGGTGGTTGCGGGGATGGGTTGGGGGTCCGGTATGCTGTGTGGCGGCACAAAGGCGGATAGCGATCGACTTTGTCAACAACTTCACAGCAAAAGCCCTGCCCTAGTAGCCCAGTTGGTAGAGGCGGCAGATTCAAGTCCTGCACAGTGGGGGTTCGAGTCCCCCCTAGGGCACGCTCGTTCGACAAACACCCGTTCACTACTTTGAGTGGACGGGTGTTCGTTTTTCCACGCGAGCAATGCCTAACCAGGCAATCTCGGCGCCATGCACAACCCAGACACCAAGGCGCGTACTATCGCGATGTGCCGCGCCGGACTCCCCAACGCTGAGATCGCTAGACGCGTCGACATCCCCAAGGGCACAGTCGGGAACTGGAAGTTCCACGACCGAGCCCGGCATCCTGAGCTCTACGCCACGACGCGCGCGAAGAATCCGTACTGTCCACGCTGCGACCGCGTCGAGCTCGATCAGCCCGCCTACTCGTATCTCCTCGGCCTCTACCTCGGTGACGGCTGCGTTACCAAGTCTCCGAAGCACCGGGTCCAGACACTGACCATCGCATGTTGCGACGCGTGGCCCGGTCTGATTGAGGCGGCCGCGGATGCGCTTAGCGCGGTCGCGCCAGCGTGCAGCGTCGTCCGCGTCCAGCGGACCGGCATGACCGAAGTGAAGATGTACTCCAGCCATTGGATCTGCATGTTCCCGCAACACGGTCCGGGTATGAAGCACACTCGCAAGATCGAATTGGCAGCCTGGCAGACCAAGATCGTCGAGACTCATCCCTGGGAGTTCATCCGAGGCTTGATCCACTCCGACGGATGTCGCATCACGAACTGGACCGAAAGGCCCGTCGCCGGCGAGCGCAAACGTTACGAGTACACCCGCTACTTCTTCACCAACACGTCCGCCGACATCCGCGACCTCTACTGCTGGGCTCTCGACATGGTCGGCGTCGAGTGGCGTTACTCAAACAGCCGAAACATCTCCGTAGCCAAGCGAGCCTCCGTCGCCCTCATGGACCTGAACGTCGGCCCCAAGTTCTGACCCGCCAAAACGGCGCCGCCCGAGACCTCACGTCCCGGACGGCGCCGCCGCGCGAATCGACCCGCTCCTACTCCTTCGACGACCGGTACGCCGGGGCCACGCCGTCGATGGCGTCGCCGACCCGGTGCACCCGCACCGCGTTCGTCGAGCCCGGAATCCCGGGCGGGGAGCCGGCGATGATCACGACCGTGTCGCCGGACTTGGACAGCTCCAGGTTGAGCAGTTCGGTGTCGACCTGGCGCACCATCTCGTCGGTGTGCTCGACCTCGGGGCTGCAGAAGGTGCGGATGCCCCAGCTCAGCGCCAGCTGGTTGCGGGTCTCCTCGTGCGGGGTGAAGGCCAGCAGCGGGGTCGGGGGGCGGTAGCGGGACAGCCGCCGGGCGGTGTCGCCGCTCTCCGTGAAGGCGATCAGGTACTTGGCGTAGAGGTTCTCGCCGAGTTCGGCCGCGGCGCGCGCCACGGCGCCGCCCTTGGTGCGCGGCTTGCTCAGGGCCGGCTTCAGGCCGGCGGACAGGGTCTCCTCCTCGGCGGCGACGATGATGCGGGCCATCGTCTCGACCGTCTGGACGGCGTAGGCGCCGACCGAGGTCTCGCCGGAGAGCATCACGGCGTCGGTGCCGTCCAGGATCGCGTTGGCGACGTCGGAGACCTCGGCGCGGGTGGGGCGGGAGTTGGTGATCATCGAGTCCAGCATCTGGGTGGCGACGATGACCGGTTTGGCGTTGCGGCGGGCCAGGGTGACGCAGCGCTTCTGCACCATCGGGACCTGCTCCAGCGGCAGTTCCACGCCGAGGTCGCCGCGGGCCACCATGATCGCGTCGAAGGCGTCGACGATGGCGTCCAGGTTGGCCACCGCCTGCGGCTTCTCGACCTTGGCGATCACCGGGACCCGGTGGCCGACCTCGTCCATGATCTGGTGGAGCCCAGGGCCCAGCGCAGGTCCAGCTCGTCCTTCTCGGACAGTGCCGGGACCGAGACGGCCACGCCGGGCAGGTTCAGGCCCTTGCTGTTGGAGATCGGGCCGCCCTCGACGACCCGGGTCACCACGTCGGTGGCGTCGACCTTGACCACTTCCAGGGTCAGTTTGCCGTCGTCGACCAGGATCCGGTCGCCGGGCTTGCAGTCCCCGGGCAGCCCCTTGTAGGTGGTGCCGCAGATGGTGGCGTCGCCGGGGACGTCCTTGGTGGTGATGGTGAACTCGGCACCGTTGGCCAGGACCTCCTTGCCGTTGGCGAAGGTTCCCAGCCGGATCTTCGGGCCCTGCAGGTCGATCAGCACGCCGATGGCCTGCCCGGTGCTCGCCGCGACCTGGCGGACGTTGCGATAGCGCTCCTCATGGTCCTCGTAGGATCCGTGGGAGAGATTGAGGCGGGCCACGTTCATGCCGGCTTCGACCAGGGCAGAGATCTGCTCCAGGGTTCCGGCGGAGGGGCCCAGGGTACAAACGATTTTCGCGCGGCGCATGACCACTAGCCTATGTCCTACTCATTAGTAGCTTTTTCCAGTCTGACAAGTTCTCACGAGATCGGACACAACTTTCCACCGTCGTTCACCGTGTGTCCGCGGGGAATAAACCCGCAGTGATCGCCACAATCGGCGTTCATGACCACGGCCGGTTCGGCGCTGCCGGCATCCGCCGCGACCACGGCATGGGCCAACCGCGGCCAGGCCCGGGCCGGCTTCGTCCTGGGCGTTGTCACGGTGGCGATGTGGGTGCTCTGGCTGGTCCTCGTGCGCTGATACGGCCGGCGGCGCGGCCGCCTCGACCGGACTCGCCGGCGAGGCGGCCGCGCCGCCGTTCACACCGTCACCGGCCGCGCCGTCGGCGGGATCGGCTTGGGCAGCGTCGTGGCGCCGCTGAGGTAGGCGTCGACCGAGCTGGCCGCCGACCGCCCCTCGGCGATCGCCCACACGATCAGCGACTGGCCGCGGCCGGCGTCTCCGGCCACGAACACGCCCGGCACGTTGGTGGCGTAGTCGCCGTCGCGGGCGATGTTGCCGCGCTCGTCCAGGGCCAGGCCCAGCTGGTCGATCAGGCCGTTGCCGCGCTCGGGGCCGACGAAGCCCATCGCCAGCAGCACCAGGTCGGCCGGGATCTCCCGCTCGGTGCCCTCCACCGGCACCGGCCGGCCGCCGTCGAAGACCACCTCGACCAGCCGCAGGGCCCGGACCCGGCCGTTCTCGTCGCCGGCGAACTCGGTGGTGGACACCGCGTAGAGGCGCTCGCCGTTCTCCTCGTGCGCCGAGGAGATCCGGAAGGTCATCGGGTAGGTCGGCCAGGGCTGCGAGCCGGGGCGCTCCTCGGACGGCCGCGGCATGATCTCCAGCTGCGTGACCGAGGCGGCGCCCTGCCGGGTGGCGGTGCCCAGGCAGTCCGCGCCGGTGTCGCCGCCGCCGATGACGACCACGTGCTTGCCGAACGCGTCGATCGGCGCGGTCAGGTAGTCGCCCTCGCAGGTCTTGTTCGCGTACGGCAGGTAGTCCATCGCCTGGTGGATCCCGGCCAGGTCGCGTCCCGGCACTTCCAGTTCGCGCGCCTTGGTGGAGCCGACGGCGAGCACGATGGCGTCGTAGCGGGCGAGCAGCGCGTCCCCGGTGAGGTCGACGCCGATGTGCATGCCGGGCCGGAACTTGGTGCCCTCGGCGCGCATCTGCTCGATCCGCCGGTTCAGGTGCCGCTTCTCCATCTTGAACTCGGGGATGCCGTATCGCAGCAGCCCGCCGATGCGGTCGGCCCGCTCGTAGACGGCGACGGTGTGTCCGGCCCGCGTGAGCTGTTGCGCGGCGGCCAGCCCGGCGGGGCCGGACCCGATGACCGCGACGGTCCGCCCGCTCAACCGCTCCGGGGGCAGGGGCCTGACGGTCCCGTCCTCCCAGGCCCGGTCGATGATGGAGACCTCGACGTTCTTGATGGTGACCGGCGGCTGGTTGATCCCCAGCACGCACGCGGTCTCGCACGGCGCCGGGCACAGCCGCCCGGTGAACTCGGGGAAGTTGTTGGTGGCGTGCAGCCGGTCGGCGGCACCCTCCCAGTCGCCCTTCCACACCAGGTCGTTCCACTCCGGGATGATGTTCCCGAGCGGACAGCCGTTGTGGCAGAACGGGATCCCGCAGTCCATGCAGCGCCCGGCCTGCTTGTTGATGATCGGCAGGAGCGCGCCGGGCTTGTAGACCTCTTTCCAGTCCTGGACGCGTTCGGCGACGGGGCGGCGCTCGGGGTACTGAGCGGGGGTGGTCAGGAACCCGCGGGGATCAGCCACGTGTCGCCTCCATGATCTTGTCAAGGGTCTGCTCTTCGGAAAGCCCCGCGGCCTGCGCGGCGGCGCGCGCCGTCAGCACCCGCTTGTAGTCCACCGGCATGATCTTCGCGAACCGTCCGACGTTGGCGCCCCAGTCGGCCAGCAGCGTCTCGGCGACGGCCGAGCCGGTCTCCTCCAGGTGTTCCTGGACCAGGGTGTGCAGCAGGGTGCGGTCTTCGGCGTCGAGTGCTTCGACGTTGACCATCTCGGGGTTGACGCGGGAGACCTTGAGGTCGAGGACGTAGGCGGTGCCGCCGCTCATGCCGGCGGCGAGGTTGCGGCCGTGGCCGCCGAGGATGACGACGGTGCCGCCGGTCATGTATTCGCAGGCGTGGTCGCCGACGCCTTCGACGATGGCGGTGGCGCCGGAGTTGCGGACGCAGAAGCGTTCGCCGACGGTGCCGCGCAGGTGGATGCGGCCGCTGGTGGCGCCGTAGGCGATGACGTTGCCGGCGATGACGTTGGCTTGGGCGTCGTCGTTGATGGCGGTGGCGGCGCGGTGTGGGCGGACGATGATGCGGCCGCCGGACAGGCCTTTGCCGACGTAGTCGTTGGCGTCGCCTTCCAGGCGCAGGGTGATGCCGGGGGCGAGGAAGGCGCCGAAGGAGTTGCCGGCCGAGCCGACGAAGGTGAGGTCGATGGTGCCTTCGGGCAGGCCTTCGCCGCGGTGCTTCTTGACGACTTCGTGCGAGAGCATGGTGCCGACGGTGCGGTTGACGTTGCGGATCTCGAATTGGGCGCGGACTGGTTCGCCGGCTTCGATGGCGGGCTGGGCGACGGCGATGAGCTGGTGGTCCAGCGCCTTGTCCAGGCCGTGGTCCTGCTGGCGCACCTGGTGCAGGGCGGTGCCTTCCGGCAGGGAGGGGACGTGCAGCAGGGGCTTGAGGTCGAGCCCTGAGGCCTTCCAGTGCGCGACGGCCGCGGAGGTGTCGAGCAGTTCGGCGTGGCCGATGGCTTCCTGCAGCGAGCGGAAGCCCAGCGCGGCCAGGTGTTCGCGGACTTCCTGGGCCAGGTATTCGAAGAAGGTGACCACGAATTCCGGCTTGCCGGTGAACCGCGAGCGCAGCTCGGGGTTCTGGGTGGCGACGCCGACCGGGCAGGTGTCCAGGTGGCACACGCGCATCATGACGCAGCCGGAGACGACCAGCGGCGCGGTGGCGAAGCCGTATTCCTCGGCGCCGAGCAGTGCGGCGATGACGACGTCGCGGCCGGTCTTGAGCTGCCCGTCGGTCTGCACGACGATGCGGTCGCGCAGGCCGTTGAGCAGCAGCGTCTGCTGGGTTTCGGCCAGGCCGAGCTCCCATGGCGCGCCGGCGTGCTTGAGCGAGGTGAGCGGTGAGGCGCCGGTGCCGCCGTCGTGGCCGGAGATCAGCACGACGTCGGCGTGTGCCTTGGAGACGCCGGCGGCCACGGTGCCGACGCCGACTTCGGCGACCAGCTTGACGTGGACGCGGGCGTCGCGGTTGGCGTTCTTGAGGTCGTGGATGAGCTGGGCGAGGTCTTCGATGGAGTAGATGTCGTGGTGCGGCGGCGGGGAGATGAGTCCTACGCCGGGGGTGGAGTGCCGGGTGGTGGCGACCCAGGGGTAGACCTTGTGGCCGGGCAGCTGGCCGCCTTCGCCGGGCTTGGCGCCTTGGGCCATCTTGATCTGGATGTCCTGGGCTTGGGCGAGGTATTCGGCGGTGACGCCGAAGCGGCCGGAGGCGACCTGCTTGACCGCGCTTCGCCGTTCGGGGTCGCGCAGCCGGTCGACGTCTTCGCCGCCCTCGCCGGTGTTGGATTTGGCGCCGAGCCGGTTCATGGCGATGGCCAGGGTTTGGTGGGCTTCGGCGGAGATGGAGCCGTAGGACATGGCGCCGGTGGAGAAGCGCTTGACGATCTCGGAGACGGGTTCGACTTCTTCGACGGGGATCGGCGGCCGCTCCCCGTCCTTGATCTTGAACAGGCCGCGCAGCGTCATGAGGCGCTCGGACTGCTCGTCGATGCGGGAGGTGTACTGCTTGAAGATGTCGTAGCGCTTCTCGCGGGTGGAGTGTTGCAGGCGGAAGACGGTGTCGGGGTCGAACAGGTGCGGTTCGCCTTCGCGGCGCCACTGGTATTCGCCGCCGATGTCCAGGCGGCGGTGGGCCAGCCGGGAGGTGCCGGCCTGCTTGGGGTAGGCGCGGCAGTGCCGGCGGGCGGTCTCCTCGGCCAGGGTGTCCAGGCCGACGCCGCCGAGCTTGCTGGTGGTGCCGGTGAAGTATTCGTCGACGACGTCGGAGGCCAGGCCGATGGCTTCGAAGATCTGGGCGCCGCGGTAGGAGGCGACGGTGGAGATGCCCATCTTGGACATCACCTTCAGCACGCCCTTGCCGAGCGCCTTGATCAGGTTCTTGATGGCCTGTTCGGGTTCGACGAGGCCGAGCTGGCCGGAGGCGGCCATCTCCTCGACGGTCTCCATCGCCAGGTAGGGGTTGACGACGGCGGCGCCGTAGCCGATGAGCAGGGCGACGTGGTGCACCTCGCGCACGTCGCCGGCTTCGATGACCAGGCCGACGTGGGTGCGGGTCTTCTCGCGGATGAGGTGGTGGTGTACCGCGGCGGTGAGCAGCAGCGAGGGGATGGGGGCGTGCTCGGCGTCGGAGTGGCGGTCGGAGAGCACGATGATGCGGGCGCCGCCGGCGATGGCCTTGGCGACTTCTTCGCGGATCTCTTCCAGGCGGGCGCTCAGGGCCGCCCCTCCCCCGGCGACGCGGTAGAGCCCGGAGACGGTGACGGCGCGCAGGCCCGGCAGGTCGCCGTCGGCGTTGATGTGGATGAGCTTGGCGAGCTCGTCGTTGTCGATGACCGGGAAGGGGACCTCGACCTGGCGGCAGCTGGCGGCGGTGGGGTGCAGCAGGTTGCCTTCGGGCCCGATGGTGCTGGACAGGCTGGTGACCAGCTCTTCGCGGATGGCGTCCAGCGGCGGGTTGGTGACCTGGGCGAACAGCTGGGTGAAGTAGTCGAAGACCAGCCGCGGCTTGTCGGACAGGACCGCGACCGGGGAGTCCGAGCCCATGGAGCCGATCGGCTCGGCGCCGGCGCGGGCCATCGGGGCGAGCAGGACTCTGAGTTCTTCCTCGGTGTAGCCGAAGGTCTGCTGGCGGCGGGTGACCGAGGCGCGGGTGTGGACGATGTGCTCGCGTTCGGGGAGCTTGTCGAGCTTGATCATGCCGGCGTGCAGCCATTCGGCGTAGGGCTCGGCGGCGGCGAGTCCGGCCTTGATCTCCTCGTCCTCGACGATGCGGCCGGCGGCGGTGTCGACCAGGAACATGCGGCCGGGCTGCAGGCGGCCCTTGCGGACCACGGTGGCCGGGTCGATGTCCAGGACGCCGAACTCGCTGGCCAGGACGACGAGGCCGTCGTCGGTGACCCAGTAGCGGGAGGGGCGCAGGCCGTTGCGGTCCAGGACGGCGCCGATCAGGGTGCCGTCGGAGAAGACCATGTCGGCCGGGCCGTCCCAGGGCTCCATGAAGGTGGAGTGGAACTGGTAGAACGCGCGGCGGGCGGCGTCCATCTCGCCGTGGTTCTCCCACGCCTCGGGGATCATCATCAGCACGGCGTGCGGGAGGCTGCGGCCGGTCAGGTGCAGCAGTTCCAGGACTTCGTCGAAGGAGGCGGAGTCCGACGCGCCGGGGGTGCAGATCGGGAACAGCCGGTCCAGGTCGTCCTTGATCAGGTCGGTGGCGAGCTGGGATTCGCGGGCCCGCATCCAGTTGCGGTTGCCGACGACGGTGTTGATCTCGCCGTTGTGGGCGACGTACCGGTAGGGGTGCGCCAGCGGCCAGGCGGGGAAGGTGTTGGTGCTGAACCGGGAGTGGACCAGGCCTATGGCGCTGGCGAACCGCTCGTCGGACAGGTCGGGGAAGAACGTCTCCAGCTGCCCGGTGGTGAGCATGCCCTTGTAGACCAGGGTGCGGCTGGACAGGCTGGGGAAGTAGACCTCGGCGTCGCGTTCGGCGCGCTTGCGCAGCGCGAAGGCCAGGCGGTCCAGTTCGATGCCGCTCTGCCCGCCGGTGCCGGTGACGAACAGCTGCCGGAACCGGGGCATGACGGACAGCGCGCCCTTGCCGAGCCCCTCGGGGTCGGTCGGCAGGTCGCGCCAGCCGAGGATCGCCAGGTCCTCTTCGGCGGCGATGGCCTCGATGCGGGCCTGGCCTTGCGTCGCGGCGTCGTTGTCGGTCGGCAGGAAGGCGAGTCCCACGGCGTAGTGCCCGACCGGCGGCAGGTCGAAACCCAGGGCGGGGTCGGCGGCCACCACGGCGCGCAGGAACGCGTCGGGGATCTGCACCAGGATGCCGGCGCCGTCGCCGGTGGAGGGCTCGGCCCCGGAGGCTCCGCGGTGTTCCATGTTGCACAGCGCCTGCAACGCCTGGGCGACGATCGCGTGGGAGGGCACGCCGGTGAGTGTCGCGACGAACGCGACACCGCAGGAGTCCTTCTCCGCGCGCGGATCGTACAGCCCCTGAGCCGCGGGCAGCGCGGAGAACAGCGGGGCGCTCTTGGCTGCGGCAGCGGTGGTGGGGGCGGGACGACCGGGCGGTATGGCGGGCAAAGCCATGGGCTGTGTCCTTCCGTCGTGTCTATGGCACGGCGGGACGTCGTTGGCCCTTGCGCGATCTCGATCAGGTGTGCTCATGAGGTTACAACATGGTGGAGCCGGTGGGGAGTGGACTATCTCACAGTACGGGACGAGGCATCCCGGGATGCGTTCCGCTCTGTGAGACGCGCGCGACGTCGCCGTCGCGCCGCGCTGCTCGGTGCCGCCCGCGCCCGCCGGCGTGCTCTGGTCAGCGCAGATACACGGCCATGAAGTCCTTCGTGGAGTTCACGAAGAATTTGTTCGGGCCTTGCAGGAAGTCCTCGTACAGTTTAGAGGTATCGGGGTTGCCGTCCCGACCGGGGAAGTACTGGAAGTCGGCCCAGCGCAGGTTGATGTCCAGCTGCATGCCGCGTACCGCGCCGGCGTCCTTCAGCAGCCGGGCCAGCGAGGGCGCGGTGAGCTTGTTGCCGCCGACCCAGACGATGTCGCCGGCGGCGGTGACGCCGACTCCGGAGCGCCACACCGCGGCCGAGCCGTGGTCGGAGCGGCCCCAGTTGGAGGGGTCGTCTATGTAGGACACGATCTGGCCGCCGTCGACCATCAGGCGCAGGTTCTGCCGGACCGAGACGATCTCCGGGTTCTTCTGCATCGAGAAGTCGCGGCCCCACATGCCGACGGACAGGTGGCCGTCCTTGAAGATCACCTCGCTGGCGGCGCCGTCGACCAGGGGCGCGGCGGTGGTGCCGTGGTCGAAGTAGCCGCCGTGCGATTCGCTGATCTTGAAGCCGCCGTTGAACAGGGCGATCAGGCCGGCCCGGGCGTCGCGGTCGATCTGGTTCGGGACGGTGGTGATGACCTTGTTCAGGTCGCCCTCGTGGCCCGGGTGCAGGACGTAGCGGGTGTGCTTCTGGTCGACCCACGCCACGTCCGCGGCGACGTCGGTGTACTCGTTGTCCGGGCGGACGCGCGCCACCTGCACCACCGGCATCCCGTCCGGGGTCTGCACCGCCACCTGGAACATGCCCTCGTTCGGCTCCAGCGTCAGTCCGGGCGGGGCCGGCAGCCGGTGCCGCATCGCGACGGTGTCAGCGGCCGAGGACGGCGCGCCGCTGGTTTTGCCCGGGGCGGTGCCGGGCCTGCTCGGCTTGCCGGCCGTCGGGCTGGGGGCCGCGGTCGTCGGGCCGAGGTCTGCGAACTGCCGGACGTCGACGTTGCCGCCCTTGGACGGCGGGTTCAGGTCGTACTGCCACTTCTCCAGCGTCGACACCGCGCCGCCCAGCCCGTGGTCGCGGCCCCATTCGGCCAGCCGGGCCTGCACGGTGTCGGTGCCCGGCGAGGTCAGGGCGCCGGCTATGGACCAGCCGAGGGTGCCGCAGACGACGAGGACGCAGCCCCACAGCGAGCGGATCACGATCTTGCGGCGACGGCGCTGGGGCGGGGCCAGGCGGGCTTTGTGCTTCCACGGCAGGATGCGCTTGCCGCGCCCGAACAGCGGGGTGCGGCGTTCGCGGCGGGCCGGGAAGGGCTTCGCGTCGGCGTCGGCGTCGGCGGCGGCAGCGGCAGCGTCGGCTTTGGCGAGGTCGGCGATGCTGACGGTCTCGGCCAAGGGGTCGGCGGTGCCCGCGGCCGTGGCGGAGGCCGTGCCCGCGGCGCCGCGCTCGCCTGAGCCGGCATCGGGCCGTGCGTCCTCGCCCGAGGCCTCGGCCACCACCCGCGCGGTCTCCTCGGCGACGTCCTGCGCCACCTCGGCCGGCTCACCGGGTGCGCCGGGCCCGCCCGGCTCGCTCTCGCGCAGGCCTTCCAGCTCCTCGCTCTTCGCGGACAACAGCCGCACCCTTCCTCGCCGTGTCAGATGCGTGCCGATCCCCGTCAGCCGCCCCGAGAGCGCCCGTACGCTCTACGTCTTCGACGCGCGTCGGTCATAACTGGTTGCCTGTAAATCTGATCTTCCGATTTGTCCCACGACGGGACTACCGCTGCACGCCGGCTAACCCACCGGGTCTAACTCAGATTTCCGCCGATCAGCGTGCCCAGACCGAAGGTCACGGCGGCCGCCACGGCCCCGAATCCCAGCTGGCGCAAGCCGGAGAACCACCACGAGCGAGAGGACACCCGCGAGACTACCGCCCCGCAGGCGAACAGGCCGCCGAAGGCCAGCAGCATCGCCACCCACAGCTGGTTCAGTCCCAGCAGATAGGGCAGCAGCGGCAGCACCGCGCCCAGGGCGAAGGAGGCGAAGGAGGAGACGGCGGCGACCGAGCCGCTGGGCAGGTCGGTCAGGTCGACGCCGAGTTCCTCCTGCACGTGCACGATCAGCGCCTGGTCCGGGTCGCGGTGGATCTGCCGGGCGGCCTCCAGGGCCAGGTCCGGGTCCATGCCGCGCTCGGTGAGGAACTCGGCGAGCTCCTTCATCTCCGCGGCCGGGCGGCGGGCCAGCTCCAGCCGCTCCATCTCGATCTCGGCCTGGGCGACCTCGGTCTGGCTGGCCACCGAGATGAACTCGCCGGCCGCCATCGAGCAGGCGCCGGCGGCCAGGCCGGCCAGCCCGGTCAGGACGATGGTGTGGTGCGAGGCCGCGCCGCCGGCCATGCCGGCGAGCAGGGAGAAGTTGGAGACCAGTCCATCGGTGACGCCGAACACCGCCGGGCGCAGCCAGCCGCCGTTGACGTCGCGGTGGTGGTCCTTGGGCAGCGAGGGGCCCTGGTAGCCGGCCGGGTCGGCGGCCTCGGTGCCCGAACCCGATCCCGCTCCCCCGCGGGCGGTGGGCACGGCGGGGGCGGTGGCGGGATCTATGGCGGGCGCGGGCGCGTCGGCGTGGTTCATCGGCTCGATTCTGGCAGGCGTTACGGGTTCGAGGACTCGTCCGCCTGGCCGGATCGGGCCGGCACCGTCTCGGTGACGATGACCGTGACGGCGTCGCGGTTCGGCAGGTCGGCGACTTCACTGTCGCCGGTGTCGCCGGGAGCGCTGCCGGGGGTGTCGGTGTCGGTGTCGGTTTCACCGACAGCGCCGGTGTCGTCCGGATCGGCGGCGGGCTCGGAGTCCGCCTCCAGTTTCTCAGCTTCGGGCTGGTCGGCGCCAACCGTGCCGTCGGCCGCGTTGTCGGTGCCGGAAACACCGGCGGAATCGACGGCTCCGTCAACGGCCGGATAGGGAGACTCCTCCCGCCCCGGGAACTTCTTGCGAGACCACACAAAGTAAGCGACGGCGCCGAGGAAGACGAGGATCGCGGTCCAGTCGTTGAGCCGCATCCCCAGGAAGTGGTGCGCCTCGTCGGTCCGCAGCGACTCGATCCAGAACCGGCCCACGGTGTAGGCGGCGACGTAGAGCGCGAAGACCCGGCCGTAGCCGAGCTTGAAGCGCCGGTCGGCCCACAGGCACAGCGCCGCGACGCCCACGCACCACAGCGACTCGTACAGGAACGTCGGGTGGAACGGCCCGCCGGCCACCAGCTCGGCCTTGCCGTCCGGCCCGACGATCGCCCGCTGGGTCGAGGAGTCCATCACGTGGACCTTCAGACCCCACGGCAGGCTCGTGTGCCCGCCGTACAGCTCGTTGTTGAACCAGTTGCCCCAGCGGCCCAGCGCCTGCGCCAGCACGATCCCCGGCGCCGTGGCGTCGGCGAAGGTGCGCAGCGAGGCGCCGCGCCGCCGGCAGCCGATGTAGGCGCCCAGGGCCCCGAGGGCGATCGCGCCCCAGATCCCCAGACCGCCCTCCCAGACGTAGAACGCCTTGACCCAGTCGCCGTCCTTGCCGAAGTACGGCGCCGAGGTGGTGATGACGTGGTACGTGGTACAGCCGCCCGCCGACCAGGCCGAACGGCACCGCCCAGATGGCGATGTCGACGACCTCCTGCGGCTTGCCGCCGCGGGCCCGCCAGCGCTTGTCGCCGAGCCAGACGGCGAGCAGGATCCCGGCCAGGATGCACATGGCGTACATCCGGATCGGGATCGGGCCGAGGTTGTAGCGGCCCGTGGTCGGGCTCGGGATGTCCGCCAGGTACGTGGCGACCTGGTGGGCGGCTGGGAAGGTCATCGGGTGGCGGGATCCTAGGGTGCGGGCGGGGCTGGGCGCCGGTCGGGGCTCAGGACTTCGACGAGCTCGGCGTGGCGGGGGTGCTCGACGTGCCCGATCCGGAGGAGGAGGGGGCCGGGGAGCTCGGGGCGCCGGTGGAGGAGCCCGAGGCCGACGGGGCCGACGGGGCCGAGGAACCGGGGGCCGACGGGCTGCTGGCCGGGGCGGCGGGCAGCGTGGCCTTGGCGCCGGCCTTGCCGCCGGCCTTGGTGAAGGCCGCGTCCACCTGCTGCTTGAAGTACGTCAGCACGGCGTCCGGGGTGTTCTGGGCGAACTTCAGCTCCTGGCCGTCGACGAACATCGTCGGCGTGCCCGGCAGGCGCAGCTTGTTGAAGTTGTCGGCGTTGGCCTGGACCCAGCCGTCGTGCTTGCCGCTGTTGACGCAGCCGGCGAACGTGGGGCTGCTCTTCAGCGCCGGGATCTGGTTGGCGATGGACAGGATCGTCGCCTTGTTCCCGTAGCCGTCGGTCTTCTCGTCGGGCTGGTTCGCGTACAGCAGGTCGTGCAGCGGCAGGAACTGGCCCTCGTCCTGCGCGCAGGCCACGGCGTTGGCGCCGTTGAGCGAGCCGGTGCCGTTGTTGTTGGAGTCGATCAGCCGCGCCGGGTGGTAGATGATCTGTACCTTGCCGTCCTCGACGTACTGCCGGTAGGTCGGCTCCACGGCCTGCTCGATGGACTGGCACACCGGGCACCGGAAGTCCTCGAAGATGACCAGCTTCACCGGTGCGTCAGCGGAGCCGACGTGGATGCCCAGGTCCTTGCTGGACTTGGCCTGCGGGTCCACGACCGCTGCGGCCGGCGCCAGGTAGGCGCTGCTGTTGTGCTTGGAAGCCGATACCGCGATGCCGATGCTGCCGGCCACCACGATCACGGCGACCACGGCGCCGCCGATGGTGAGCTGCCTGCGCCGCCGCTCGGCCCGCTTCTGCCGCAGCTTCTCGGCCGCGACCCGCTCGCGAGCGTTCTGCTTCCCTACCCGGTTCGCCTGGCTCATCGTCGTTAATAGTCCTGTCCGGATGCCGTCTGGTATGGGCACGCCTACGGGAGGTGACGCCGGGGCGTGCGCACCGCATCTTATGCGGTGCCGGCCTGGAAATGCATCGGAGGCCGGGTGGGTTGCGCCAAATCCTTCAGGAACTTTTAGCCGAGGTGAAGCTTTCACCGCCGAGCCGGTTCCTCATCCCTTCTTGGCAACCGCCGCATCGAGCGCGGCACGGTAGTCCGCCTGCTGCTGCCCGGCCGAGACCGCCTGCGTGCTCTTGAGCACGAACGGCGTGCCGTCGATGGCGATGTCCGGGGTTCCGACCTGGCCGCCGAGCTTCTTGCTCAGCCAGTCGTAGTTGTCCTTCACCCACTGCGCGTACTTCCCGTCGCGGGCGCAGGCGTCGAAGGCGGTGCTGCGCAGACCCGTGCCCTGGCCCGCCAGGCCGAGCATGGTGTCGACCGAGGCGTAGGAGTCGGTCGTCTCCGCGGGCTGATTCTTGAAGATCAGGTCGTGGTAGGCGATGAACGGCGCTTGCCCGGCATCGGCCGAGCAGGCCAGGGTGGCGCCGCCGACCAGGGAGCCCTGGCCGCCGGCCGCGCGGTCGATCAGATCGACGATGTGGTACTGGAGCTTGATCTTGCCGGCGTCGGCGTATTCCTTGTTGACAGCGCCCAATAGCGTCTCGGCGACCTTGCAGACGGGGCAGCGGACGTCCTCGGCGACCTCGACCGTGACCTTGGCCTCGGGCTTGCCGTAGACGATGCCGCCGGGATCGGAGCTGGTCGCCGGGTCGGCGCTGACGCCGGCCGGGGCCGAGAACGGCTGGCCGGCGCCATAGGCTTTGCGGGCGGCCTTGTCGCTGGTGGACTTGTTGTGCTGCACCGAAATCCCGATCAGCACCGCCACGACGATGACGCCGACGGCGACGCCGGCGATGATCATCTGCTTCTTACGGCGCTCGGCCGCGGCCTGCCGGCGGCGCGCCTCGGCGGCCCGCTCCCGTCCGGAGGATCGTCTGCCGCCGCTGCCGCCGCCGTCGCCTGTCATGATCCCATCGTGCGGGGAGCCGACAAGCCGCTCAATTCAGGCGGTCAGATCGGGTCACCCAGCAGCGCGCGCTCCGCGGAGAACTTCGAAGCAGGCTTCCACAGCAGCCACAGCGCAGGAAGCATGAACACCAGGTCGCGCAGGACGTCCAGGGTGTAGCGGGTGTGCCCGGCCGGGACCATGCCGCCGCTGCCGCCGCAGCCGCAGCTGATGGCGATGCCGCGGGCGCCCAGGGACATGATGCCGCCGATGTAGGTCAGCAGCAGCAGCGCCGAGAACAGGGCGACCAGGCGGGTGCCCAGGCCCAGGATCAGCAGCAGGCCGAAGGCCAGCTCCAGCCAGGGCTGGGCGTAGCCGAAGGGGGTGACCATCGATTCGGGGAGGATCTTGAAGTTGCGGACGCTCTGCACGTTCTGGTCCGGCGAGCCCAGCTTGCCCACGCTGTACTTGAGCCACATGGCCGCCAGCAGCAGGCGCATGACCAGGCTGATCCACTGCTGGTTGGTGTCCAGGAAGCCGCGCAGGCCGCTGGAGCCGGTCGGCACGTCCTTCGCGGGCGCCTTGGAAGCCATGGAAGTCATAACCCCAGAGGATAGGGCTGGGAAAGCCCCCGCAGAAGTACCGCTCACTCCCGCGGGGGAACTTCCCAGCAGTTTCTCAGCTACCGAAGGCTACCGCCCGCTATCGGGCCTTGCTCCCCCGGCGGACGCCGTCGGCCAGCTCGGCGGCCAGTTCGCGGACCGCGTCGGCGCCCGCGCGCGGGTCGCGGTTGTCCAGCAGCCGCCGGACGAACGCCGAGCCCACGATCACCCCGTCGGCGTAGGTGGCGATCTCGGCGGCCTGGTCGCCGGTGGAGACGCCGAGGCCGACGCAGACCGCCTGGTCCGTCGCCTGCCGCGTGCGCTCGACCAGGTTCCGTGCGGCGTGGCCGACCTGGTCGCGGGCCCCGGTGACGCCCATCACGGCGCCGGCGTAGACGAAGCCGCTGGATGCCGCGGCGGTCAGCGCGATGCGCTCGGGCGTGGAGCTCGGGGCGACGAGGAACACCCGGCCGAGGTCGTGCTCGTCGGTCGCGGCGATCCACGGCCCGGCCTCCTCGGGGATGAGGTCCGGGGTGATGACGCCGCTGCCGCCGGCCGCGGCGAGCTCGGCGGCGAAGCGCTCGACGTCGTAGTGCTCGATCGGGTTCCAGTACGACATGATCAGCGCCGCCGCTCCGGTGTCGGCGACGGCTCCGGCCGCGCGGATGACGTCCGGTGTGCCGGTGCCGCGCGCCAGCGCCTGGTCGGCGGCGGCCTGGATGACCGGGCCGTCCATCGCCGGGTCGGAGTACGGCAGCCCGACCTCGATGATGTCGCAGCCCCCTTCGACCATGGCGCGCATGGCGTCGATGGAGCCGTCGACCGTGGGGAACCCCGCGGGCAGGTAGCCGATCAGCACCGCGCGGTTCTCGGCGCGCGCGGAAGCCGAAGTAGGACGCCGCGGTGTGCATGTCCTTGTCGCCGCGGCCGGACAGGTTCACGACGATGACCGGCTCGCGACCGAGGTCGGCGGCGAGTTGTGGGGCGATGCGCAGGGCGCCGGCCAGGGCGTGCGCGGATTCGATGGCGGGGATGATGCCCTCGGTCTCGCACAGGGTGCGGAAGGCGGCCATGGCCTCGGCGTCGTCCACGGGTTCGTAGATCGCACGACCGGTGGCGTGCAGGTAGGCGTGCTCGGGGCCGACGGCCGGGTAGTCCAGGCCGGCGGAGATGCTGTGGCTCTCGCGGGTCTGGCCGTACTCGTCCTGCAGCAGGTAGGTGCGGGTGCCGTGCAGGACGCCGACGGAGCCGCCGGTGATGGAGGCCGCGTGCCGGCCCGAGGCCACGCCGGAGCCGCCGGCCTCGAAGCCGTAGAGCCGCACCGAGGCATCCGGCACGAACGCGTGGAACACGCCGATGGCGTTGGAGCCGCCGCCGACGCAGGCCGCGACGGCGTCCGGCAGCGCGCCGGTGGCCTCGATGGTCTGGCGCCGCGCCTCCACGCCGATGACGCGGGCGAAGTCGCGCACCATCGCCGGGAAGGGGTGCGGGCCGGCGGCGGTGCCCAGGGCGTAGTAGGTGGTGTCGGCGGTGGCGACCCAGTCGCGCAGCGCCTCGTTGATGGCGTCCTTCAGGGTCTGCGAGCCGATCGCGACCGGCACCACCTCGGCGCCGAGCATGCGCATGCGCGCCACGTTCAGCGCCTGGCGCCGGGTGTCCTCGGCGCCCATGTAGATGACGCAGTCCAGGCCGAGCAGCGCCGCGGCGGTCGCGGTGGCCACGCCGTGCTGGCCGGCGCCGGTCTCGGCGATGACCCGGGTCTTGCCCATGCGCTTGGCCAGCAGCGCCTGGCCCAGCACATTGTTGATCTTGTGCGAGCCGGTGTGGTTCAGGTCCTCCCGCTTGAGCAGGATGCGGGCGCCGGCTTTGCGCGAGAGGTTGCGGGCCTCGGTGAGCAGGCTCGGGCGGTTGGCGTAGTGCAGCAGGAGGTCGGCGAATTCGCGGTGGAATCCGGGGTCGGTCTTGGAGACCTCGTAGGCCTCGGTGAGCTCCTTCAGCACGGCCATCAGCGCCTCGGGCATGAAGCGGCCGCCGAACAGGGCGTTGTCGGTGGGGAAGTGCCCGGTGTCGTCGGGCAGCGCGGCGGTCGCCGTGTACGCGGAGATGATCTCTTCGCGGGGATCAGTCATGGTGATGTCCCGGTGATGTGATGTGGTCAGAGCTATGACAGGAGGTTGATTAAGCTTCCTGCCATCGACGGCCGGCCGGCGCGCTGCGCCACCACGGACGGCGGCGGGCGGCGGCCCTGGGCTTGGTCGACATCACGATCCTGGACTCTACCGTCTCCGGTCGCGGTTAGGCGCGGCCGTTCCGCAACGCGGGATGCGCACCGGCCGCGACCAGGTCGGCGACCGCGGCCCGCGGGTCCTTGCCGGTCACCAGCGACTCGCCGACCAGCACCGCGTCGGCGCCGGCGTTGGCGTACGCGATGAGGTCGTGCGGGCCCCGCACACCGGACTCGGCGACCCGGACGATCCCGTCCGGGATCACCGGCGCCACCTGCGCGAAGGTGTCGCGCTTGACCTGCAGGGTCTTCAGATCGCGGGCGTTGACGCCGATCAGCCGGGCCCCGGCGTCGACCGCGCGCCGCACCTCCTCGGCGTCGTGCACCTCGACCAGCGGCGTCAGCCCGATGGACGCCGCGCGCTCGATCAGGCTCTCCAGCGCCGGCTGGTCCAGCGCGGCGACGATCAGCAGCGCCAGGTCGGCGCCGTGCGCGCGGGCCTCCCACAGCTGGTAGCTGGTGACGATGAAGTCTTTGCGCAGGACGGCGATGTCGACTTTCTGGCGGACGTCGTCGAGGTCGGCCAGTGACCCGCCGAAGCGGCGCTGCTCGGTCAGCACGGAGATCACGGTCGCGCCGCCGGCCTCGTAGTCGGCGGCCAGCGCGGCCGGGTCGGCGATCGCGGCCAGCGCGCCCTTGGACGGCGAGGACCGCTTGACCTCGGCGATCACCTTCACGCCGTCGCCGCCGGCCCCGCCGCGGCGCAGTGCCTCCACCCCGTCGATGGCGCTGTCCATCCGCGCCACCTTGGCCTTCAAGTCATCCAGGCTGACGCGCTCTTGACGCTCGACGAGGTCGAGGCGGACGCCTTCGATGATCTCGGCAAGTACGTTCACCGTCGTCAGCTCCCCTCGATCACCACACGAAGCGGACGGCGCCCCCGATGTGGGCGGCGTGTCCGACGTCTCACTCTAGCGGCTCGCGGACACCGCCGAGGTCCGGTGATCTTCTGGTGGGACGACCGGGCCCGGGGCGGCGCCGCTGCCGGGCAGGTCGGCGCCGCCATCGGCAGCCGGTCCTACTTGGCCGGCGCGCCCAGGCCCATCGCCGAAAGGGCCTTGCCGACCACCGGCGAGACCAGCGCCAGCGCGCCGCCGACGACGGCCAGCGCGTACATGCCGGCGACGAGCCCGGCGCCGCCGAGCAGGAAGCCGGCGATGCACAGGAGGACGGCGGTCCAGGCCGCCGGGGTGTTGCCGTGGTCTTCGCCGTGGGATGACGCCATGGTGCGGGGTGCTCCTTGCTCAGGGGTGGATCGGTAACCCCTCCATTGTCACCGATTCGGCGTAATGGTCGGTGCCGGGGGCCGCGCTGGTTCGGTGGGGTCCTCGCCGCGATCGAGCGCGTCCCAGATGTCCTTGGCGGTCTCGGGGACGACCGAGGCGGGCTTGGGGGCGGCGTTCTCATAGCGGGAGGACATGCCCGGCCACGCCGCACCGCGGACGATCGCCACCGCCCCGGCCACCACGATCAGCACGCCGCCGACCACCGCGAGCAGCCACCAGGAGGCGGTGTGCGCGGGGACCGAGCCACTGGCGAAGCCCTTGGCCGCCGCTTTTTCGCCGAGGATGTGCGCCGCATGGCCGGCGCCGCGCGCGCTGAAAGCGTTCACCGCGGCGCCGATCCCCACAGCCACCAACAGCACGCCGACCAGCCGACGCGCCAGCCGCTGCGTGGCCAGCAGCGCCAGAGCGCCGGCCAGGGCGGTCAGGGCGAGCGCCGTGACCGCGGCGGACAGATCGTTGCCGGTGGCCGATACCTGGAGCGTGCTCGGCACCTCGCCGGCGGTTCCGGTCGCCCAGACCCGGCCGGCCGCGACCCAGGCGATGACGCCGCCGAGCAGGGCGATCAGGACAGTGGTGCCGAGTTCGCGGCGGAGTCTGGATCGGGCGGCGGCCTCGGCTTCGGCGCCGACGTCATGCGGCGAACTGCCCGGCTCGGCTGCGCCGGCGGGCACCGCGCGGTGAACCTCGGCGGCCGATGAATCCGAGTTCGGATCGGCGTTCGGGCTCGCAGCGGCCTGCTCAGTCGGCTCAGCGTTCACGCCGCCGCCTTCGCTACTCACCGCCGCCACCGTTGCCCACCGCCGACCGCATCGTCCCGGCGACCGCGACCGCCTTCAGCACCGCCATCGCCTTGTTGCGGCACTCCACGTCCTCCGACACCGGATCGCTGTCCGCGACGATCCCGGCCCCGGCCTGCACGTAAGCCACCCCGTCGCGGATCAGCGCCGTGCGGATCGCGATGGCGGTGTCGGCGTCCCCGGCGAAGTCCAGGTATCCGACGATGCCGCCGTACAGTCCGCGCCGCGTCGGCTCGTTCTGCTCGATGATCTCCATCGCGCGCGGCTTCGGGGCGCCGGACAGGGTGCCGGCCGGGAAGGTGGCGGCGACCGCGTCGAAGGCGGTCTTGCCCGGGGCCAGGTCGCCGATGACCGTGGAGACGATGTGCATGATGTGGCTGTACCGCTCGATCGCCATGAAGTCGACGACCTCCACCGTGCCCGGGCGGCTGATCCGGCCCAGGTCGTTGCGGCCGAGGTCGACCAGCATCAGGTGCTCGGCGCGCTCCTTGGGGTCGGCCAGCAGGTCGGCGGCCAGTTGCGCGTCCTGTTCCGGGTCGGCGCCGCGCGGGCGGGTTCCGGCGATCGGGTGCAGCATGGCGCGGCCCTCGGTGACCTTGACCAGCGCCTCGGGCGAGGAGCCGACGATGTCGAAGCTGGAGCCGTCCGGTGTCGGCATCCGCAGCAGGTACATGTACGGGCTCGGGTTCGTCGCGCGCAGCACCCGGTAGACGTCCAGTGCCGAGGCCGAGACCTGCGCCTCGAAGCGCTGGCTCACCACGATCTGGAACGCCTCGCCGGACTTGATCTCCTCGATGCAGCGCAGCACCGTCTCGCGGTAGTCCTCGGGGGTGCGGTTCGCCGCGAACTCCGGCGCCGCGGCCGGGTCGTACACCACGGGCGTGTTGACCACCGGCTCGTTCAAAGCCGCCGTCATGGCGTCCAGGCGTTCGGCGGCGCGCGCGTAGGCGGCCTCCACGCCGGAGGGCAGGTTGTCGTGGTTCACCACGTTGGCGATCAGCCATACCGAGCCGTCGGCGTGGTCCAGCACCGCCAGGTCGAGGCTGAGCAGGAACGTCAGCTCGGGGATGCGCAGGTCGTCCTTGGCCAGCTCTGGCAGCCGCTCCAGGCGCCGGACCGAGTCATACCCCATATAGCCGACCAGTCCCCCGGTCAGCGGCGGCAGCCCGGGCAGGCGCGGGGTGTGCAGCAGCTCCAGTGTCTCGCGCAGCACCTCCAGCGGGTCCCCGGCGGCCGGCAGCCCGACCGGCGGCTCCCCGATCCAGTACGCGGCGCCGTCCTTCTCGCTGAGCGCCGCGCCGGTGCTCACGCCGACGAAGGAGTACCGGGACCAGATGCCGTGCTCGGCCGATTCCAGCAGGAACGTGCCCGGCCGCTCGGCGGCGAGCTTGCGGTAGAGCCCGACCGGGGTCTCGCCGTCGGCCAGCACCCGCCGCACCACCGGGATCACCCGGCGGTCGCGCGCCAGCTCGCGGAAGGTCGGCAGGTCGGGGGTGTCCACTCCTGGGGGGAAGGCCGTCATGTCGCTGATTCTCCCAGAGCGACGCCGCCGCCCAGCGGCAGGGCCCCGGCGTCGAAGCACGTGCGGTCCCCGGTGTGGCAGGCCCCGCCGCTCTGGTCCACCTTCAGCAGCACGACGTCGCCGTCGCAGTCCAGCGCCGCGGACTTCAGCGTCTGCACGTTCCCGGAGGTGTCGCCCTTGGTCCAGTACTCGGCGCGCGACCGCGACCAGTACGTCACCCGTCCGGTGGCCAGCGTGCGCCGCAGCGCCTCGTCGTCCATCCAGGCCAGCATCAGCACCTCGCCGGTGTCGTACTGCTGCGCGATCGCGGCGAACAGGCCGTGCTCGTCGTGCTTGAGGCGGGCGGCGATGGCGGGATCGAGGACTTCATCGGTCATACAGCCATTGTCGCCCAGCGCCTCGGCCGCGCGTGCGGTGCTCCGTCAGGTCCGCTGCTGCCGGGCCCAGCTCTCGTGCAGCCCGGAATACACGCCGCCGGCCGCGACCAGTTCGCGGTGCGGCCCGCGCTCCACGATCCGCCCGGCGTCGAACACGAACACCTCGTCGGCGGCCTCGGCCGTGGACAGCCGGTGCGCGATGGCGATCGAGGTGCGGCCGCGGGTCAGGCCGTCCAGGGCGCGGCCGATGCGCACCTCGGTCGCCGGATCGACCGCGGAGGTGGCCTCGTCCAGGACCAGCAGGTCGGGGTCGGCGATGTAGGCCCGGGCCAGGGCCACCAGCTGGCGCTCGCCGGCCGACAGCGACTCGCCGCGCTGGCCGACCCGGGTGGCCAGGCCCTCGGGCAGGCCGTCGAGCCAGTCGGTCAGGCCAAGGTCGTCGAACGCTTGACGCACTTCGGCGTCGGTGGCGCCGGGCTTGCCGTAGCGGACGTTGTCGCCGACGGTCATGTCGAACAGGAAGCCGTCCTGCGGCACCATCACCATGCGCGAGCGCAGGGTCTGGAAGTCGACGTCCCTGAGCGGCACGCCGTTGATCACGATCTGCCCGGAGGTCGGGTCCATCAGCCGGGTCAGCAGCTTGGCGAACGTCGTCTTGCCCGAACCGGTCTCGCCGACCACCGCCACCCGGGTCCGCGGCTTGATCTCGGTGCTCAGCGCGTGCAGCACCGGGGCGCCGCCGGGATAGGCGAATCCGACCTCTTCGAAAGCGACGCCGAGCGGCCCCTCGGCCGGAGCCACGCCGGTGCTGCCGGGGTCCACCACGTCCGGCGGCGCCTCCAGCAGCCCGACGATCCGCCGCCAGCCGGCGATCGCGTTCTGCGCCTCGTTCAGCATCTCGGTGCCGAACTGCACCGGCGAGATGAACAGCGTCACCAGGAACATCATCGCGGTCAGCTCGCCGGCGGTGAGGTGGCCGCCGACGCCGAGCAGCACGCCGAGCACCACGATGCCCGCGGTCACCACGCCGGCCACCAGCTCGCCCATGGAGAAGGTGACGACGATCAGCCGCTGGGTGCGCAGCTGCGAGTCGCGGGTGGACCGCACCGCCTCGCCGATCCGGCGCCCGGCCCGCTCCTCGATGCCGTAGGCGCGCAGCACGTCCGCGCCGACCAGCGACTCGGAGACCTCGCCGAGCATCTTCCCGTAGCGCTGCCGCACCTTGCCGTACGCACGGCCGGTGCGGGCCTGGATCCGCCGCATGATGAGGAACATCGGCACGAAGCACGCCCACACGAACAGCGTCAGCTGCCAGGAATACAGGGCCATGACGATGGTGACGATCAGCACCTGGGCCGCGGCGATGAACAGGAACATGCCGCCCTGCTGGATGAACACCGTGACGGTGTCGATGTCGCTGGTCACCCGGCTCACCAGGGCGCCGCGCTGCTCGGACTGCTGGTGCAGCATCGACAGGTCGTGGACGTGCCGGAACGCCTTGGCGCGCACCGCGGACAGCCCGCGCTCGCTGGTGGTGTAGAGCCGCACGTTCATCAGGTACGCCGACAGCGCCGTGATCAGCACGGCCACGGCGCTGAGCGCGACCATCGTGCGCACCACGCCGTAGTCGGGGCCGCCCTTGGCGAGGATGCCGCGGTCCAGGGTCTGCTGGACGGTCAGCGGGATCACGAGGCGGCCGACGGTGGACACCAGCGCGAGGGCGATCGTGACGCCGAGGCCCTTGGTGAACTCCGGTGCCAGGCGCAGCCCGCGGCGCAGAACGGCGTAGCCGCCGTCGGTGGCTTCGGGGAGTCGGTAGCCGCCGGCCGGGGAGTCGGTCTTCGACCCGGCCTTGGGATCGACGGTGGCGGTGGTCATCGGCCGGCCTCCTGCAGCTCTCCGTCGCGCGGTTCGGCGATGCGGGGTTCGTCGCTGCCGGGTTCGTCGCTGCCGGCTTCGTCACCGTCCTCGGCGGCCCGCTCAGCGTCCGCGCGCTCGTCGTGGTCCCGCTCGTAGGCCGTGATCAGCTCGCGGTAGCCGTCGCAGCGCTCGACCAATTCGGTGTGCGTGCCCTGATCCATGATCCGGCCGTGTTCCAGATACACGACCTCGTCGGCCAGCGCGATCGTCGCCTTGCGATAGGCGACCACCAGCACGGTCGAGGCCAGGGTGCCTTCGCCGGCGGCCTCGCGGAGCCCGCTCAGGATCGCCGCCTCCACCTGCGGGTCGACGCTGGCCGTGCAGTCGTCCAGGATCAGCAGCCGAGGCCGGCGGATCAGGGCCCTGGCCAGCGCCAGCCGCTGCCGCTGGCCGCCGGACAGGGTCGCGCCGCGCTCGCCGATGACCGCGTCCAGCCCCCCGGGCAGCCGTTTGACGAACCGCTCGGCCTGGGCCAGCCGCAGCGCGGCCCAGATCTGCTCGTCGTCGGCGTCGCGGTCCAGGCGGACGTTGTCGCGGATGCTGTCCTGGAACAGGAACGTCTGCTGCGGCACCAGCGCCACCTGCGCCGAGATCTCGCCGCGGGCGAACTCGCGCACGTCGGTGCCGTCCAGGCGCACGGTGCCGGCGGTGGGGTCGGCCAGGCGGGCCAGCAGGGAGGTCAGCGTGGACTTGCCGGCTCCCGTCGGGCCGACCAGGGCCACCGTGGCGCCCGGGCGCAGGGTCAGGTCGACGTCCCGCAGGATCGCCTGGCCGTCGTAGCCGAAGCTGACGTGCTCCAGGCCGACGGTCGCGGCGCCGTCCGCTCCGGTCCCGGCCTCGGCCTCGGTCTCGGTCTCGGTCTCGGCACCGGCTTCGACGGCACGGGCTCGGCGCGTCCCGAACTCCATGTCCCCGCGCGCGTCGAGCACGGCCTTGACCCGCTCATAGCCGACGACGGCGCGCGGCAGCTCGCCGAGCACCCAGCCGATGGCGCGCAGCGGGAAGGCGAGCAGCGTGATCAGATAGGCGATCTGCACGACCTGCCCGGGCTGGATCGCCCCGGACGCCACCCGGGAGGTGCCGACCAGCAGCGCGACCAGCACCCCGAGGTTCGGCACCGCCTCCAGCGCCGGGTCGAAGAACGCCCGGGCCCGGCCGGCGGCGATGTTGGCGTCCCGCAGCCGGTCGGCGGCCACGGCGAAGCGGGCCGTCTCGGCCTCCTCGCGGCCCAGCGTCTTGACGACCAGGCCGCCGTCGAAGGACTCGTGCGCGATCTCGGCCACGCCGGCGCGCTGTTCCTGCGCGGCGGCCAGGCGCGGCGCGGCGTAGCGCTGGTAGACGGTGTTCAGCACGATGATCGCCGGGAACAGCAGGAAGCCGATGACCGCCAGCACCGGGTCGGTGAGGACCATCGAGACCAGCGCGGCGACCATCATGATCAGCACGCCCAGCGACATCGGCAGCGGCGCGATGAACTGCCAGGTCATCTCGACGTCGGACCCGGCGTTGGACAGCAGCTGGCCGGTGGGGTGGCGGCGGTGCCAGGACAGCGGGAGCTGGAGGTAGCGCTGGGTGACCGCGGCGCGATAGCGGGCCTGGAGCCGGAACTGCATGACGCCGGCCAGCAGCCGGCGGCCGATGATGCCCAGGACCTTGGCCAGCGCCACGCCGAGGATCAGCAGGCCGCCGGCGGCGGTGGCCCCGGCCGGAACCTTGTCGTCGTGGAAGGCCGGCAGCACCACGTGGTCGGTGGCCCAGCCGACGGCCCACGCCGATCCGACGGTCATGATCCCGTAGACGGCGCTACCGGTGACCGCCGCGGCGAAGACCCGCGGCTCGGTGCGGATGCCGATGACGAGCAGGCCGAAACCACGCCTGAGGATGGACTTCTGCGTGCCCGCGGTCGACTGCAAACTCTCCGTACTCAACTCCACCCGCCCTTATTGCGACTCCCTACCCGGATACACAATGGCGGACAACACCCCGGGAGGTAAAACCCATTCCGGATGATGGGGTGTTACCGGCCCGCGCGGGTCCAGGAACTGTTCGAACGGCGCCGCGGTGGACCACCCCGAGCGCCCGGCTTCCGGACGACAGCCAGGGTGGACGCGCGCGTGCGCGTGCAGCACGGCGGCCGAGGCGCTGTCAGTCCGCGCGGCGGTCCGGTAACGGTCCGGACTTGGCCGACTTCTTCGTGGCGTTCCGCCCGGTGACTCCTCGGCGATGACGATGGTTCCCCATTGACGCAGAGGGCTGATGGTGGCTCGATAGCCGACTTCCAAGTTGCCTTCGCGCTATCGTGACGAACGTGGGTACGGTGGTGCACAAGCACGAGACGATCTTGAATGATCTGCGTGCTGCGCTGCTCGCCGGCGGCCTGGCGCCCTGCGACGTCACCGCATTCATGGACGAGTCCGAGATGCCGGTGTTCGTCCAGGAGGAGATCGCCGACTCGTCCCGGCACCGCTGGCGCTTCCGGGTCACGCTGTGAGGGCCGGGGCGTGCCTGTCATTGACAGGACGGTTCGCCCCGTTCGGGACTCAAGCAGCGAACGGGCTGCGACTGTGGGCTGATACGACCGGTGCCGAGCTGACCGTCTTGGATGACGAGAGCGAACCGGCGGTCCTCGCTAAGCGCCTGACGACCCTCGCGCCCACGGTGGACCTGCTGTTCGGGCCGTACTCCACGGTGCTGATGCGTGCGGCCATCCCCATCGCTGAGCGAGCCGGCCGACTGCTGTTCAACCACGGCGGGTCCGGTGGTGCACTGTCCCATCCTGGTCGGGTCGTGAACGTGCTGACTCCGGCGCGCCGATATGCCGAGCCGTTCATCCAGCGGTTAGTGGAACTCGGAGGAGGCCCGCTCTATACCGCAGCGGGGCGCGGTGCGTTCGGCCGTGATGTGACCGACGGCGGTGCGGCGACGGCGCAGGCGGCCGGTATCACCGTCGCGCCGCTGGACCTGGACAATCCGCCGGCCAGGCCGTGGGATCTTTTGTCCGCCGGGGTGTACGAGGACGACGTAGCCACCGTGCGCGCTGCCCGTGCTCTGCCGAACCCACCCCGGTACCTGTGCAGCGTCGCCGCAGCGGTCGCCTCCTTCGCTCAGGACGTCGGAGACCCTGAAGGCATCTACGGCGTCGGGCAGTGGGCACCGGGTACCGGCAGGGCTGTGGACGCGGGGATGACTGAGGCGGCGTGCCTGGAAGCCTGGGACGCCCGATATGGCGGCGCGCCGGACTACCCGGCAGTGCAGGCGTACGCGGCCGGTGTGATCGCTCAGGCGGCCATGGCGGCGCCGGACGGCTTGTGGCGTGCCGTGGCGGCGCTCGACATCACCACCGTGTTCGGGCGGTTCCGCATCGACGCCGACACCGGAGAACAGACCGGGCACGAGGCGGTGTTGACCCGATGGCACGGTGGTCAGTCGCTGCCCCTGCGCTGAACGCCCGTGCATCCACTGCTCGGCAGTGACCGGGACCGGCGTCCCTGGCTATGGCGCGACGCGGCCGAGGCTGGACTCGAACAGCGCCCGCCGGAGCGGCTCCGGGTCCGCCGCGTTGTCACCGCACCGGGTACCCGGCCTCCCGCAGCGAGGCCTTCACCTCGCCGATCGCCACGTCGCCGAAGTGGAACACCGACGCGGCCAGCACCGCGTCCGCGCCGGCGCCGACCGCCGGGGCGAAGTGGCCCACGGCGCCGGCGCCGCCGGAGGCGATCAGCGGCACCGTGACGGCCGCCCGCACCGCCGCCAGCATCTGCAGGTCGAAGCCCTGCTTCATGCCGTCGGCGTCGATGGAGTTCAGCAGGATCTCACCGGCGCCGAGCTCGGCGGCGCGCGCCGCCCAGGCCACGGCGTCGATGCCGGTGGAGCGGCGGCCGCCGTGGGTGGTGACTTCGTAGCCGGAGTCGGTGGCGACGCCCTCGGGGCAGCGGCGCGCGTCGACGGACAGCACCAGCACCTGGTTGCCGAACCGGTCGGCGATCTCGGCGATGAGCTCGGGCCGGGTGACGGCGGCGGTGTTGACGCCGACCTTGTCCGCGCCGGCGCGCAGCAGCCGGTTCACGTCCTCGGCCGAGCGGACGCCGCCGCCGACGGTCAGCGGGATGAACACCTGGTCGGCGGTGCGGCCGACGACGTCGTAGACGGTGGCGCGGGCGTCGGAGGAGGCGGTGACGTCCAGGAAGGTCAGCTCGTCGGCGCCGGCGGCGTCGTAGGCGCGGGCCAGCTCCACCGGGTCGCCGGCGTCGCGCAGGTTCTCGAAGTTCACGCCCTTCACCACGCGTCCGGCGTCGACGTCCAGGCACGGGATGACGCGGACGGCCAGTCGGCCGGGGGCGGCGGTGCTCACCTGCTGCTCCTTGTCGCGGTTCGTACTGCGGTCTCAGGGCTCGTACTGCGGTCTCAGGGCCGGCTCGTACTACGCGCGGTCGGCGCGGTAGGCGTCCAGCTCGACCTCCACCAGCATCCCGGGGTCGGTGAGCCCGGAGACCACCAGCGCGGTGGCGGCCGGCCGGTGCTCGGCGAAGACCTCGCCGTGGGCCCGCCCGACCTCGTCGATGTCGCGGGCGTGGACCACGTACCAGCGGGTCCGCACCACGTCGCGCAGCTCGAACCCGGCCGCAGCGCCTTGCCCGCGGTGTCCAGCGCGACCTTCATCTGGGTGTAGGGGTCGCCGTTGCCCTTCACCATGCCGCCGACGGTGGCGGTGCAGCCGGCCACCCAGGCGTGCGGGCCGGCGACCACCACACGGGAGTATCCGTACCGGGCCTCCCAGGGCCCGTCCGTGCCGATCCGCTGGACGTCGCTCATCTCTGCGCGCTCCTGGTGAGTTCGAGGGCTGCTTCAAGCGTGAACGCGCCCGCGTAGAGCGCCTTGCCGACGATAGCGCCCTCGACCCCGATCGGCACCAGCGTGGCCAGCGCCGCGAGGTCGTCGAGTGAGGACACGCCGCCGGAGGCCACGACCGGCCGGTCGGTGGCCGCGCAGACGCTGCGCAGCAGCTCCAGGTTGGGGCCGGTGAGGGTGCCGTCGCGGTGCACGTCGGTGACGACGTAGCGGGCGCAGCCGTCGGCGTCCAGGCGGGCCAGGACGTCGAACAGCTCGCCGCCGTCCTGGGTCCAGCCGCGCGCGGACAGTGTGGTGCCGCGCACGTCCAGGCCGACGGCGATCCGGTCGCCGTGCTCGGCGATCGCGGCCCGGACCCAGTCCGGGGCCTCCAGCGCGGCGGTGCCGAGGTTGACGCGCCGGCAGCCGGTGGCCAGCGCGCGGTTCAGCGACTCGTCGTCGCGGATGCCGCCGGAGAGCTCCACCCGCACGTCGAGCTTGCCCACCACCTCGGCCAGCAGCTCGGCGTTGGAGCCGCGGCCGAAGGCGGCGTCCAGGTCCACCAGGTGGATCCACTCGGCGCCGGCGCTCTGCCAGGCCAGGGCCGCCGTGAGCGGGTCGCCGTAGGAGGTCTCCGAGCCCGCCGCGCCCTGGACCAGCCGGACGGCCTGGCCGTCGGCGACGTCGACGGCGGGGAGGAGTTCGAGGTAGCCGGGCATCAGGATCCTTGTTCGGTCGGCCCGTTCGGCGGGAACGGGTACTGCCGGCCGGGGCCGGCAACGGGGAGGAAAAGGGTCAGGGTAGCTGTTTCAGCCAGTTTTCGAGCACGTGGGCGCCGGCGTCCCCGGACTTCTCCGGGTGGAACTGGGTCGCCGACAGCGGGCCGTTCTCGACCGCCGCGACGAACGGCTCGCCGTGGGTGGCCCAGGTGACCAGCGGCGCCGCCAGGCGTCCGGTGTCGGTCAGCTCCCACTTGCGCACCGCGTAGGAGTGCACGAAGTAGAAGCGGGTGTCGGCGTCCAGGCCGGCGAACAGCCGGGAGCCCGCGGGCACGTCGAGCGTGTTCCAGCCCATGTGCGGGATGATCGGGGCGTCCAGGCGCTCCACGGTCCCGGGCCACTCGCCGCAGCCCTCGGTGACCACGCCGTGCTCGACCCCGCGCTCGAACAGGATCTGCATGCCGACGCAGATCCCCAGCACCGGGCGGCCGCCGGCCAGCCGGCGCCCGATGATCCGGTCACCGCGCACGGACTTCAGGCCGTTCATGCAAGCCTCGTACGCACCCACGCCGGGCACGAACAGGCCGTCGGCGTTCAAGGCGGCGTCGAAGTCGGCCGAGACCGTGACCTCGGCGCCGGCCCGCTCCAGGGCCCGCTCGGCGGAGCGGATGTTGCCGGAGCCGTAGTCCAGGACCACCACGGAGGGCCGGGTCACCAGCGCATCACCCCGGCCGCGATCGAGATGCCCGCGCACAGCACCAGCATCAGGGACATGACGCGCATGCCGCCGTTCCCGGCCGCCTGCTTGAACAGCGAGTAGGACCCGCCGAGGAGGAACAGGCCGAGGAACAACAGCCCCGCGGCGGCGTAACTGCTGGTCATGGCTACAGGACACCCTTCGTGCTCGGAATACCGCTCACTCTGGGGTCCGGGCTGCACGCCTCCCGCAGCGCCCGGGCCAGGGCCTTGAACTGGGCCTCGACCACGTGGTGGGCGATGCGGCCGTAGGGGACCCGGATGTGCAGGCAGATCTGGGCCTGCGCGACGAAGGACTCGAAGATGTGCCGGGTCAGCTCGGTGTCGAAGTCGCCGATCATCGGCGCCAGATTCGCCGGCATCTCGTGCACCAGGTAGGGCCGCCCGGACAGGTCGACGACGACCTCGGCGAGCGTCTCGTCCAGCGGCACCCGGGCGTCGGCGAACCGGCGCAGCCCGGCCTTGGTGCCCAGCGCCTCGCGGAACGCCGCGCCCAGGGCCAGGGACGTGTCCTCGATCGTGTGGTGGCCGTCGATGTGCAGGTCGCCCTCGGTCTTCACGGTGAGGTCGAACAGGCCGTGCTTGGCCAGTTGGTGGAGCATGTGGTCGAAGAACCCGACGCCGGTGGAGATCGCGGCCTCGCCGGTGCCGTCCAGGTCCACTTCCACCAGCACGCCGGTCTCACCGGTCGTGCGCTCCACCCTGCCGATGCGGCCCATCAAAGACACTCCTTCAAGGCGTCCAGGAACGCCGTCGTCTCGGGTTCGGTCCCGGCGGTCACCCGCAGCATGCCGGGGATGCCGACGTCGCGGATCAGGACGCCGTGCGTGAGCAGCTTCTCCCACAGCGCCTTCTGGTCGCCGCCGGGGACTTCGAAGAACACGAAGTTGGCGTCGGAGGGCACCACGGGCAAACCGAGCGCGGTCAGCTCCTCGACGATCCGGTCGCGCTGGGCCTTCACCGCGTCCACGGTGCCCAGCAGCGCGGTCACGTGCTTCAGCGCGGTGCGGGCCGCGGCCTGCGTCAGCGCTGAGAGGTGGTAGGGCAGCCGCACCAGCAGCAGCGCGTCGATCACCGCGGGGTCGGCGGCGAGGTAGCCGACACGCGCTCCGGCCATGGCGAACGCCTTCGACATGGTGCGGGTGACGATCAGGCGGGGGTTTTCAGGCAGCAGAGTCAGTGCCGACGGTGTGCCGGGCCGGGCGAACTCGAAGTAGGCCTCGTCCACGACCACCATCGCCTCGACGCCGTCGGCGGCCTTGAGCACGGCGCGGATCACGTCGAGGTCCATCGCCGTGCCGGTCGGGTTGTTCGGCGAGGTGAGGAACACGATGTTCGGGCGCTGCTGCTCGATCGCGGCGATCGCCTTCGCCGAGTCCAGCGTGTAGTCGCCTTCGCGCAGGCCGGAGATCCACTCGGTGGCGGTGGCCAGGGCGATGAGGCGGTGCATCGAATAGGAGGGCTCGAAGCCGATGGCGCTGCGCCCCGGGCCGCCGAAGACCTGGAGGATCTGCTGGAGGACCTCGTTGGAGCCGTTGGCGGCCCACAGGTTCTGCGCGGTCAGGCCGTGGGCGAGGTAGTCGGCCAGGTCCTTGCGCAGCTCGGTGGCATCGCGGTCGGGGTACCGGTTGAGCGTGGTCGCCGCCTCGGTGACCGCCCGGGCCAGGTCCGCCACCAGCTCGGCCGGCGGGCCATAAGGGTTCTCGTTCGTGTTCAGCGGATACGGCACGTCGATCTGCGGGGCGCCATACGGCGTCAGCCCTCGGAGATCGTCGCGGATCGGCAGGTCGCGGTAGTCCACGCTCACGCCTCCCGGTCCGTGCGCCGGTCCTCGAACCGGGCCGTCACGGCCTCGCCGTGCGCCGGCAGGTCCTCGGCGTTGGCCAGCGCCACCACCAGCTCGGAGGCCTCCGCGAGCGCCTCGCGTGTGTAGTCCACGACGTGGATGCCGCGCAGGAAGCTCTGCACCGACAGCCCCGAGCTGTGGCAGGCGCAGCCGCCGGTCGGCAGCACGTGGTTGGACCCGGCCAGGTAGTCGCCCAGGCTCACCGGGGCGAACGCGCCGACGAACACCGCGCCGGCGTTGCGCACCTTCGCCGCGTCCGCGGCCGAGTCCCGGGTCTGGATCTCCAGGTGCTCGGCGGCGTAGCCGTTGGCGACGACCAGCGCCGCGTCGATGTCGTCGACCAGCACGATCGCCGACTGTTCGAGCTCCTTCACCACGTCGCCGGCCAGTTCCTCGGAGTCCGTGACCAGCACCGCGGCGGCCTGCGGGTCGTGCTCGGCCTGGCTGATCAGGTCGGCGGCCACGATCCCGGGGTCCGCGGTCTCGTCGGCGACCACCATGATCTCGGTCGGCCCGGCCTCGGCGTCGATGCCGATGACGCCCTTGAGCAGCCGCTTGGCGGCGACGACGTAGATGTTGCCGGGGCCGGTGACCAGGTCGGCGCGGCGGCAGACGACGTTCCCGGACGCGTCGCGGTAGCCGTAGGCGAACATCGCCACGGCCTGCGCGCCGCCGACGGCGTAGACCTCGTTCACTCCCAGGAGTGCACATGCGGCCAGGATCGTGGGGTGCGGCAGCCCGCCGAACTCCTTCTGCGGCGGCGAGGCCACGGCCAGCGACCCGACCCCGGCCTCCTGTGCCGGCACGACGTTCATCACCACGGACGACGGATACACGGCGCGGCCGCCGGGGACGTAGAGCCCGACCCGGTCCACCGGCACCCAGCGCTCGGTGACCGTGCCGCCGTCGACCACCCGGGTGGTGGTGTCGGTGCGCCGCTGGTCCCGGTGCACCTTGCGCGCGCGCCGGATCGACTCCTCCAGCGCCGCCCTGACCTGCGGGTCCAGGCCGTCGAGGGCCTCGCCGAGCGCGGATTCCGGCACCCGGGCGGCGGTCAGCCGCACGCCGTCGAACTTCGCCGCCAGCTCGATCAGCGCCGCCTCGCCGCGATGGCGGACGTCCTCGACGATCGGCCGGACGGCGGCCAGCGCCGCCTCCACGTCCAGCTCGGCCCGGGGCACCAGGGCCCGGGGATCGGTCTGCTCCGTAGAAGGGCGTGACGCTTCCAGGTCGCGGCCGCGCAGGTCGATGCGAGTGATCACGTCACCGATTGTAGTTCCGCGGGCAGGCACGGACGGGCGCGGTCCGCAGAATGGGCAGCCGCCGGGCCGGTACGACTAGATTGGCCCTGTGACGACAGAGCTGCCGCTGTTCCCCCTCGGAAGCGTGCTCTTCCCGGGCGTGGTGCTGCCCCTGCACATCTTCGAGCACCGCTACCGGCAGCTGGTGCGCGACCTGTCGGGGCTGCCGGAGGGCGCCCCGCGGCGGTTCGGCGTCCTGGCCATCAAGGACGGCCACGAGGTGGGCGCCGGCAACATCACCGCGCTGTACGACGTGGGCTGCACCGCCGAGATCGACTCGATCGTGGAGTACGAGGACGGCCGGTTCGACATCACCACGACCGGTGTGCACCGGTTCCGGCTGGAGTCCTTCGACGAGGACGGGCCGTACGCGCGCGGCGAGGTGGAGCTGCTGGACGAGGTCGCCGGCGCCGACTCCGAGGTGCTGGCGCCGAGCCTGACCGCACTGTTCCGCAAGTACCAGGCGGCGCTGTCGGAGCTGCGCGGCGTGCAGGTCGGGGCGATGCCGGAGCTGCCGGAGGATCCGACGGTGCTGTCGTATCTGATCGGCGCGGCGACGGTGCTGGACGTGTACGAGAAGCAGCGGCTGCTGATGACGGAGACCACTTCGGAGCGGCTGCGCGCGGAGGCGAAGATCCTGCGGCGCGAGACCGGGATCTTGAAGAACCTGCCGTCGCTGCCGGCGGTGGATCTGCTGCGGCGGCGGCGCTAGCCCGGCGTCAGCCCGCACCGCCGCGCGCACGACCAGCCTCAGTTCCGCGGCGGACCGGCCTGGCGCGGGGTGCTGCCGGGCGGGTTCCCGGGAGTCGTCCCCTCCGTCTCGGACCCGGGCTTGCCGTTGCCGCTGTTTCCGCTTTTGCCGCCGTCGGCGGGGAAGCCGTAGGCATTCTCGGAGGAGAAGAACATCGGCGCGCGCTGCTCGTACGGCTGCCACGGCGACGGCGCGGGCTTGGTGAAGGCCGCCGTCAACGCCAGGAACAGCACCATGCCGAGCAGCGGCGCCACCAAGTAAAGACCCTGGGCGTGCAGGGCGACCGGGGCGTGGAAGGAGTGCCCGGCGGCGATGTCGCGCAGCAGGGTCAGCGGCTCCGGCAGCGAGATCCAGTGCCCCAGCGCGGCGGCCAGCGTCGAGGCGGCCAGCCCGCCGAGCAGCACCCCGGCCCACGCTCCGACGCCCGCGCCGTCCCGCTCCCCGCCCGCGTCCGCGTCGCCGAGCAGCCCGCGCCGCCCGAGCCAGAACCCGAGGACGCCGAGCAGCAGCCCGACGGCGGCGGTGACCATGAAGTAGTAGCCGTCGACGCTGGCGATGCCCTTCGACTCCGGGGCGACCAGCAGCGCGGACTGGTCGACGTTGGCCTTCACCTGCGAGACCGCGTCCGCGGGCAGGCTCAGCCAGACCGTGGGCGCGAAGCGGTACCAGGCCAGGCCCGCCAGCAGGCCCAGCGCCGTGCCGGTCATCAGCAGGATGGCCGCCGCGAGCAGGTCGGAACGCCAGGTGTGCAGTAGCGAGCGGACCGTCGGCCGCGGCGGCCGGCCGTCGCCGAACCGCGGCACCCCCGGCAGCCCCTGCGCGCCCTGCGGTTCCTGGAAGGGGTTCTGCCACGGCGAGGAACCCGGGCCCTGCCCACCGGCAGTCGGCGAAGTCTGGTCGTTCATCGTCCATCAGCTTTTCATGCCGGGGCCGGACATGGCAGCCGGGAGGGTCGGACGGGTACGGGCTCTGGCACCATTGCCCCCATGGCAGGCAAGAACCGTCAGGCCAGCGGCACCCCGGCGACCGCCGTGTTGACCCGCGACGGCACGGACTTCACGGTGCACACCTACGACCACGATCCCTCGGCCGCCTCCTATGGCAGGGAGGCCGCCGATCTGATGGGCGTCGAGCCGGAGCGGGTGTTCAAGACGCTGGTCGCCGAGGTCGACGGCACGCTGACGGTGGCGGTGGTCCCGGTCGCCGGGAGCCTGGACCTGAAGGCGCTGGCCGGGGCCGTCGGCGGGAAGAAGGCGGCGATGGCCGATCCGGCGGCGGTCACGCGGACCACCGGGTACGTGCTCGGCGGCGTGTCGCCGCTGGGGCAGCGCAAGCAGCTGCCGACCGTGATCGACGAGACCGCGCTGCTGTTCGACACGGTGTTCTGCTCGGCGGGCAAGCGCGGGATGGAGATCGAGCTGGCGCCGGCGGATCTGGTGCGGCTGACGGGGGCGGTGACGGCGGCTGTCGGGCGGGCGGACTGACCGGCTCCTCCGGTGGGCTCGCGTTGCCTGCCCGGCTCGTCAGCTCACTGCCGCGACCTGATCCAGCGCGGCCTGCAGATCGTCAGAGTATGGACTCTCGAACCGCACCCACTCCCCCGTCCCGGGATGGTCGAACCCGAGGCTCACCGCGTGCAGCCACTGCCGTCCCAGACCCAGCCGTTCGGCGAGCTTCGGGTCGGCACCGTACTGCAGGTCGCCGACGCAGGGATGGCGCAGCGCCGCCATGTGCACGCGGATCTGGTGGGTGCGGCCGGTCTCCAGCTTGATCGCGAGCAGCGTCGCGGCGCGGTAGGCCTCGACCGTCTCGTAATGCGTGATGCTGTCCTTGCCGTCCCTGATCACGGCGAACTTGTAGTCGTGGTGCGGATGCCGGCCGATCGGGGCGTCCACCGTGCCGCGCATCGGATCCGGATGGCCCTGCACGAGCGTGTGGTAGCGCTTGTCCACGGTCCGGTCCCGGAACGCCTGCTTGAGCAGTGAGTACGCGCGCTCGGACTTCGCGACGACCATCAGGCCGCTGGTTCCGACGTCCAGCCGGTGCACCACGCCCTGCCGCTCGGACGCCCCCGACGTCGAGATCCGGTACCCGGCCGCCGCCAGGCCGCCGACCACGGTCGGGCCCAGCCAGCCCGGGCTCGGATGCGCGGCCACGCCGACCGGCTTGTCGATCACCACGATGTCCTCGTCGTCGTGCACGATCCGCATGCCCTCGACGGCCTCGGCCTTCACCGCCACCGGATCGACGGCCGGCGGCAGCTCGATCTCCAGCCAGGCCCCGCCGCGCACCCGGTCGGACTTCCCGGCCTCGGCGCCGTCCACCCGCACCAGCCCGGCGGCGGCCAGCTCGGCGGCGCGGGTGCGCGACAGGCCGAACATGCGGGCCAGGGCGGCGTCGAGGCGCTCGCCCTCCAGGCCGTCCGGGATGGGGAGGCTGCGGAGATCAGACATGCGCCCCATTATCCGCCCAGCGGAGGAACTCCCGATCACGCTTCCTTGTCGCGGTGCCGGGTACCGTCCGGCTGCATGCCGAGGAACGACAGCAGCACCATCAGGCAGCCGCCGGTCACGATCGCGGAGTCGGCGAGGTTGAACACCGGGAAGTCGTAGTTCACCACCGGGAAGGTGTGGAACTGCAGGAAGTCCACCACATGCCCGCGGAACAGCCCGGGCTCCCGGAAGATCCGGTCGGACAGGTTGCCGAGCGCGCCGCCGAGCAGGAGCCCGAGCGCGCAGGCCCACGGCAGCGAGCGCAGATTGCGCGACACGCGCAGGATCACGAACACCACGGCGGCGGCGATTAGCGTGAAGACCCAGGTCTGGCCCTCGCCGATGGAGAACGCCGCGCCGGAGTTTCGGTAGAGGTTGAGATACATGGCGCCGCCGAACAGGCGGATCGGAGCGTGGTTCTCCAGGTGCTGGACCACCAGCAGCTTGCTCACCACGTCGATGGTCAGCGCCAGGGCGGCGATCCCGATCAGGACCGGTACGCGGCGCGGCTTCCGGACGGCGGGGGCGTCGGACTCGGCCGGCGCGGCAGTCTCCGCGCTCACGTCCGCCTCGGATTCCCCGACACCGGACTCCCCGACATCGGACTCCCCGACATCGGACGACTCGGCACCGGACGACTCGGCACCGGACACCCCGCCATGGGACACCCGGCCATCGGACACCTCGGCCGACCCGTCATCCAACGCCGATTCCTCGGCCGCCTCTGATCCCGTACGCACTTCTGAAGCCACGCGCACACCCTACCTTCGGCCCGCCCGCGACCGAAGCACGAAGATCGGTAGGCGCGGCCCGGCGCACCCGCCGGGCCGCCGGGCCGTCCGCCTTCGGTGCGACCGCTAGCGCCGCTCCTGCTTCTGCTTGCAGGGCATGCACAGCGTGGCGCGCGGGAACGCCTGCAGGCGGTACTTGCCCACCGGCTCGCCGCAGGACTCGCAGACGCCGTAGGTCCCGGCCGCCAGCCGCGCGAGCGCGCGCTCGGTCTGCTGGAGCATCTCGCGCGCGTTGTTCGCTATCGACATCTCGTGCTCGCGCTCGAAGTTCTTGGTGCCGGCGTCCGCCTGGTCGTCGCCGGCGCCCTCGCCGGAGTCCCGGAGCAGGTCGGCGATGCCGGTCTCGGCCAGGCCGATCTCCCGGTGCAGCCGGGCGGCGTCGCCTTCGAGCTCGGCCTGCAGCTCGGCCACCTCGTCGGCGGTCCACGGGTCCTCGCCCGAGCGGTACGGCGGCAGTCCGCCGACGCCCGCCGTGACCGGTTCGGTCACGTCTGCGACCGTCATGGGAGTCTCCTTCTTCGTCCCGGAAACCGAAGCGGCCGGCCCGCTCGCCGGCCGCCGCGCCTCTGTGGCGCTGGAGCGGCGGTTCGGCGGGGAGGCCGTGGCCCCCGTCGCGGCGCGAGTCGGCTTGGGCGCGGCTTGGCCCCTGTTCGACGCAGCGCCGGCCGCGGCACCGCCCCTGTTCGGCGCGGCCTTGGCCGCGGTCTTCGCGGCGTGCGTGGCCCCCGCGGCCGCCTCTGATGCCTTCGCCCTACTCGTCGTCACGGCCGTCATCCTCGCTCTCTGACGTGGCGGCGCAGTTCACTGGAACCGAGCGTGAAAACCGGTCCGCCCCCAACTCACACGCGACGTGTAGCGTGCCCACGCCGGGCCCCCGCTAATCACGCTTCGTGAGGGGAGAAACGTCCCAACCCGCCCACCAGTTCCCGTCGAACACACGCACACCGAACATTCACTCATTCGGGCTAACCCGGTGCGGGGTGGCCGGCCGGCCGGACGTCGCCGCAGGTCGGCCCGTCAACCGAGCAGGCCGCGCACCAGTTCGCGCACCTCGTCGGGGGCCTCCGTGGAAACCCCTACGACCTTGTCCCGAGAAGTCGTGCCAGTGATCAACACCACTGAGCGTCGCGAGATTCCCAGCGCGTCCGCGACCGCCCGCAGCGCCGCCTCGGTCGCCGCGCCGTCGACCGCCTTGGCGCTCACCGCCACGATCAGCGCCTGTTCGCCGTGGCGCCCGCCGACCCGGATCCGCGAGCTGCCGGGCTTGACGCGAATTGGAATCCGGACCTCTTCCATACCGCTTACAATGACACGAGTACCCGAGCAGGCAGCGACGGGACGAGTAGCGCGGCGGCGAAGCCACGAGCGATCCGGGGACGGTGTGAGCCCGGAGGCGGACCCCGTGTGAAAATCACCCCCGAGCCGCCGGAAGAAAGGACCTTCCAGGTCTGAGTAGAACCGGCCGGATACGCAATGAAGTGGACATATCGTCGTGAATGGTATGTCAAGGAGGGTGGTACCGCGGTACCGGGGCTCTGGAAGACAGAGTGCCGGCGTCGTCCCTTCGTCGGTTTCGAAGACTTCGACGAAGAAAGGCACCGCGCAATGGCCGACAGGCTGTACCGCCCCGTCAGCGCCCAACTCGATCTCCCGGCCATGGACGCCGAGATCATCGACTTCTGGCGCGGCGCCGACATCTTCGCCAAGAGCCTGCGGGCCACCGAGGACGCCCCGCGCTGGACCTTCTACGAGGGCCCGCCCACCGCCAACGGCCGCCCCGGCACCCACCACGTCGAGGCCCGGGTCTTCAAGGACGTCTTCCCGCGCTTCAAGACCATGCAGGGCCACCGCGTGGACCGCAAGGCCGGCTGGGACTGCCACGGCCTGCCGGTGGAGCTCGCGGTGGAGGCCGAACTCGGGTTCAGCAACAAGCAGGACATCGAGGCGTACGGCATCGCCGAGTTCAACGCCAAGTGCCGCGAGTCGGTGCGCCGGCACGTGGACCAGTTCGAGAAGCTCACCGAGCGCATGGGCTACTGGGTCAACATGGACGAGGCGTACTGGACGATGAACCCGTCCTACGTCGAGTCCGTCTGGTGGTCGCTGAAGCAGATCTTCGACAAGGGCCTGCTGGTGCAGGACCACCGGGTGGCGCCGTACTGTCCGCGCTGCGGCACCGGCCTGTCCGACCACGAGCTGGCGCAGGGTTATGAGACGGTCGTCGATCCCTCGGTCTACGTCCGCTTCCCGCTCACCTCCGGCCCGCTGGCCGGGAACACCGCGCTGCTGGTGTCTGCTGGTGTCGACGACCACGCCGTGGACGCTCGTTTCGAACACCGCGGTCGCGGTGCACCCATCCGTCACCTACGTCGTGGCCACGAACGGGGACGAGCGCGTCGTCGTCGCCGAGCCCCTGGTCGGCAAGGCCCTCGGCGAGGGCTGGGAGACCACCGGCGAGGCGTTCAAGGGCTCTGAGATGGAGCGCTGGACGTATCAGCGCCCGTTCGAACTCGTCGAGGTCCCGGACGCGCACTTCGTGGTCCTGGCCGACTACGTCACCACCGAGGACGGCACCGGGCTGGTGCACCAGGCCCCGGCCTTCGGCGCCGACGACCTGGCCACCTGCAAGAAGTACGACCTGCCGGTGGTGAACCCGGTCCGCGGCGACGGCACCTTCGAGGAGTCGGTGCCGATGGTCGGCGGCGTGTTCTTCAAGAAGGCCGACGAGGTGCTGGTCTGCGACCTGCGCGAGCGCGGGCTGCTGTTCCGGCACCTGGAGTACGAGCACAGCTATCCACACTGCTGGCGCTGCCACACCGCACTGCTGTACTACGCGCAGCCGGCCTGGTACATCCGCACCACCGCGTTGAAGGACGCGATGATGCGCGAGAACGACGCCACCAACTGGTTCCCGGACAACGTCAAGTACGGCCGGTTCGGCGACTGGCTGAACAACAACATCGACTGGTCGCTCTCGCGCAAGCGCTACTGGGGCACGCCTCTGCCGCTGTGGGTGTGCGAGGACGGACACGTGACCGCCGTCGGCTCGCTTCAGGAGCTCGGCTCGCTGGCCGGGCAGGATCTGTCGAACCTCGACCCGCACCGGCCCTTCGTCGACGACGTGACGCTGCCGTGCCCGCAGTGCTCGAAGACCGCCGCGCGGGTGCCGGAGGTCATCGACGGCTGGTACGACTCCGGCTCGATGCCGTTCGCGCAGTACGGCTACCCGTATGCCGAGGGATCCAAGGAGCGGTTCGAGCAGGCCTACCCGGCCGATTTCATCGCCGAGGCCATCGACCAGACCCGCGGCTGGTTCTACTCGCTGCTGGCCGTCGGCACGCTGGTGTTCGACAAGTCGTCCTACAAGAACGTGCTCTGCCTGGGCCACATCCTGGCCGAGGACGGCCGCAAGATGTCCAAGCACCTGGGCAACATCCTGGAGCCGATCCCGCTCATGGACCAGCACGGCGCCGACGCGCTGCGGTGGTTCATGCTGGCCGGCGGCTCGCCGTGGTCGGCGCGCCGGGTCGGGTACGCCACCATCCAGGAGGTGGTGCGCAAGACGCTGCTGACGTACTGGAACACGGTGTCGTTCCAGGCGCTGTACGGGCGCACCGGCGGCTGGGCGCCGTCGCGGGCCGACCCGCCGGCCGCCTCGCGCCCGGCTTTGGACCGGTGGGTGCTCTCCGAGCTCAACGTCCTGGTCGGCGAGGTCACCGCGGCGATGGACGAGTTCGACACGCTGAAGGTCGGCAAGCTGCTCTCAGCGTTCGTCGACGACCTGTCCAACTGGTACGTCCGCCGCGCGCGCCGCCGCTTCTGGAACGCCGACCCGGCGGCGCTGGCGACGCTGCACGAGGCGCTGGAGACGGTGACGCGGCTGATGGCGCCGATGGTGCCGTTCATCACCGAGCGGGTGTGGCAGGACTTGGTGCGCTCGGTGGACGACGCGGCGCCGGAGTCGGTGCACCTGGCCTCGTGGCCGGTGGCGGACGCCGGGCTCGTCGACGCTTCGCTGGCCGAGCAGATGGCGCTCACACGGCGCCTGGTCGAGCTGGGGCGGGCCACGCGCGCGGACTCCGGCGTGAAGACGCGGCAGCCGTTGTCTCGGGCGCTGGTGGGGGCGCCGGGCTGGGGCGCGCTGCCGCCGGAGCTGCGGGCGCAGTTGCTGGAGGAGCTGAACGTGCTGACGACGTCGCCGCTGGCCGATGCCGGCGGGGACCTGATCGACTACAGCGCCAAGGGCAACTTCCGGGCGCTGGGCGCGCGGTTCGCCAAGCGCACTCCGCTGGTGGCCGCTGCGATCGCGGCGGCCGATGCGGCGACGCTGGCCGCTTCCCTGCGGACGCAGGGCTCGGCGACGGTGGTGGTCGAGGGCGAGGAGGTGACGGTGTCCCCCGAGGAGGTCATCGTGACCGAGACGCCGCGCGAGGGCTGGGCCGTGGCCACGGCCGGCGGCGAGACCATCGCGCTCGACCTGCACGTCACGCCGTCGCTGCGGCGCGCCGGGCTCGCGCGGGATGTGGTGCGCTTCTTGCAGGAGACGCGCAAGGCGACGGGGTTGGACGTGGCGGATCGCATCAGTCTGGTGTGGGCGGTGTCGGAGGGTTCGGAGTCGGGGGCCGAGAGCGCTGAGGCGGTGCGCGAGCATGCGGCGATGATCGCGGACGAGGTGCTCGCGGTGGAGTTCGGCGAGGGGGCGGTGCCGGCTGCGGAGGATCCTTTGGATCTGAAGCGGTTGCAGGCGGCGATCGCGGCGGATGCGGATCTGGGGTTGGTGTTCCGGATCGCGAAGGCTGGGTGATCGGGGCTCTGCGACACGCTCACGTTCGGCGCAATTTCGGCGCTGATTCGGTCGCGGGACCTTGACGGCGGCGGCGCGCGCCGCGGATTCTGGAGGGGATTCGGCGGCGCGCGCACTGGGGGGACGAAGCCGAGGTCGTCGGTGGTGCGCTTGACGACCTCCACGTCGATGCCCAGTGCTGCGCCGTGGGCGACGACGGTGTTCTGGCCCGGTCGGGCCGGAGGTAGCCCTCTGGCCCGACCGGCAGGAGATGGCCGATCGACTGCGGATCCGGTGCCTATCTGAGCGCTGTGCCACCGGAGTTGCGATAGGCGATGGTCTTGCTGATCAGGTTTCCGCCGTCGGACTCGACCGTGGTCTGTTCCTCCTGCCCCGGGCCGAACAGCAGACCGGCGATATGGGCGTTCGCCACCTGGTCCATGTGCGTGAACAGCCA